>DASVRN010000038.1:0-5506 GCA_036388595.1 Chloroflexia bacterium
TGGTTAGTGGTTAGTGGTTAGTGGTTAGAAGAGAGCCACTAACCACTAACCACTAACCACTAACCACTGATTACTCTATGATCCTATTCATTACGCGCAAGCACCCGCCCTCCGTGGGTGGCATGCAACGCCTGAGCCAGAGCCTGACCAAGGAGGTCGGGAGGCTCACTCCCACGCGCACCATCTACTGGGGCGGCTCGACCCTCTTTGTGCCTGTCTTCGTCGTGTACGCATTCTTGCGGGCGGTGCTCACCGTACCCCGGTCAAACCACGTCAAGCTCATTCACCTCTCTGACGCCCTGCTGACGCCCCTCGGCCTCGCTTTGCGCACGCTGCTGCGGGTGCCCGTGGTGGTCACGGTGCACGGCCTCGACGTGACCTACTCCAACCGCCTGTACCAATGGATAATCCCGAAGTGTCTGCGCCGCATGGACAAGGTGATTTGCGTCAGCAGCTACACGCGACACCAGTGCATCAAGCGTGGCGTGCCTCCCTCGTTGTGCGAAGTGGTACCCAACGGCGTGAACATGCTGGAGTTCGCGGACCAGTTTACGCCCCAGGCCATGCGCAACCTGCAAATGGCAGCCGGTAGCAGGCTGCGAGACCGCAAGGTGCTGCTCACGGTGGGCCGCCTCATAGAGCGCAAGGGCGTGGTGCATTTCCTCACGGAGGTAATGCCGCGCATTATTGCCCAGCGGCAGGATATCTGCTACCTGATCGTCGGGGAAGGTCCGCAACGCGAATTGATAGAGACGCGCATTGCCTCGCTGCACCTGGAAGACTATGTTGTGCTGGTGGGGCGGGTGGACGACGACACGCTCCGCGCGGCTTACCACCTGTGCGACCTGTTCATCATGCCCAACATCCCCGTGCAACATGACATCGAGGGCTTTGGCCTGGTGGCCCTGGAGGCGGCGGCGGCGGGCCGATACGTGGTGGCCTCGCGCCTGGATGGCATACCTGAGGCTATCGTGCCGGGGCAGAACGGCATCCTGCTCGACCCCCTTGACAGCGAGTCCTTCGCGAACACGATCCTCGAACTGCTTGCCGACAACGAACACCGCGAGATTCTGGGGCGAAAGGCGCGCAAGTTCGTGCAGGAGCACTATTCGTGGGATATCGTTGCCAAACGCTACCAGGCCCTGTTCATGCGCGTCATTCATGACAACAACCCGGTACACGCCCACGGACGCTCTCACGGCCAACCCGCGAAGATGGGCGGCAAGCCAGGCAGACCCCCCGAGACCGAGTCACACGACGCCCCCGGCCGCAAACAAGACTGATGCCCAGGCTGGACCCAGAGGCGCAAGTCGAGGCCGTTCGACGGTCGCCCCGGAAGAAGATAGCTATACTCGGGTGGTACGGTAGCGCCAACGCGGGCGACGAGGCGGTGCTGCAATCGGTAGTGGAGTCGCTACGCCGGGCCGGGCATAAGGACCTCCTGGTACTGTCCACCAACCCAAGCCGGACGGCCGCCACATACGGCGTCGAGAGCCTGCCCCGCAACCCCTTTAACCTTGCGACCCTGCGCGCGGTCATGCAAGCCAGGGCGCTTATACTCGGTGGCGGCGGCTTGATACAGGATAGCTCCAGTGTCTACAACCTGCCTCTATATGCCCTTTACGCGGCCCTCGCCAGATTGAAGGGCATACCGCTGTTCGGGTGGGGTTTGGGAGTGGGGCCGCTCTACACCAGGCTGGGCCGCCTGCTTGCCAGGTCCATCTTCCGAGCTTCCCGCTACTTCAGCGTGCGAGACGCAGAGTCGGCGCGTCCTCTCAGGTCGGCCGGTGTGCAGGCGGACGAAATACGCGTGACTGCCGACCCTGCCTTCCTCATCGAACCTGCGAGCGTAACCGCGCCTGGCGACGCTAAAGGTGGCAAGCAAACCATCGTATTTTGCGTGCGACACAGGCTCCACGACGACCCCGGCCTAAACCTGCGCTACCTCCTCCCGGTGAGCATGCGTCACCGCCTTAAACTGGAAGCGAAGCCCGGCCTCGAAGACGACGAGAGGTTCGTGCGCGCGGTCGCACGCGGGGTGCGCTGTTGCGTGCTGGAGTTTGGCGCAAGGGTAGTGCTTTTGCCCTTCTGGGCGGAACGCGACGACGAGGTCTTGAGGCAGGTAGAAGGTGAGGCGTTACGTCTGGGCGTGCCTGGCACCGAAATTAGTTGGGCGCAGGTGCGACACACGCCCTCTGACCTGGCGGGGTACCTCCGGCATGCCGATTTGCTGGTAAGTATGCGCTTGCACGCGCTCGTGTTTGGGGCGACGGCCGGTGTGCCTTCGCTGGCCCTATCGTACGTGCCCAAGATGCGAGCATTGATGACACTCCTGGGTGCCCGCCGCTGGGTAGTAGAGGTACAAACGCGCGTGCCATCGCCCGAGGAGATCGAGATGAAGCTTCGCCAGCTATGGACGTTGCGCCAGGAGGAGGGTGATACGCTTAAACAGGCGGCCGCGATACTGAGAACGCGCGCAGAGCAGGATGCTCGTGCGATAGGTGAGCTGCTAGAAGCCATCTGACAGAAAGAAATGAGGAGATGAACACCCAAAGCCCCTTCTTTGTCATTCTGAACGCAGTGAAGAATCTCGTCCTTCACCAACCAAATACCACCTTTCCTTCAGCAACAGTGTCCCATAAGAAAGAGGAAACATCCCGGTAGAGGACGAGATTCTTCGCGACGCTCAGAATGACAAAGGCCGACTCTGTTGTCGGTATTCGGGGCTGCTATTTATAAGAGGGCTTGTAGAATCTTGACACCACGAGATGCCGTGTGCTATGTTCTGCAAGTCGTCCCGACCGCGGCGGCGAACCCCTACATGAGAGAACACCTTTGACAAGCGATCCGGAACAAAGCGAAGGTACTTCTGCCGGTGAAGATGGCGGGCGAGAGCTACGGCTGTCGGTGGTCGTACCGGTCTATAATGAAACGAAGCGCATGGGCCAGCGCATGCCTGAGTTGCTGGCTTTCCTGCACGCTCAAGACTACCCCTACGAAATCGTAGTCGTGGACGACGGCTCGACTGACGGCACCCCCGAGTTGGCAAGCCAACTGCTCGCGGGAGAGGCTAGGGCCAGGGTGCTGGCTCAGCCCCGCAACCGTGGCAAAGGGCACGCCGTCAAAGTGGGCATGCTGGCGGCGCAAGGGCGCTACGTCCTCTTCACCGATGCCGACCTCTCAACTCCCCCCAACGAGTTAGATAAGTTCTGGACCTGGCTGGAAGAAGGTTATGACCTCGTAATCGGTTCGCGCAAGATGGCCGGTGCCAACATCGTAAAGCACCAACCACGCTGGCGCGAGTCGCTGGGGAAGGTCTTTACTTGGCTAACCAACCACATAGCCACAAAGGATATCTCAGACGTGACGTGTGGCTTCAAGTGTTTTTCACAGGAGGCCGCACAGACCCTGTTCGGGCTTTCAGTAATAGATGACTGGAGTTTCGATGCCGAGGTACTTTTTCTAGCTCAGAGGTTCAAGTACCGCATCAAGGAAGTGCCGGTAACCTGGCACGATGAAGCCGGTACGAAAGTCCGCCTCTGGAAGGACGCCGTTAATTCGCTACGGGGGCTTGTCCGCATCCGTGTAAATGCCTCACGCGGGCTGTACCGCGCCAGGCAACGAGCGCCACGGCGCGGCTAGAGTGGCTAAAAATGAAAAAGAGAGGACCACCGCGGTGGTCCTCTCTTTTTGGAAAGCCCGGTTACTACTCTTCGTCTTCCTCAGCCTCGCCCTCTTCACCCTCCAGGAGGTCGCCTTCCTCGATTGGGCGGTCGAAGCCGTGGGCCACAAGCGCCTCTTGCAACTCCACCAGCGACTTCTGGCCGAAGTTGCGCAGGTGCAACAGGTCGTTGTCGCTGTAGGCTAGCACCTGGGCAATCGTGGTAATGTTGGCCCGCTTGAGCGCATTAGTGGTACGCATGCTGAGGTTGAGCACCTCGATGGGCCGGTTGGTGGCGTCCTCCACGGGTGCCACAGGCTCCTCGATGCCGAGGTCGCTGACGTCCCGGCCGTAGCGGGCAACCGAAGTGGCATAGCCCGTGAGGATGCGAGCGGCCTGGCTCAGCGCGTCGTCCGGAGGTAGGGTGCCGTCGGTCCAGATTTCGAGCAGGAGGCGGTCGTAGTCGGTCATCTGGCCCACGCGGGTGTGCTCCACCACGAAATTTACTCTGGGCACCGGCGTGTAAACGGCGTCTACGGGGATAACGTCGGCGGGCAGGTCGGTGCGCAGTTCCGCCGAGCCGTACCCTATACCAGTCTCAATGAGCAACTCCAGTTCGAAGGTGCTACCATCGCCGTTAGCAGTAGCGATCAGTGTGTCAGGATTGACTACTTCCATACCCTCAGGCAGTTCCAGTGAAGCTCCGGTAATCTCACCCGGTAGCTTGCTGACCACGCGCAGAATCGCACGGTCCGAGGCCGGTTCCGCGCCGTCCTCCGGCTGCGTTAGCCGGAAGCGCAGCTGCTTCACGTTTAGTACCAGGTCAATCAGACCTTCCTCGATGCCGGGGATCTCGCTCGGATCGTCGGGCATCTCGGCCAGGCGGATGCCGGTTACCGCGGCCCCCTGTAGGGACGAAATCAAAATGCGGCGGAGGCTGGCGCCCAGCGTCGTACCCCACCCAGGCTGAAGCGGCTCTATGCGATAGCGCCCATAACTATCACTCACTGCATCGCAGTTAATCTCAGGCAAACTAACGTCGAACAAAAAGGCACCCCCATCGAATTATGTTACAGTTATCGACCTAACAATATAGCATATGAAGGTCACGGATGCAAGCCTTGCGAGGGGACGATGGACGATAGGAGTGATGAGGACTGAGGACTGAGGACTGAGTAGTGGTTAGTGGTTAGTGGTTAGCATTCTTGCCAACAACCATCCTAAACCTTGGCGGGTTCTTGGCGCTCTTAGCGTCTTGGCGGTTCCGTCTCCTACTATCGTCCATCGTCCATCGTCCACCATCGTTTCTGCTTGAAAATCACTACCCCAGGCTGTATACTCACAAAGCAGCTTACCCGTTCCTGAAAGGCAGATCCCCAACTTGAGCAAGCCCCGGCGCGCCCTCAACTCCCGTCGTTATGGCCTCGCACTTATAGCTTTGCTTGTCGCCTCACTATCAGGTGGGGTCTTCACTTGGGCCGGTTCCGGCACCCGTGTGGCCTCGGCTGGCGCTCTTTATATGGTGCCCGCGACTTCGGTAATGGTGCCCGCTGGGGGCAGCGCGCGGTTGCAGGTACGGGGCATGTCGTTGCAGCCAGGCAGCACGGTCCCCCTCGTGCCCGTGTCGCTTGCGGAGCCGTCGATGCCGCCCGACAACGTGCGCGCCACCCTTTACTACGGAATTCACTGGGGCTACACTGAGACGGACCCACAGCAGGCGGTGCTTGCCGTCTGGTACGCACAGGACGGCACGTGGCACGGCGACCAGCACGCTACCGCCGAACAAATTCACTCTACCGCAGCCGATTCGCCGGGTGTGCCAAGCTGGAGTCCCAGCGGCAGATC
>DASVRN010000039.1:0-9619 GCA_036388595.1 Chloroflexia bacterium
ACGAGTGACGAGTGACGAGTGACGAGTGACGAGTAACACGTAAAGCGGCTCCTGGAAGAATGTACTCCAGGAGCCGCTTTGTTGTTTATTGCTAATTTAGTTACGTATTACTCGTCACTCTCTAGCTTCTTCGGAATATGGTTGCCACCCTACCGAAGTCTATCCTCGCCCCGTCTTCCAGTCGCTCCCTCACGTGCGCGGGGAGGCGCTGGCCGTCGAGCTTGGTGAAGTTGGTCGATTGCAGGTCCTCGACGAAGTAGTCGCCGTTGATGTGCAGCAACCGTGCGTGCCTCCTGGAGACGCCGCCTTCTTCGCCACCGTACGCCGTAAGGTCAACGTCCGGGAAGATGCCGCTGGAGGGGTCTTCGCGGCCCACCATGATCTCTTCCTGGTCGGGCAGGGGCAGTTCCGCGCCGGTGGAGATAATCACCAGCCGGGCCATCATGTTCTCCACCGTCCCGTTCGGTGACACCGCCGCACCACCTACAGTCGTGCCGCCTACAGCGGCCTGTGACGCTCCCTGGCTCATCATGCCCAGGTCAGCGCCCGTACCTACACCTGCGTCCGCACCTGCCGCTTGGCCGCTGTCGATATCGCTCCCCACAGGGGCAGCGGCACCAGCGTCCTGGACCGCGCTGCTCGCGGCATCCCGGGCCGCACCGTAACCGGCGTCGTAACCCGTGGCATCTTGCGTACCCAGCGTACCTGCCTCGGCCTGCGGCTCCAGGGTAGGAGCGTCATCTATCGCCGCTGCGGGTGTGCCGCTGGAGTATGCAGGCTCGTTGTATTGGCCCTGAGTCGCACCCTGTCCCGCGGATGTATCGCTGCCCGCGTACCCACTTGACGGCCCGCCGGTGGAAGTCGCGGGCTGGGAGGGTGCCGCCGTAGAAGCTGAAGGGGCGGCATCATACGATCCGGCCATCCAGGCGCCGTTATTGGCGGTAGCTCCGAGGCCGGTGAGGAAGGAGCGCAGTTCCGACATTCCGCTGCCGAACGCTGCCCAGTCGCCACGGCCCATCGCGGTCTGCGCCCGGTCGAGCAGGTTGAGCGCCTGGGAAGCCCAGGCACCCTGTCCGCCACCGGTTTGCACGCCCGCACCTGCTCCGGCACCTGTGCTCGCACCCGCATCGGAGTAGGTCTCACCAGAGGCTACCGGCGCGTAGGCCGCACCACCCTGGTCCGCTTGCGCCCCAGCCTCGTCAATTTCGAGGACGCCCGGCAAAGTGGAACCCTGGTCCTCACCTGCCTGCGCGCTGGGAGCGTAGATGTCGGAGTCGTCGCTCCCCGGCTGCCAGGCCTGCGACTGGTCCCCGGCATTCGTCTGCATGGTATCTTCGGTCACGGGAGCGACAGCGGCTGAGGCTGTCCCTGCACCCTGGCCGTTGTCCGCGGCTGCGGGTACGCCATGTGCTGAGGTCGCGCTGGGACCCGCGCCGAAGCCCTTGTCCTCCCCGTAAGTGGCCTGAGTGGCTTGCTGCCCGGCTCCGTAGCCTGCGTCACCGTCCGCGTCACCGCCGGAGGTACCCGCACCGAGGCTGGCAGCGCCGCCCTGCGCGTCCCATGACGCCTGGTCCCCGCCTACAGCGCCCGCGTCCATTGGTCCGCTATCGGCAAACTCGCCGGTGGTCCCTACCTGGCTGGCATATGAGCCGCCGTCGTACTGGCCGCCGGGAGCCTGCGCCTGACCGCCTTGCGAGGAACCGTACCCGGCATCAGCCCCGTAGCCCTGTTGCGCCTGGCCTCCCACACCGACCGGGACCGCACCGGCGGCCTGAGGCTGGTCGGCAACTCCCGCGCCCGTGACGCCACCCTGGGCGGCAATCCCGGTGTCTTCTCCTCCTTGCAGCCGCGCGCCGCACTCGTCACAAAAGACGTAATCAGGAGGATTTTCGTTACCACAATTGGGGCATCTCATGCTTGTTCTCCTCGTTTGTTGGTCTTAGAAAAGCGGGATGAAGACGTTGAGTGGCTTTAGTACCACGGTTATTACGAGCCATGCTAACCCTGATAGCTCAGCAGTCAGCAACACCAGTGCCATCGTCCAGCCGAGCGTCTTACGCACCCCGGACGGGCGGGCCATGACCCTCACCTCAATTTGTTGGTCGCCGCCTGAGCTTTTCACCAATATTCGCCCGGTATTGAGGTGCTCGGCAGGCACCAGCAACTTCACATGCCATGACCAAAGCAATAACAGGGCCTCGGCAACCAGCAGGAGAACGACGGCGCCCGCCATGGCCCACAGCAAGGTGCGGCCAAGCGAACTTGCCACCAGCAACAGCAGCCAGAACCAGAAGCCGAAGAACGGCAGCCACCTGCGCGTACGCGTCCATATCATAGCGAAAAGGTTGGGTACGTGCAACTGCACCCGCCCAAATCGCAACTGCCCGCGCCTTACCTTGACCTCCAACGTGGTCGTGTTGCCCTTGAACTGCGCCGGGTTATAGGCGATCCAGGGGTGGCTGGCGCTGACCCGGCCTTCAACGGGCCCCCCACCCACACCCCCGAGCTGGACGTGTTTGACGGTCTTACGATTCCATTTTGTCTCCCCGAGGTCCACCAGCCTGTCGGAAATGACCAATGCGGGCACACCACTGCTTCTGTTGTGGCCCGGCGACCTCACGTCCACTGCGGGCGTCTTGGGTTGCACGGATGTAGGAGCGGGAGCGACTTCGACCGGGGCCTGCGTGGTTGTCTCCCTTACCGGAGGTGCAGTCGATGTCGTGGGCGCGACTATATCGGGCGTGGGCGGTACGGCGGTTGCCGCTGTGGGTCCGGCCTCGGATACCTTGCCGTTACCGAAGGCGCGGTCCGTCACGGGCCTCGCCGGGGCGGAAGGTAGAGCAGGGGCGGCGGGCATAACGGGCGCGGCAACGCTGGCGGCTATGGGCAAGTCGGCCACCGCAGGACCGGCATACGTGGACGTCACAGGAACGGAGCGAACCGACGCAGGCTCTAGGGCCGGGGCGACCGGCGTTGGTTGGGGCTTCTTCTTCGGCTGGCCGTTCGTCTTGCTCCTGGAGGGAATGGGCGAGGGTACAGGTGCTGGGGCCGGTGCAGGTGGGGCTACAGAGTCGCGTAGTGGCCGGGAGCGGGGCGCATAGGCGCCATCGAGGCCCAGCGCCTGCGCAAACGCCTCAATCGATTGGAAACGCTTCTGCGGGTCCAGGCTGAGCGCCTGCATGATAGCGGTATCGACCCTGGGGGAAACGCCGGGGTTGTAGCGCCTGATGGAGAGCCAGTTGAACGGGTTGAGGCTGGGGTCGCGGTTGGTGAGAAGGTGGTGCATGGTGGCCGCGAACGCGTAGATGTCGGAGCGTTGGTCGGTCTGGCCCTTGCCGTACTGCTCCGGGGGTGCGTATCCGGCGGTACCGAACGCCTCGGTGTCGGAAGTCTTGCCCACCTTGTGCAGCCGCGCGATACCGAAATCTATCACTTTTATCTTCTCGATGGTGCCTTCCACGAGCATCACGTTGGCAGGCTTCAGGTCGCGGTAAATGATGGGCGGGTCCTGCGTGTGCAGGTACTGGATCACGTCGATGATTTGCCTGGCCCATGCGAGCACGCGATGCTCCGGGAGCGGACCCCCGGCGAGGTCGAGCACGTTGAGCAGGGTGCGGCCCGGCACGAACTCCATGACCAGGAAATGCTTGCCTAGTTCCTCGAACGTCTCCACCACTTTCACCAGGTTGTCATGTTGTAGCCGGGCGAGCATCTGGGCTTCGCGGCGGAAATCAGTAACGGCCTGGGTGCGCTCTCCGGGGGGCAGGGCGGCGGGGCTGATCTCCTTGATGGCCGCGCGATTTCCTATGGGACTCTGCGTGTCGGTGCTCTCGTAGACGGCTCCCATGCCGCCCTGTGCCACCTTGCGTAGGATGCGGTAACGCCGCTTCAGCACCGTCCCGGCGGGTATGTTACCCGTGACGTCCGGGGCTACGGAAACGGGAGGCGAGTTCGATGGACCGCCTCCCGTGTAGACAGGCGCTGCTACGTGCGGCATGGCGTAAGATGGCTCGCCCGACCCTGTCCGCAGGCGCTGGCCGCAGTGCGCGCAGAAAGCCGACGTGGAGCGGTTGGGGCGGCGGCAGACAGAGCAAAGCGGCCCGCTGAACGCCTCGGCGGAGGGGGAGGAGCCATTTGCCGGCATCGGCCCGGAAGGGGTGGGGCTAGCGGACACGCGCTCCGCCTGGCCCAGGAATGCCCCGCACGCCTCGCAGTTGCGCTTATCGACGGAAATGTATTTTCCACACAGAGGACAGATCAGCATCTCAACAACCTATACGTTGAGGCGGGACGCAATGTTACGGGGTTCTGAAACGTGAAAAGTGAAACGTGAAGGTCAATCATGTCTGCTCGCCGTACTATCTCGCTACCATAATATCACTTTTCCCTACTGGCCGTAACGCAACATCTTCAGCACCCAAGCCGCCCAAACCGCATCACGTTTCACGTTTCACGTTTCAGAACCACGTTTCAGGCGTCCAACCTCTGCGTCAGCTTGCGCGTCGCGTAGCGGATCTCCTTGGCACCTTCCGGGGAGACCTGGCCGCTCTGTTCGAGGCGGGCGGCTTCGGCTTCCACGGCCTGGGCAAGGTCGGTCTCGCCCACGGTGAGCAGGCGGGTGACGGCGGCGCGCAGGCGCTGGGTGGCGGCTGATATGTTACCTGCCGCCATATCGTTGAGAGCGCGAGTTTGCAGCACGTAGGCCGTGACCTTCTCCACCGTGTTCATTACGGTGGGGTTCGGCACCTCCCGCTCCTTCGACATAGAGTAACGGATAACTACGTCCTGGGTAGCAGCGACCTGGGTGCCCTCCGGCGTTTGGTGGTTGAGGGAGATGCCCGCGATGCGGAAGGTGCCCCGCGGCTGTGTCGGCACGATTAGCTCCACAAGCAACGCGGGAGGATTGGCGGGGTCGAGGTCGCCCATCGACACCGACGCGACTCGGCCCTGCCGCCTAGCATCCACCACCGCCGAGATTGCGGGTCGCACCCTGTAGGCCCGCCGCAGCTCGACGCCCGCGCTGAGCCGCACCTGTATGTCCACGTTGCGCAAAGTAACCGACTGCACCGCCGCAAGCTCCTGCTGGAAGGCGGGCGGTATATCGTTGGGCACGCGGGCGAAGTAGGCGTTGCCGTGGCTGGCGTCGGCCATCTCCACCAGCAGGCGCTCGTTGAAGTCGCTGCCAATACCCAGGGTGCTTACCGCCACCCTCGATTTGCGCGCCTGGTTCGCTAGCTCGCGTACGCGCTCAGGATCGCGGGTGAACCCGTCGGTGAGGACCAGCACCCGGTTCACCATCTCAGGCGAGGCCGCCCTGAGCACCTCGGCCAGTCCCTCCCGCAGCCCCTCCGCGATTTCGGTGTTGTCGCCAAGCTGCTGAGTGCTCAGCTGGGTGACGGCGCTTAACAACTGCGACGTCTCGCTTCCCCCCAGGCCCCGCAGCATCACCTCGGCGCGGTCGGCAAAGGCCACCAGGGAGATACGGTCGCCCTCCTCGAAGTGGGTGGCAGCCTGCGAGATGGCCGACTGTACCGCCTCAAGGTTGGAGGGGGCCTGCTCGCGTATGTGGGGCGGGATGGTCCTGAAGGTCCAGACGGGCACGCCGTCGGATACCGTTTGCTGGACGTGGCCCAGCGCGCTTAGTTCCTTGAACTGGGCCTGAGTGAGCACCGGAAGGCGCATCGACTCGCTGACGTCGAGCACCACCGCCATGTTCACGGGGGCCTGGACCGTCACGCCTCCCTCACCGGGCCTGACGTCTACCAGCAAATACAAGAGGCGTGGTTGCTCTCCCGCCTGTACCGTCTCAAGGTTGAGGGTAGTGTTAAGGGCAATCTCGTTTGCCATGCTCCTCCATTCTGAAACGTGAAACGTGATGCGGTTTGCTACGGTTGGTTCGTGGATGCCAATCTGGGTGTCTTGTGGGACCAAAGCCCCATCCTGTCATCCTGAGCGTAGCGAAGGATCTCAGATATTTCTCCTGGAGTCAGGTTGAATATACAGCCTCTGGTGCTGTAGCGTTCAAGGGAATCCCCTCGCCACCTTCTTGAGATCCTTCGCTACGCTCAGGATGACAGAGGGGAGCTTGGTCCTACAACCCCAACAGCCTCAAATTCACGTACCCAGTGACACCAGCCGCATCACGTTTCACGTTTCACGTTTCAGAATCCCCGTTTCATTCTACGAATTACTCCTGCCTGGCCTTCTGTCTGCTCCCATTGTAATACACGCTTGAGGCCACGCCCATAAAGGTCTTCGCGCCGCAACATCCGGTCGATGCGCTTCCAGCAGCCCCAGCCTTCCAGCAGCTTATACGTGACCCACTCCGCGAAGCCTTCTTGCACTTCGGCGGGCATGTCGGCGGGGCTTTGCTCGCTCTGCCAGGCGTGGGCGAATTCGTGGGCCAGGACCTCCAGCAATACAATCTGAGGCAATCCGTATTCCACGAAAATGGCCCTGTGCATGCCCTCGCGCATAAACAGGCCGAAACAGCGGTCGCGGCTGGCGGCGTCGAGGCTATAAAGGGAAGATT
Source organism: Chloroflexia bacterium (assembly GCA_036388595.1). Taxonomy (GTDB): domain Bacteria; phylum Chloroflexota; class Chloroflexia; order QHBQ01; family JADMIH01; genus JADMIH01. The sequence continues at coordinate 6,533 of DASVRN010000039.1, forward strand.
TGTCGATCAGCCCTGCTAACTGGCGGCGGTTCACCAGCTTCAATTGGCAAGGCTCGCTGAGGGAAAGTCCCAGGTCGCGGTCCAGGGCGGCGCGCACCCTTCTATAGAGAGCATGCGCATAAGGGGCGTCAGACACGGCGGTGGACTGGCAGCGGTCGCACAGCTTGCGGCCGTCGGGACGCGACCAGTAGTGCGCTCCAACGGGGCGGCCACATGTGTCGCAGCGTGGGCGCGACTCGAAGCAATGGCGGCAATAGACCCCCCGCTCGCCCTCCAGCATCACCCCCTCGGAACCTACCTGCATGTTGCAAGAGGCGCAGCGCAGCCGCAGGTCGTAGCACTGCACGCACAGCGACCACACCGATATCCTGCCCGCCGAGTCCAGCCACCCGATCTGACGTTGGTGCCCGAAAGCCGGGGTCTGGTGCATGCCCATAGCCGAAAGGCGCGCGCCGCACAGGTTGCACCATTGGCCCCTGGTGAACCTTACCGGCCCGACTGCTGTTCGCCTTACCCCAAGCTGCATATGATTGTAGCCGCTGTCAACGGCGACCTCTGCCTTCATATTGAATAGTACGCAAGAAAGCGCGGGCAAGTCGCGTCCGCACCCGCCCACGCCCTAATATACCACAGTTAATCGGCGGCCCGGCATAGGCAGCGCAGGCCAATAGGTACTGTCTGGGCGCTGATGTTGGTCATGCGGAACGAGTGGTGAGGACTGAGGACTGAGGACTGAGGACTGAGGAGCGGTTAGTGGTTAGTGGTTAGTGGTTAGTGACTAGATAATATCCAAACCATCCAAATCTTTGCGCGTTCTTTGCGTTCTTTGCGTCTTTGCGTTTTCGTCTCCTATAGTCCATCGTCCGCCCAGATACTCCCAACGCTGTAGGCGTCGGAAGCAGGGAAGATGGTACAATTAATAGTAGTGGTTTATGACTGCGGTTCCATGCGACCTTACATAACTGGTTGCAACCTGGCGATTATCTCTCCGTTGTATGTGTGGAGGTACGCCGGGCGTGGAAGGTTTAGCTTTGGCTATAGATGAAAAAAGCTGGGTAGCTCGGGCCAGAGAAGGTGACTCCACAGCGTTCGAGGCGATTTATAGTCGCTACGAGCGCCGCATATACGCGTTCGTCTACCGCTTGATGGGCAACGCCGAGGACGCTTACGACCTGACCCAGGACACCTTCATAAAGGCGTACCAGGCGCTCCCCAGGACCGCGCCCGACCTCAACCTGTCCGCGTGGCTGCACCGTATCGCCTCGAACGCCTGCATGGACGTGCTCCGGCGGCGCAAACTGATCCGCTGGCTGCCGTGGGAGACGTTCGACACGAACCCCGGCATGGAACCGGCAGCCGATGACGACCCCGTGGGCGAGTACAACCAGTTCGAGACCAGCGGCGAGGTGCAGTCGGTCCTTGACAGGCTCACGCCCAAGCACCGGATGTCGCTCGTCCTGAAGGAATACCAGGGGCTGTCGTGCGACGAAATAGGCGACGTGATGGGCTTGAGCCGTTCGGCGGTGAAGTCGCTGTTGTTCAGGGCGCGAGAAGAGTTCCGGCAGGTCTACCTGCGCAAGTACGGGCACGCGCCGGGCGCGGAGTCGGACCAGGTCGCCATGCGGGAAGCGGGCGACTACGACGATTAGATTGACTATGTAGGAAATAAAGCGTATGAACGCTGAGTGCTAAACCGGTAAATTTGGGGGAATAGTGATGAATTGCGGCGAAATCCGGCCACTCATCTCCGCATACTTGGACGGAGAGGTGACCCCGGAAGAGCGAAAATCAGTGGAGCGACACCTCGCTACGTGCGAAGGTTGCCGCCAGGCCCTGTCCGAGTACAGGGCGATTGGCAGCGACCTGCGTGCCATGCCCGTGCCCATGCCCCCGGCAGGCTTGCGGCGCGACGTTTGGCGTGCTATCGAGGCGCGAGAGGGTGGCGCACGCCTGGTGAAGAGTCCCCCGTCTTCCCACGGCAAGGTCATCCCCCTTCCTCAGAACAGGAACAAGCCGAGCGTCATCAATGTCTTCACAGGGGCCGGTAGCGGCTGGGCCAGGGCTATTCCCGCGGCCGTGCTCGTTGGCGCGCTGTTCATTGCCGTATCCTACTTTATGCTCTTCAACAAGACCCCTGTAGCCGTGGCAACTATGGTGGAGCAGGGCGAGCTTACCACTTACGAGGAAGCAGTACACGTGCTCCTTTCCAAGCCGGTTATTGAAGACGACATCAAGAGCTTCACGACTGTAGCGGAAGTTGTCAGTAACGGCCTGGTGCCTGTGGAGGTCACAAAAACGTACAAAGGCAAGACGAGCAGCGGAGAATTGGCGATACAGCCCCAGGAGACGTGGAAGCCGGGCACACGGTACAGGATAACCATTGATGCGGCCAGAGTGCGCCAACTGGGTATTCCGGGACCGCTGGACAGTGAACCCGTTGAGCTGGAGTTCAGCACGGCCATGCACACGCCTACCGCCACCAGTAGCCCCACCAACACACCTATACCAACAGAGACGCCGGTCCCTCCGACGCAGACGCCGGAACCTCCTCCCGTAAACACACCGGCCTCGACGGCTGTGGCCCAGGTGTCGCCTGAAGTGCCTGTGGTGGGAGCCACGGACACGCCCGATCAGCCTGCCGCCACGGCGACGAAGCAGCCTAGCACGCCCGTGCCGCCTACGGCTACTAGGCCCGCGCCAACCAATACGCGTGTGATGCCTACAGCGCCTCAGGCCCAGCCCTCATCTTCGGCCACAAACACGGCAGCGCCAAGCAATACGGCCGTGCCTCCGACGGCCACGAGCCAGCCGACGCAGGTACCAAGCGCGACGGCTACGCCTTCGGCCACGGCCACCCGCAGGAGCACCGGCACGCCCACCACTACGGGCACGGTCCAGCCCACGGCGACACCAGGCAAAAGCACGCCTACCGTCCCGCCAATCTCCAACTGCTTGTTGGAGCCGGTACGTGGGTTCGGCAAAATATGGCGCGATCACGTACACGTGCGCGACCGGTTGGGTTGCCCTACAGTACCGGAGGAGGGCGTGCTTCCGGCGGCCCAGCAGCACTTCCAGTACGGCTACATG
>DASVRN010000040.1:0-25233 GCA_036388595.1 Chloroflexia bacterium
ATGGTGCCAGGCGACGCCCCGCGATTGAAATCGGGGGCTACACCTTGCAAAGTCCCTGCGGGACTGCCTTTATGCATCAGGGTCGCTTTCTAGAGAGTAGGAGGGTAGAGGGGTAGAGGAGTCCCCTTGTGGGACTTTGCAAAGTGTAGCCCCCGATTTCAATCGTGGGGCGTCGCCTGGCACCACTGGCACCATATTTAGCTTCTCACACGCATGTAGCCCTATTGGCTGACTTTCCTTCATTAGCATGGTACTCAAGATGACAAGCAGGGACTTTGGGTGCCCATATCCTCCTCCCGATCTGTGTGACGGCTTCTAGCAGTAGGTAGGCATCGAATCACGGGCACCTACGCGAGGGTATCTGGGGCTGGTGGAGGTGTGGGACATGACTGACGCCAGCAGCGAGGACATACTCGAAAAGGATGCCAGGGTCTGGTATGATGACCCCGCCAGGGTATTCCAGCATGACGCTGCTTACAGCACCTCGTCAGCACCGGTGGCAAAACACTCGCTTCCGGCAGCGTGTATACCTCCATCATGCTACCGGACCACTCACAACCTCCCCCTACCCCCACCATCCTTGCAGACCCGCCACCCTCACGCCCCTGGCTCGGCCATACACGCAGGCCCTGGAGGCTCTAAGCAGGTACCGGGAAGGGGTTGATTACTTGAGAACACCGCGCATGAAGATCCGCCAGCTATTCCTCGCACCGGTAGTGGCCTGTATACTGGCGCTCTCCGGGTGCGCTCCACAGCAGCCAGCCCAGCCTACCAGCGATCCCACCGTCCCCCCAACGGTCACGCCCGGTGAAAATGCCGCTCCGAGTTTCGATGAGATCAGAGCGCGGATTGCCCACCTGCGACGGGACGCCCAGGATGCCGCGACGCCTGCATCTTCTCCTACCGCGGAGGCGGACGAGCAACAGTACCCGAAGGATATGGCTGCGCTCATCTCAAGCCTGAAAGGTAAAGAAGTCCAGGACTGGCAGGGTTGGATAGTGCGTGTAAAGGAAGGCCAGGGCGGCCGGTACGAAGTCGGCATTGATATGGACGAACTGTACGACATAGACCCCTTCCTCACATTTGAGTACCGGGGCGTCAGGCGCACGGGGCTGGCGGATGTAGTGCTGGCAGATGTCAGCGCGGAGCAGGCGAAGGCGCTGAGTGCGGGGCAAAAGGTTGTGCTGAAGGGCGTCATAAGCGACCTGGCCGGGCGTCCGGGCGAGGAGATGCCTATCGACCCGGCGAACGCGCGGCTGGCCGTAGTCCTCGAACGCACGCAGGCTGAACCGCTCGCCCAAGACGGTGATACCACTACTATAGACCCCAAAGGCGTTGTCATCACCCTCACCCGGCCCGTGTGTGGGATGATGTCCACCAGGTGCTATACCTATGACCTGATAGTACACGGCACGGGTGAGGTCCTCTACTCGGAAGAAGACTGGGAGACAATTGACGAGCGCTCCAACGTCATCACCAGGACCTACCAGGTAAGTGAGGAGAAGGTCCGAGATTTGGTCGCTGAGTTCGAGCGTATAGACTACTTCTCCCTCAAGGACGACTACAACGGTTATGATATGTCAGATGCCTCGTCCGCCACTACTTCAATAACCACCGGGACGAAGCGCAAGAGCATCTTTCATTATCATGGGGATAGGAGCGCACCCGGTGAGTTGGCTCAGCTTGAGAACATGATAGACGAGGCTGTTAGCTCGAACGAGCCGACGCCGACACCGCTACCGACCGGCAACATAAAGTGGCAGACAAAGGTTGGGTACAGAATTGGGGTCCCTCCCACCTATGCGGATGGACTGGTCTACGTGAGTAGCGAAGACACGTGCCTGTGCGCCCTGGACGCCGCCACAGGAGCACGGGAGTGGACTGCGCCATCGTCGGGGGGCAGCATGTCACGGCCCATTGTCGCCGGTGGAAAAGTGCTGTTCGCCGGTGCGAGGACTCTGGATATTAGCCCGGAAATCGTCAAGGCGGGGTACGTCTATGCGCTGGACGCGAAGGCGGGCACTCGGAAGTGGGATTTCGAGACCGAGGACGAAGAGGCCACTGCCCCCGTTGTGGCCGCAGGCATAGCATACTTCGGTGGAGGACAGTGGTCGGGGCGGGTAGGAGGCTATAGCGACCAGCCGAGCGGGCACCTATATGCGGTGGACGTTGCGAGCGGGAAGCTGGTCTGGAAGAAAGACCTTCCCGACGCGGATGTGTGGAGCGCACCGGTTGTGGCCGGCGGCACGCTTTACTTTGTAGACAGGACTAACGCCCAAGGGCGCGACCCATTCCTCTATGCGCTGGATGCCCTCACAGGCCAGGAGAAATGGAAGTCAGACGTGCTGCGTGCCTTTCCCCTGGCAGCGCGTGGAAATGTGCTCTACGCTTCGACCGGCGAAAGCTTGCTGGCGCTGGATGGGCAGACCGGGCGGCAGATATGGAGCTATCAAGCCGACTTTGGCTCGTTCTCGTACCCCCTGGTAACGGAAGATACCCTCTATGTGGGAGTGAACGCTCCTGGAGTGATAGATAAGAAATATCGCCCGGAGGCGAATGACAACAACTACCTTGCTGCCCTGGATGTTAGGACAGGAACGGAACGCTGGAAGTACGTAACGGAGTGCTGCATATCTTCACCCAGCCTGGACGGGAACGTCCTCTACATTGCCGCCAATGATGGCATAGAAGCTGTAAATGTGAAGACCGGCCAGGCTATATGGCAGTTTTCAACCGAGAGCTTCGTCCAAGGGTTGGTCTCCTCTGCCGGTGTGCAGTATTTCGGTGACTTCGATGGCACCTTTTACGCTGTTGAAGCACCTTAAGTGGGGAGCGCATACCCTGTAGCGGGAGACTTGAAACAGGTCTCTGGAGCGAGACGCCTTGCCGGATATGAGAGAAGGACAGACAGGTGAAGACCCACTCTCGCCAGGCGTAACCGGGGACGCAACCGGGGACGCAACGCCCGCGCCGCGTGTCTCCGGCCCGCTCTGGAACGTTGAGGACTTCTACCCGAAGCCGCCTCCCCAGGAGGGACCCGGCTGGGGTTTCATGCTGAACAACGTTCCCTCCAACTGTTCGTTCGAGCAGTTGCGCTCGCATATCGCCTGGGACCGCTCCAAGCACATCAAGCTGGTCTGGCGGCCTCGTTCTTCGCACATGCTACCGCCCGAAGAGGTCCCAGAGTTGCTCCACGAGGTCAGGCACCGGGACGTACTGTACGCCAGGCAACAGCTACGGCTCTATCTCCTCACAGCCGCCCTGTGGTCGGGCCTGGCCGTGTTCAACTTCAGTACGTCCGGGGCGCGTACGAACACCCCCTTCATTGCCTACTTCATACTGCCCCTGGTGCTCGGTATCTTACCGGCCATACAGACCGGCTGGGCGCTGTACCGCATGCGTACCAGGGCTGTCACCTGGGAGGACGCCCTTGAAGCTGCTCAGAACATACGCTACCAGGAGTGGCTGAGCCGCCGTCGAGCCTCATTCACGCTGACCCTTATAGGCGCGCTGCTCCTGGTAGGTCTGGTCCAACTCTACACCAGCATCCAAAATGCGTTCGAGGGCATTTTCACCGACAGGTCGGATGAGATCTGGTCCGCCATAGATGCGGCGGGGCTTGTAAAGGAGGCGGTGTGGGAGGGAGAGGTTTGGCGGCTGCTCACGGGCACCGTGCTACACGCCAGCATCTGGCACTTCTTCTTCAATGTGCTCGTACTGTACGCGTACGGGAAAGTCGTAGAAGTGCTGGTGGCACGCGCCTACTTGCCTATCGTCTTTCTCTTCTCGGCGCTCGCCGGTAGCTTATTCAGCTTGCTGCTCGTGCCGGCTACGTCCGTCGGGTCGTCGGGGGGCATCATGGGCATAATCGGGTTCCTGGGCGTGCTTGGCTACTACAACCGCCCTAACCTGCCTCCCGGTTTCTTGAAGTCCATCCTCGGTACGGTCGCGCTGGTTGCCTTATTTGGCCTGGTGGCTTTCGCCTTCGTAGATAATGCCGCACACGCCGGGGGCCTGCTGTGCGGCGCTCTGTTGGGGTTCGTCTTGCTGCCCCACCGGCCGGCGATATTACCGGTGAGGCCCAGCAGCTTCGTCAATGGCCTGGGGGTGTTATGTGCTTTGGGTCTGCTGGCGGGCGTGCTGGGTAGCATAGTAGCTATGTTTACCTGGCCGTAGCTCTTTTGCCCTTACGCACTTACCTCGCGTGTGCCCATGCCTGTCAGGTGCTACTCCCTGGGAGGACATACGTTTCCATGCCATTCGTTACCCATTTCGATTTAGGATGCTAACAGTAGGAAAGCAAATAGACCGCGAATGAGGCCAGCCAGTGCTCGCCCATGTAATCGCCGCTGGCGATATGAGGAAGAGAAGCTTTAGCATGCCTGTCGCCGGCTTCGCCCAGAATCCCGTGCCGGGGATCGCCGGGAGAGAGCGCGGAAGCAATGCCGTGCATGCACCAGGCGCGGCTGAGATTTAGCCCGTCCAGATGCACGATCTGTGGGTCCGTGCGGTCCGTTACGAGCGCGGGTTGAAAGAGGCTCTCAGGCTCGGCGCTCGCTATGTCGGGTAAGAACCGCCCGAGCCACTCCCGGAACTCGCCTCCGGGCAGCACCCTGCGCATCAGATCGGCCTCCACGAGCGCGGGCGAGATGAAGTCGCTACCCCCAGGCTCCCACGAGGCCGGGTAGTTGGTATCCCCCGAGAAGTACGCCAGGCTGCGCTCCACGACAAGGCTCTCAAGCTCCCGGTGATTCAGCGTTCTGGCGTAGTCCAAGGCGAAGAGCAGACCAAAGGCGGTGTTCGGATGAGTGCCGGTCCTGACGGGATACACCTGCCTTGGAAGGAAGTCCAGGTATCTTGCCACGAAGGCGTCGGACAGGGGCTGAAGGTCCTTGTACAACTGCCCGGCACCGGCATCGTTGTCTTCTTCTGCCCAGGAGTAGAGTTCCTCCGCCAGCTTCAACAACCAGGCCCAACCATAGGTGCGCTCGAATGAGCGGCGGTTTGGCTGTTCCAGGTACGCTCTTTCAGCCAGGATGTTTTGCTCTGAGAGGTTAGTGGTCAGAGCAGCACGTATCTCAGCCGCACGTGGTAGTTTGGGGTGAAGCCTTAACAGGCGAACAAGCATCCAGTGCCCGTGGACGGAGGAGTGCCAGTCGAAACACCCATAGAAGGCGGGGTGTAGCTGCCTGGGGGTACGTACGTCAGCCTCATCATTGATTACATGGTCCAGCTTGTTGGGGTACTCACGACCGATGCCCTTCAATGCCAGGTCTGCAAAGCGCGAGGCTTCTTCCAGATTGAGAGTTGGTCGGCCCATAGCATCACCTCTCTGACCTATCGTCCGTGCCAAAGTTCTGCGTGGGAGTGTGGCTATCATGCAGGCTGTGGCAAGCTATTATCACATATCCTGGGGCATTGCGTTCCACTGTGTGTCTATGCTCCCGCAACTGCTCACTGTGCCCTTCTATAACCTGTTCGTTTTGCCTGAAGGCTCAGTCTGCATGCCGAGGCAGATTACATCTCTGGTCTTGCCAGATAGCAAGTTGTTGGCTGTATAATCGTTGGACGGGCGGCATGCTTAGCTGCCAACTTCTGTCTGCCGAGGGTTAGCCCCATAGACTCATCTATTTCGCCCGGCCCCGTAGCCCACGATTTCGGCCTGTACCGCAACATGCTAGCCAGGTACCTCGCCCCGCAACGCTTGCGAGTGGTGCTGCTGGCTATCTTGCTATTGGGCAGCATCGGATTGCAGTTGCTCAATCCGCAGATCCTACGCTCCTTCATTGCTACGGTGACCAATCCCGGACCGCAAGGCGGCGTGCTCGGCATCGCCGCCCTCTTCCTCGTCCTCGCCATCTTCCAACAGGTGCTCTACGTCGGGGCCACCTGGGCGAGCGAGCGGGTAGCCTGGACCGCCACGAACTCTCTGCGCGCGGACCTCGCCCTTCACTGTCTGCGACTCGACCTGGGCTTCCACAAGGCGCGCACCCCCGGCGAGCTTATAGAGCGCATCGACGGCGACGTGACCGCGCTTGCCAACTTCTTCTCGCAGTTCGTGGTGCAGATACTTGGCAGCCTTTTGCTCTTGCTGGGCGTGCTCACCGTGCTGTGGACCACAGTCGATTGGCGCGTGGGTGGGGCGCTCACCGTCTTCGCCTTTATCACACTCGGAGCCATGCTCGGCTTGCGGACGATTGCCACCCGCTTCTGGAAGGCCCACAGGCAGGCGAGCGCCGAACTGTTCGGCTTCGTAGAGGAGCACCTGGCGGGCACGGTGGACATACGCGCCAACGGCGCCCAACCCTACGCCCTGCGCCGCCTGTACGGGTTCATGCGAGAGCGCTTCCAGACCGGGCGCAAAGCGAGGCTGGCGAGCAGCATCCCCTGGAGCATACCCAGCCTTGCTGAAGCCCTGGGAACAGGCATAGCTTTCGCGCTGGCGGTGGCGCTTTACGCCGAGGGAGCGGACCTGGGCACCGCCTTCGTAATCTATTTTTACACTCAGGCGCTCTTTCAACCCATGCACATGCTCTCCAACCAGCTAGAAGATTTCCAGAAGGCGAGCGCCGGGGCCGTCCGGGTGCAGGAACTGATGAGCACGCACAGCGCACTCACCGACGGCAGGATTACCGAGTTCGCGCCCGGCGCACCCGACATCGAGTTCCGCAACGTGACCTTCGCCTACGAAGGCGACGATAACGTGATCCACGACCTGACGTTTCGTGTCGCACCAGGCGAGGTGGTGGGTCTGTTGGGGCGTACCGGCTCGGGTAAGACCACAGTCACGCGCCTGCTGCTGCGCCTCTACGACCCGACGGCGGGAAGCATCATGGTGGGCGGCGTAGAGCTGCGCGATGCGGAATTGGCCGCTCTGCGGCGGCAAATCGGCATGGTGACCCAGGACGTGCAGCTTTTCCGTGGCAGCATCCGCGACAACCTGACCTTCTTCGATGATACCGTACCGGAGCCGCGCATCTGGGAAGCGCTCGAGGCGTTGGGGCTGGTGGAGTGGTGCCGCTCGCTGCCGCAGGGCCTGGATACCGTCATTGAAGGGGGTGGCGGGTTGTCGGCAGGTGAGGCGCAACTCCTGGCCTTCACCCGCGTCTTCCTCAAAGACCCCGGTCTTGTCATCCTGGACGAGGCTTCGTCGCGGCTCGACCCCGTAACCGAGCGTCTGGTAGAGCGGGCGGTGGCCGGCCTGCTACGCGGGCGCACAGGTATCATCATCGCTCACCGCCTCTCAACCGTGGACCGTGCCGATACGATCTTGATACTGGAACAAGGCGCAATCGCGGAGTACGGCCCTCGGCATGCGCTCGTCTCCGACCCCGATTCCCGCTTCTCCCAACTGCTACGCACCGGGGTCGAGGAGGTGCTGGTATGACAGGCGCGCCCGACGTGTCAGCGTCCGATATGCCACGCATGACAAGGCTGCAAACTTTACGCTTTCTGTGGCGGCTGATGTGGTTTCGCGCGGGGTTGTTTTGGAGCAACTGCTTCTCCATCATAATGCTTTTCGTCACCGGGTTGGTGCCGGGCTTCGTCGCGCAGCAGTTTTTCAACCGGCTATCGGCGGACGGCAGCGCGGACCTCCTGTGGCTGATCGCGCTGCTGCTGATGTCGGCGCTGGGCCGCATCACTTTCCTGGTAGGGTGCCAGCTAACTAACGCTCCTTTCATGCTTAGCGCCGAGTCGTTGATGCAGAAGAACATGTTCCGGCGCATACTCAACCTGCCCGCGGCGCGCGCCCTGCCCGATTCGCCGGGGGAAGCCGTGAGCCGCTTCCGCGACGACACTTCCGGCGTTACAGACGCGATGATTACCCTCAACGACTTCATCGCCTCCACGGTCTTCGCTGTGATTGCCTTCATAATCATGGCGCGCATCAACCTGACGATTACGTTAGGCGTGTTCCTGCCGTTGTCCGTGGTGGGCCTCATAGCAAACCTGGCGATGCGGCGCATAGAGATCTACCGCAGGGCCAACCGCGAAGCCACGGGCAAGGTGACCGGGTTCCTGGGCGAGGTCTTCGGGGCGGTGCAGGCGGTGCAGGTGGCCGGGGCAGACGAGGCAGTCAACGCGCAGTTTCGCAGGCTCAACAACGCCCGCTTGCACATGGCCGTGCGCGACCGGGTGTTCGACCAGATGCTCCACTCGATCTTCTGGAACGCAGTCAACTTCGGGCTGGGCTTTATCCTCTTGTTCTCGGCCCAGGCGATGCAAGACGGCAGCTTCACCGTCGGGGATTTCGCTCTATTCGCCTATTTCCTGGGCTGGATAACCGATTTTACGTCGTTATTCGGCGTGATCGTAGCGCGGTACAAGCAGGCTGGTGTGTCGTTCGCTCGGATGATCCGGCTGATGAGCGGCGCGCCGCCGGAGACGCTGGTGGAGCCGAGTCCCGTCTACCTGAGCGGCCCCTACCCCGATCTGCCGGGCGTACCGCCGCACGCTACGGGGAGGCTCGACACCCTGGAAGTGGCGGGTCTAACGTACGTTCACCCCGACACCGGGCGCGGCGTGCGGGACGTCAGCTTCCGCCTGGAGCGGGGGTCGTTTACCGTCATCACGGGGCGCATTGGCTCCGGCAAGACCACGCTATTGCAGGCGCTGCTCGGCTTGCTGCCCGGCGAGGGCATGATAAGCTGGAATGGCGAGCCTGTGTCCAATCCAGCCGCCTTCTTTGTGCCGCCGCAGACCGCCTACACCCCGCAGGTGCCTCGGTTGTTCAGTGACACGCTCGGCAACAACATCCTTATGGGCCTGCCCAGGGACGGAGTGGACCTCACCCAGGCGCTGCACCTGGCGGTCATGGAGCCGGATATCGCAGGTATGCCCGGCGGCCTGGATAGCCTCGTTGGCTCTCGCGGCGTGCGGCTGTCGGGTGGGCAGGTGCAGCGCACGGCTGCGGCGCGCATGTTCGTGCGCCACCCCGACCTGCTGGTCTTCGACGACCTCTCCAGCGCCCTCGACGTTGAGACCGAGGCTACCCTCTGGCAGCGGGTCTTCGCCCAGCCGGACGCTACGGTGCTTGCCGTTTCGCATCGCCGCGCCGCCCTTCGCCGCGCCGACACAATTATAGTGCTCAAAGACGGTGCGCTGGAGGCTATCGGTACCCTGCCGGAGCTGCTCGCCACCTCCAGGGAAATGCAGCATCTTTGGCATGGTGAGGAAAGGGCAGAGGTAGAAGGGGACATTGAGCAGCCAGCCCCCAGTCGAGCGTTAGAGGCTCTGGCATAGAGGCCGGTACTAAAGATCAAACTCAGTCAGTGCGGGAACGCGCGTTATTGCAATAACGATGCGTAAGACGTGCGTTATCGGGAATTGTTTTCCCACCCTTCCAATATTGTTGGATGTGATCGACAGCTGCATCATCAAGTTGGCTTATTTGCTGCTCACAAATAGTGCATGTGGGGTCTTGTTCGAATAGTTCACGCTTAAGCTGCAAGGAAAAGCAACGTGGTTGTTTTTGATAATTGCTCAAGACATCTTCAACAGTCTTACGAACTAGGTCGAAACGCTTTCTGACGCGGATCTGTTCGCTCGTCCCGAGCGTGATAGCATCTATGAACTCATCACTTGACACCATTAGATCTATGATGCCCTCGCGAATCGCATCTAGAGCGGCATAAACTTGATTCTTGTCCAATTCCGCGAACACTCCCATTAAAACATCATAAAGGGAGGCATTTATCTTCTTGGGCTCCCAATAGCCACGCGGATTAGTCTCATTACCACGATAGAACCTCTTAAATGCATGCTCGCCAAACATCGATTTGGTTAAGGCAACGGCGTTCCTAAACGCTTTTCTTAGTTGTTCTTCATCCGCCTTTGAAATGTGCTGATGGCGCTCCATATCTTGGTTAAAGAAGCGCTTCATCGGCGGCTGGTACTTGAGATACGTTGCCTGATAGAAAGCAGCAAACCGGAGGACCATTTCAACATCACGCATCCTATTGTCAGGCTCCTTAAAGCCAATTACCTGTATGAACTCAGGATCAGAGGCAAGCTCCTTTAGAAGACCCATATAGCGCCCTCGGTAGATGCAGTTGCGTAGCTCCATGTCGTTGAGTGGCTCTGCTCCAGTGTTAAGGCGCTCAAAAATCTCGAATTTCAGGTCGGGATCAGAATCGTTGAGTATGGTAACGGCACGGATTTCGTAGAACCGTATTTTGTCTTGGAACTTCTCATCCATCTCCAGGAAAGTCTTTCCTATCAAGTCAGGAAAGGCAGTCAAACCAGTAAGACGGAAAACTTCGCCATCAGGAAGTTTACCATCAATAAAGGAGAAGAAAGACGTGAGTCGCTGCTGCCCATCTATGACAGATTGGCGACCATCCTCCTCTTCGGCAAGGTAGATAATAGGAAGAGGAACAGAGAGTAGAACGGACTCTATAAGCCGACTTGCTTTAGTTCGGTTCCACACGAAATGACGCTGGAAGTCGGGTTGGAGCAGAAGCTTACCACGCTTCCACTTGTTATAAAGAGAGTCTATCTCAGGATCGGATGACTGAGTACGGAGAGCTCGCTTGTCTTGAGGGATGGCGAGAAGTTGCTGCATATCATCGTTACCCTCAATTTCAAATGCCTGCTCTACTATTGATATCTCAGTAACCATGTTGACTCCTCGCATAACTAGCTGTGAGCGTTAATTGGTAATAGAGGAATCAGAAGACGTTTGAAGAAGTACGAGTAGCTCTGTTCGTCTTTTGACTTTTGCCCTTCTTCCGACAGATATTACCTATTCGTGCTCGAAGCTAATCGAGATTTAATGCTATTGTTGGCCTGCTAAAAGCTCCAGAATTGGCGCTAAAGCTCAGTTTGCTACTCTAATGGCTAATTACATATTATAACACCTACTGGGCTTCGAATACATAGAACCTACAGCAATAGTCACTAAGCAATAGAGTAGTAATTGCTTTGTAACCAACCAGTGACCCAAACGCAAACGGGAGCTTATAGCGCGCCTATCCAAGCGTAGATTTATGTAAGTGTCCATGAGGTATTCATGGTTAGCAAGCATATCCTAGGAACAACTCCAACATCAGGTCCTGCGCCGAGTGCCGACACCCCTTCAATACCTCATTGAATGAGCGGCTGTAGTGTGCTATACTCGCCGTGCCTGCTCTCGTGTGTAGTAGACAAAGTACTCACACTCTAGCCAGTGGAGTGGCTGCCTAACATTTCTGATATCCAGTCTTCACCCAACGGAAGAGGGCTTACGCATGTTACGTAACTGCGTGGCCTCGCACTTCTTAAATCTGGAGAGTGCTACCACTGGAAGATAAAGCCACAATCGAGGGCAACGCGGATCTAGAACTGGGGCTGTTGAGCGCTGTGCCGCCTACAGTAAAGCCCGCCGGTGCTGTGCGCCGGATTAGCTGGCGCTGGGGCGATCTTGGCTCGGCCTTGCTTTATATGTCGCCCGCGCTGCTTGTCTTTGCGGCTTTTACCTTTATCCCCTTCTTTCGTTCGATCTGGCTGAGCTTTTTTGTCACCGACCAGACCGGCGCTCCCTCTCGCTTCAACGACGTGAAGTACTACGCTCGTATTTTGAACCTGGACGGCAGCGGGCGTGACGAGTACCTGAACAGCATCGTCACAACTGTTAAGTTCACCGCGATGGTGGTACCAACGGGTATAGCTGTGGCTGTCGGTTTGGCGGTGCTGGCTACGGCCAAAGTGCGGGGCATGAGCGTCTTCAGGACTATCTTCACCAGCACCGTCGCCATCTCGGTCGCCAGCGCGAGCGTTATCTGGGCGCTCATCTACAATCCGAGCCTCAAGATGACTGCCTGGGTGGTGGACCTGCTTGACCTGAAGACGCAAGGGGTGCTACTTGACCCCGCGACCGCGCTGCCCGCCGTGGCTTTCATGACGATCTGGACCAGCCTGGGCTTCAACTTTATCATCACTCTGGCAGGGTTGCAGGCCATACCGCAGGACCTGTACGACAGCAGCCGCATAGATGGTGCCAACGGCTTGCAGTTATTCCGCTTTATTACCCTCCCTCTCCTAACTCCTACTCTGCTTTTCCTGCTGATTATCTCGACCATAGCTGCCTTCCAGGCCTTTACGCAGTTCAACGTGCTCATCGCCAATGAAGGGCCTGATGAATCAACTAATGTGATGGTCTATGCCCTGTTCCACGCCTTCTTCAAAGACAACCGCTATGGGTTCGCGTCAGCCCTGGCCGTTGTGCTGTTTGTGGTGCTGTTAGTGCTCAGTATCGTTCAGTTCAGGCTGCTCGACAGGAGGGTACATTACCAGTGAGCACGGTTACACAGGCCCTCAAGAAGGGCCGTAACGACTCGCCTTCCCTGGCAGGGTTACTCAAGCGCGCCGGCCTGTATTTCTTACTGGTCCTGGCCGCGCTGGTCTTGCTGTTCCCGCTGCTTTTCTCGCTCTCGCTGGCGCTCCAGGGGCCGACCATCTCCCCCGATCTCCTGCCTAACTTCGCTAACCTCGACTGGGGGGTCTTCGGGGCTACTTTCGCGCAAGAGCCGAATTTTGGCCGTTGGATACTCAATTCTTTCGTGGTATCCCTCGTTGTGACGGTGGGGCAGCTTATCACCTGCTCCCTGGCGGCGTACGCCCTGTCCACTCTGTCGTTTCCAGGCAAGAACTTCTTTTTCTTCGTCTTCCTCGCCACGCTGATGATCCCGTGGGAGGCCACCATCGTTCCGAACTACCTGACGGTCGTGGGTCTCAACTGGAAAGACACCTACCAGGGCTTGATAGCGCCTTTCCTGGCTAGCGGCTTCGGCATCTTCTTGCTGCGCCAGTACTTCATGACCATTCCCCGCGAGCTATTCGAGGCTGCGGTGCTGGATGGCTGCGGGCGCACCCGCTACCTGTGGTCTATACTGTTACCCCTGTCGCGTCCGGCGCTGGGTACGCTGGCCGTCTACGCGTTCTTGAATACCTACAACCAGTACTACTGGCCCCTGCTCGTGACCGACAGCCCCGAGTGGCGCACTACCCAGGTAGGCATCACGGCCTTCAAGTCGAGTGAAGTGGCCCTTTTCAACCTGCAAATGGCGGGCACGCTCATCGTGATGCTGCCCACTTTGATACTGCTCGTGGTCGGGCAGCGGCAGTTGGTGCGCGGCCTCACGGCGGGGGCGCTGAAGGGTTAGAAGTCATACAACGACCAAGAGAGGAGGGAAGCGGGCAGAATTAGACCTGGGCGGCATGGAGCCTTGCCCGGCTCTAAGAACGAACGTCTAGCAAGTTAGTCTCAAAAGGGGGAAGGAAATGGCAATGACGCGAAATTTCCGGCAGAAAATCTCCTTAACTTTCATAGTGGTACTACTGACGAGCATGTTAGCAGCGTGCGGCGGCGATACGGTACCCACTCCCACCAGCGTGAGCAGCACCGCCACCACAGCCCCGGCAGCCGAAACAGCCACCACGGCACCGGCTGTCGAAACGCCCACCACTGCGGCTATGGCCGACACGCCTACAACCGCGGCAGTAGCGGCAACGGCCACCACTGCGGGTGCCTCAACGACCGTGACGGCTACTACGGCACCTGCACCCACCGCCACTCCCTATCCCACGGTGCCGGCAGCGGCCGGGGCTACCAGGCTGACGTTCTGGTTCGGGCTGACGGGCTTCAACGGTGGCGTCACACAGGAAGTGGTGAACAGGTTCAACACCAGCCAGACCGAGTATTACGTCGAGGCCATTCAGCAGCCTAACTACGACGACACGATCAACAAGCTGAGTACCAGCTTCGCGGGTGGCGCGCTGCCGAACATCGTGCAGATTTACGACATCGGCACCCAGAGGATGATAGACAGCAAGCGCATCGTGCCGGTGCAAGACTTCCTGGACAAGGAGGACTCGGACATCGCGGCCGACCTGGAGCCGGCAGTCGCCAGCTACTATACCGTGAACGGCAAGCTCTACTCTATGCCGTTCAACAGCTCCGCGCCCGTCATGTACTATGACAAGAACGCCTTCAGAGAGGTTGGCCTGGACCCGGAAAAGCCACCTACAACCTACGATGAAGTGTTCGCGGCCGCGCAGAAGCTGGTCAAGAAAGATGCGAGCGGCAAGATCATCCGGAGTGGCGTTGACTTCACGCTGTACGGCTGGATACTGGAACAGCAAATGGCAATCCAGACGGTCGAATACGCCCTGCCGGGTAACGGGCGCGGAGCGGAGCGGGCGACCGAGTTAAACTTCAACAGCGAAGCGGGCCAGAACTGGCTCAACTTCCTCAAGAAGCTACAGGACGAGGGCGTTGGCCGCAGCCTCGGACGGCATAGCGGCACTACCAACGGCACCACGCTGGGAGCGAACTTCTCCAGGGGTGATGCAGCCATCGCTTTTGAGAGTATCGCGACGTTGCGTAACTGGAGCAGGCAGGCACAGGCCGCCGGTGGCAAGGTCGACGTCGGTGTGGCGTTCCTGCCCAAGCCCACAGGGGCAAAAGGCGGAGTCATCATCGGTGGTGCGTCTCTGTGGATCACCGACCAGGGTACCCCTGAGCAGCAGCAAGGGGCCTGGGAGTTCGTGAAATTCACGGCCCAACCTGAGACCCAGGCGTTCTTCGCTTCCAGCACAGGCTACTATCCAACACGCAGAGCCGCCTACGAGTTGCAAGAGATGAAAGATGCGCTCGTGCAGTTCCCGCAGTTCCAGGTAGCCGTGGACGAACTACGCTCTACGGAGCCAAGCCCCGCCACCCAGGGCGCGGTCTTTGGCACCTTCGCGGGTGCGCGTGTGCTGGTGGAAGGCGCGATGGAGCAGTTCATGCTCGGTGAAGCCCCTACCGCAAAAGATGCCCTGGACGATGCCGCGGACGAAGCAAACGAAAAGCTTGAGGAATACACATCCACGTTGACACCGTAAACTCGGTCTACAACGCTATCTGAATATACCCCGCTTGCCGGACTGGGCTACAATTTGCCGGCGAGCGGGGTATATTTAACATGAGAGGCTATGCAGTTACTATCCTACCGCGAACGTGATGAAGCCCTGCACCAGATGTCGAGCGAAGGAGTCGATATCCTGGTCGTCGGCGGCGGAATCACGGGTGCCGGTGTGGCTCTCGACGCGGCGGCCCGAGGCTACCGCGTGGGGTTAGTAGAGAAGTCCGATTTCTCCAGCGGCACGAGCAGCAAATCAACCAAGCTGGTCCATGGCGGCATACGCTACCTGGCTCAATTCGATTTTGCCCTCGTAAGAGAGTCGCTGGTCGAGCGCGGGTTGCTGATGAGGAACGCCCCGTTCCTGGTGCAGCCGGTTGGCTTTCTGCTGCCCCTGTACGCCGGTGCGAAGCGGCCTATGGGCATGCCCATACGGCCCCCGTTCGGAGTGGGAATGGGCCTGTTGCTGCGCGCTGGCCTTCTCACCTACGATTTGATGTCAGGAAGGCTGGGTATAAAGCGGCACCGCCGCATTAGCAAAAGTACCGCCGCACGCCTGTTCCCATGCCTCAACACGGATAAGCTAGAGGATGCTTTCATCTACTACGACGCACAGACTGACGACTCGCGTCTGACCGCCACCGTAATCAGGACGGCGGCCCAACATGGCGCGCTGGTCGCCAACCACACCGAGGTGAAAGGGTTTCAACAAGAGGGCGGCAGGATCACAGCTGCCTTAGTGGTAGATGAGGTAAGCGGTAATAGCTTCAGCATCCGCGCGGGCACCGTGGTAAACGCCGGTGGTGCCTTTGCCGGGCGGATTGAAGCGCTGGCCGGACCCTCAACGATAAGCATCAAGCCTGCCAAGGGCGTGCATATCACCGTAGATCGACAGGCGTTGAAACTTGGCAGGGGCGCAATTGTCCTCCCGGAGACGGATGATGGGCGTCTACTCTTCCTGGTGCCGTGGGGGGCGCACGTCACTATAGGTACAACCGATACGGAAGGCGGCGACATCGACCGCCCACGAGCCGAGGAGGATGATGTAGCCTATCTGCTGCGCCATGTAAACCGCTATATGCGCTGCAACCTGCAAGAGAGCGATATCATCAGCGCCTGGGCAGGCTATAGGCCGCTGGTCACCTCACGTAAGAGCTTGCAAGCGTCGTCTAGGCTGTCGCGCACCCATGCTGTACTTGACGGGCCGCCAGGCATGGTGACCGTTGTCGGAGGCAAGCTTACGACCTACCGGCGCATGGCCCAGGACACGATAGACCATATAGCCAGGCAGCAAGGCAGGTCTATCGCACATGCAACGACGCACCTACCCCTTTCAGGCTCCGAAGATTGGCCCGACGCATATGAGGAGTTGAAAGCAGCAGCCGTCGAGTTTCATCTGAAGCCTGACACCGTACGACGCTTAGCCTTGTACGGTTCAAGCAGCGCGATTATTCTGGACCTTATAAGAGCGACGCCGGCCCTTGCCGCCCGCATCGCACCGGGATTGCCCTATATAATGGCCGAGGTAATATATGCTTGCCGCTATGAGATGGCTATCGATCTGGGCGATCTGCTGGAGCGACGGCTACGCATTAGCCTGGAAGACCGCTCGCACGGCGTAGAAGTAGCTCCCAAAGTAGCCGCGTTAATGGCGGACGAGCTTGGCTGGGACGAAGCGGAAACCAGCCGCCAGGTGAATTGCTACCGCAGCGTCGTGGCCGAGGGCTTCCAATATAGAGTTCCGGCCAGCGAGGCTGAAAGTGTGAAGACGCATGGGCACTAGCACCAATCCCGCAAACCAATACATCCTGGCGCTGGACCAGGGCACTACGAGTTCGCGCGCCATCATCTTCGATCACGCCGGGCACGTGGTGGGCCAGTGCAGCCGCGAGTTCCGGCAGATATACCCGCAGCCGGGGTGGGTAGAGCACGACCCTGAAGAGATTTGGGGTAGCCAGTTCGCAGTAGCTCGCAAAGTGCTGCGCGATAGCAATGTCGCGCCGAGCCAGATAGCTGCCATCGGGGTAGCCAATCAAAGGGAGACAACCCTCGTCTGGGACCGCGACACAGGGAGGCCCATCTACAATGCTATCGTGTGGCAGGACCGTAGGACGGCGCAGCTTTGCGATAGTCTCAAGGAGAGAGGCTGGAGCAGCAAGATACAAGCGAAGACCGGCCTCGTTATTGACCCCTATTTCAGCGGCACCAAGCTGAAGTGGTTACTTGACAACGTGCCCGGCGCTTCTGAAAGGGCTGCAAGTGGCAAGCTCATGTTTGGGACGGTGGATACATTTCTGATCTGGCGAATGAGCGGGGGAAGTGTCTACGTCACCGATTACTCAAACGCCAGCCGTACCATGCTCTTCAACATACACGAACTGCGCTGGGATGAAGATATCCTTGCTGAGTTGGGTATCCCCGCCTCTATATTGCCTGAGGTATATCCCAGCAGCCAGTTGTACGGCTACGCAGTCGAGGGCTTCTTGGGTGCTAGAATCCCGGTTGCGGGTGCGGCAGGCGACCAGCAGGCGGCCACCTTTGGGCAGGCCTGTTATTCACCCGGCATGGCGAAGAATACGTACGGCACCGGCTGCTTCATGCTGATGAACACCGGGCGAGTAGCTGTGACGAGCAAGCATAATTTGCTTACCACCATCGGCTGGGGCATCGGGGGAGAGATTACCTATTGCCTGGAGGGTTCGGTATTCAGCGCCGGTGCGGCAGTACAGTACCTGCGTGACAGCTTACGAATAATAGATAATGACGCCCAAAGCGAAGAACTGGCCTTATCTGTGGAGAGTAGCGGGGGTGTCTATTTCGTGCCCGCTTTCGTCGGCATGGGGGCACCCTACTGGGACGCCTACGCTCGTGGGGCGATCCTGGGGCTGACCAGGGGCAGCGGGCGCGCCGAGATAGTGCGGGCCGCGCTGGAGTCGGTGGCCTACCAAACCCGCGACGTGTTGGAGGCCATGATTGCCGATAGCGGGGAGGCCCTCACCGAGTTACGTGTAGATGGCGGGATGGTAGTGAACAATTTCCTTATGCAGTTCCAGGCTGATATCCTGGGGGTGCGGGTTGTGCGGTCTGCCGTAGATGAAACTACAGCCCTGGGCGCTGCCTACCTGGCGGGACTTGCGGTCGGTTACTGGCAGAGTGAGGAAGATATAGCCCGGAACTGGTCGGCCTCTGTCGCGTACGAACCTCGGATGGACCACACTTCACGTGAGGAACTCTACCGCAACTGGCAGCGGGCCGTGGAGCGGTCTCTGCGATGGGAGCAACCTTGATCCTTGTGAGGTGATACTGCTGTCAGGCTACGACGGCGTGGGTAACGCTGCTGTCGTTGAGCGTCTGCACGTATCCCCAACCATAGTACGAGTAGCGTCTGTTGAGCACAGAGCCATGTTGGTGGTTGGCTCGCTCACCCGTAACGCCATCCCTGGATGAACTTGATGAAATAATGATGTCATAGAGTTTCAGCTTTGATGTACCAAGATGTTACAGATGTGCTGATTTTGCACCGAATTGCTAGTCTACCGGAGAACTCTCATTGCCGTTGGATTAGATTCACGGGGCTTGGTTAATACCTCTATCTGAAAGAAATCAAGAAAACCCAATATCTCCCTATATAAGTATGACTAGGAGAGGCGATTTTCCCAACTGCAACTCTTTGGGCCTGAAAGGGAGAAGAACTTGAGTACACATGATAAGATAAAAACCTACCTGTGGGGGTTTCCGCCGCAGGTCTCGTGGCGATTTCCAGCGCATTTTGATTTATTCAATGCCAGTAGAATTCCGGCAAGTGAGAACTACAAGCCGCCACCCGCCACACTGCTACTGGTATACAGCGCGGTCGCGCATATGTACCTGAAGCAAAAGGACGAGTGGAAAGCTAACTGGCACGAGTGGGAAAATGCGACGACGCTGCTCTACCTGGCGAAGGACCAATCACCCCAGGTAAGCCTCTGGGGTTACTTCGACGGGGTAATCGAAGAAGGCGATTGGAGCATGCTGGAGAGCCTGGCAAGGTGTCCGGCTCAACTCAAAATAGTACCTCTTGCTCACGAATTGTCGGTCGAATTAGTTGAAAGAGTACTTTCCCTACTCGCGGGCCAGGGATATGATTACATGGAGCTTAACATTCTACTGGCTACTCTGGACGGCAATTCGCAGTATCAGGTGGGTAGGCACCTGGAGACTTGCAGTACGTGCAAAGAAGCATTTGTCAGGGTACTTGAAAGTCGGTTGGCCTGGCTTTACCGTACTGTCTGTCCTCCCCTTTCCAGACTTGCAGAGTACGCTAGAGATACGCTGCAAAGGGATAAATGGACCAAACGCCATTTAGCAAGCTGTACGGTGTGTAGCACCAAAATTCAGATGCTCCTGAAAATGGCGACCCCGGGTCCCCTGGTCGTGGCCCCCGCTCCAGTGGAGACAAGTCCAGTGTCCTTTTTCCCTAGTTCCAGAAGGATCTTGCAGCCCTTGGTTATTGAGCTGGACAAGATGACCGCACGCTTGCGTGCTCTACCGACTTCCGTGGCTGTAAGCCCTGACATGTCTGACCTGGGGGCTTTAATGAAAGCTTTCTTACAGGATTTAGGAGCTTTGCAAGAAGAGCTTCCCACCCGGTCTACCTCGTCTGGAATAGCTTTGCAGTTATATGACTGGCGGCCGCCGCCTAAAGAAGGTAGCACAAGAAATGTGCGCAAGGCCAGTGCAAGCACAGGGAAAGCCCCAAATGTACAACCAATCACAACCACCATTACGAGCCTCCATAATCTGGAAGTAAGCATCACATGGAGTCCCTTGGAAGAACACATCTGGATCAGAACCCCCGACGCCACAGCAGAAACAGCGCGCGAGGAATTTGTAATGGAACTCCTCGCCGAAGAAGTGCTAGTGTGGAGTGGCCGGAGCGCACAGGGTGTATTACAGGTGCCCGTGCGGCTGTTGGCCGAATCGGTGTCCGCGGGCGCGAATCGCTTGCTGCTGAGGAATGACAGCACGTAGAGGCGTGGATGCGCCCCCTGTCGGTTTGTCGACTCTGAGGGCCGGGCACACAGGCTTTGCGAGGGTGGTAGGTCAAGCGGCTGGAACCCAGTAAGCACGGCCGAGACGGCCCCGACCGCACGGCAACGGAATGCGAAGACGAGGAGGTCTGAATGTTAGAGTTCCAGCAGGAGCAATTGGGCAGCCAGTCGAACCTAAGGCCCTCAGCCCTTGCGCCCTGGGTGCTAGAACACATGCCGAAGGACTGGAATCCAGCCTCTTACCAGGAAGTGCCTCGCGGCTGGTCCGACCTTGAGCTACTCGCCTGCTACCGCTATACACGCCAGCAGCCCAGCAGCTTGAAAGGGTGGCTCGTCTCGGAGGCCGTGCTCGCCCGCTACAGCGATTGGGTACTTTCCCAGGCGCGACGCTACGCACCCAAACGTGGTGTTTCCATCCGGAAGAATGCTGATGACTATTATGCCGCGGGTATGGAGGGCTTTCTCGTGGCTCTTGACAAGTATGATCCCAGCCCATATCTTGACCGGGGTAACCCGGCGGTGCCACTGGAGGCTTACGCTCACGGCTACGTCAAACTCTATGTTCTCCGGCAGGTGCTAGGCGAACTACCCAACTCCCCTGAGACCGACAATACCCGCAAAGCCTACGTTCAAGCGCTTGAGACCTGGGAGAGGTTGGCGCAGGAGCACGGACAGGAGCCGACGGTGGATGACGTGGCTGAAGCTCTCGCGCCCCAGCTGCCTGATAGGTGGGGCAGCATAGGCAACAGGCGTAAGATCGTGCGTGACGTGTTCCGCATGTTGCGCAACGACACCTTGCATATCGGCCCCGAACAGGACGACCACGGGAGCGAGTACGAGACCTTCATCCAGCCTCCCAGCAGATACATGCAGCCCGAGGACGAGCTTGTCAACAGGCTCACACGGCAGGAGGAGCGAGACATCATAACCTACGCCTACCGCCGAGCCTGCGAACGCCTCCATGACACTCAGGAGGCGCGCAAGCTGCTGGTAGTCCAGGTCCTGCTTCAAGTCTCAGTACCGCGCAGGCAAACGCACGAAAGCACAACTGGCACAACTGGCACAAAAGGAAGCGGACTAGCGTGCGAATATGACCTGCGCAAAATCGCCAAGATACTACGGAACCCCACGGCCAAGCAGCAGAGTGAGATTGAGGAGCGCTGGGAGGGCTTGTGGCATAACCTCGACCTCCACAACTTTGGACTGCCCAGAGATTGGCATGAGTTACGCCTATTGTTCCAGGCGAACCTTACTCTTACCACGTTGCGCGAGTGGTACAAGCGTGTTGTGGTCCAGGCTGATTGGCTCTGGGATAAGGCTTAGGCTCTTCGGTTTAGCTTTACTCCTGCGCGAAAAAAGCTATGCTCAACTCTGCTTCCTCTTGAGGGGGCACACCGCGCAAAGCACTCTCCACTTCCGCGGGCGGGACTATCAAGCGCCCCTCCACGCTGGGCCCCGCCCATAAGATCTCAGTTCCTTTACGTATCTCCAACCAGAAGTCGCGCAAGACTTCTCCGGAAGAGCCTTTTAGCGTGACATAAGGGGCTTGATGCGAGCGGTCCCAACCTATAGTCATCTCTCGTTTTCGCTCACTATCGGACAAGGTTACCTCGACGGAGTTGTGATCGCGCAGCAGGCGGAGGAGGGCATCCGCGCCATTTTCGCTTAGCTGCTCCTGGTTGGCATCCACTGTACCACGTAAGGCATACGGGCTAAGAATCCGGTTTGGCTTGCGTTTGGCGCCGAGCTGGGGTGGGTAAGCCAGGCTGTTGATGAAATCTGCTACTGCGTCAAAATCCCGCCCTAACTTGTCCTTGACCTCATTGGCAGCCGTTCTTACCCGCTTGAGAGGCACTTCCCACCATACCGGTACCTGGTACGCCGCCATTATCACGTCGCCTAGTTCGGGAGAGGCAAGAACCAGCAGGGCATGGAAGAGGCGCACTCCATATTTTTGCTTCTCTGCCTCGGGCGCTGTAATATAGTCGTTCAAGTAGTCGCCCATAAATTGCACTTCAGCGAATAGTACGTCCTCGTAATTGTATACCGTTACGGCGCCAACCCGCCCTGTATGCTCTTCCACCTCCAGGTAAATCCGATGCCCCATGCGCAGGGTACTGGTCATTGAGAACCGCTGGCAGACCACCGTCAGGTCCAGGGCTTCCGGCCAGAAGAGCACATCTACGCCGTGATGCACGCTTCGCTCTACAATATCAGTATTAGCCTCTTTAAGGGTTATCTCCCTAATCATGCGCCTTCTCCTAGACCAGCCGCCAGACCAAGTTGCCTTTAGATATTTCGCCCTTTAGATTAGTAGCACGGGTATGCGCCGAACGGACCCTGGCATAGAAGCCACCCTCTACATCATGGGTGTATTCTAGCACAAGCCGAATGATGCGTCGAAGCCCAGCTTCGTCGGGCAGGACTTCATCCATGAGAGCTTCCGAGCACTCCAGGTTGTACAAATAGCCCGTGGCGCTTCCGTATTGGCGTTCAACCTTGCGGCGTTTCTCGTCTTGAACGATCAGATTGGGACGGTGGATCAAGTTATCGAAACACCGGCGCATGTAAAATATACCGATATTGGGGTGTTTCACCAGGTGTTCGCTCCAATGCCACGGATCCCAGCGAACCTCGATTTGGCGGCGGTCGGGCATGTTAGTGGGCAAAACAATGTTACTCGTCCTCAACACAATGGCTGCCACTACTCCATAGGGTGCTCCCTGGCAATAATGGACTACCACCTCCAACTCTTGTTGGTTCACAGTCACAGAGAAGAGACAATGGGCGGTCTCGCCGGACTGTATAGCCTCCAGCAGCCACTTCGGGTCAGCGCACGTGCCATATTCGCCATCCCCTGTGCCCCGATCTCCGCTTCGTGCATGAAAAACATGGAAGAGTGTGCACTTACCGCTCGTTATCAATGCCTTTACCTGCTCCTGGTAATATGGCAATCCTTGCTGGTAACGGCAGCACTCCTTCCAGAGTCCTTCAGACAGTCTGATTTCGCCCAACGGAGTATCTTTGCACACCATACTATAGGGACCTTCCCCAATAAATCCGTGATTACACCTTGGATTACCTGAAGTAGAGCCTGTTGGCGCGCTATTCGTAGCACTCATGGGCTGGCTGTCTAGCACCTGCGAAGACCGGCCCAGCATGGATGCTCGACGTTGATTTAGCAGCCATGCCTTTTGTTCCTCTTCCTCTTGCTTGGCGCTCACTTCCTGCAAGTTCCAACGCAGGTGAGTTGCAGTATTGCGGTCTGGGTCGTCTAAGCGGACCTTGTCTATCAGCCAGGCAGTTACCTTGCCGTGGCCCCCGTAATAAGTCACTTCGCAAACGAGGCGTTCGTTGCTGCCGGCGCTGGCAGGCTGTCCATAATACCAGAAGCGTCGTGTGGAGTTATCCTTCGAGTCCGGAGGGGCGTTCATAATGACTTGCGGTGTGCGCAGGCAGTCAATCAACTGGTCTACCTTTATCCCCTGGATACGCGAACCATCATGCCACCTCGAATTGTCATATACTCCCACTTCTACACCGTATTTATCCAGAAACGGACCTTTAATGAGGGAGGGTGACGAGGACGAACGTTTCATGAAGCAGCACTCCCGTCTAACGCAGTTATGGCCTAACAAAACATAGCACCCTCAAAAGGCTCATGAGGGCACCTGACCTATATTATCACTTAGTCTACTGTTGAAGCTGAACAAAGTGCATTATATATCATAGTGAAGACCAAATCAATGCTCCAATTAGTGTATTGACTATCAGGTTAGAAGGTAGTAAAATCGTGGACGAGTGAATATATACTAGGATATTTCTGCAAGTTGCAGGCAACGAGGGAATACACGCGCTCCTATGTCGTTCTTCGCTGCGCTCAGGATGACGTAGCGGGGCATCAGTAACGCACCCGCCCAATACTTTGCAGATAGTCCTTGGTATCTTTTGCATTGTAGCGGATACTCGTCACGCTATAAGAATGCAGACGGTATTTGCAATTACTCTCCCTACTATGTTGAAGGGAGATTTTTCCTTCTCTCTTAGTTCTATTGCTCCAACGAACTTCCACGGCAGATAGATGGTTTGCCGCGCTGACGGCGCCAGTATGGGATAAAGAAACGGTGCAAAGGAGTCCTCCGGCATGCGCATTGGCGTTGATTTCGGCACTACAAATTCAAAGATAGCCTATATGCCGAGCAGAGATAGGCTAGCGCTATTCAAGTTCCCGGGTGAGAGCGGCAACACCTACATACCGACTGCTGTTGCATATGAGAGGCAAACCCCGGAACAACCTCCCTTGATTGGAGAAGCTGCACGCTCCGCTATGCAGAATACTCCAGAAGGTGTGGATTACTGCGTGAGCTTCAAGATGCTGCTGCCTATCGAGAGTAAAGACGAGTGGCGGCGCGAGGGCTGGAGGAGCCAGCGCACTCCCATTGAAGCTACCAGCGATTACCTGCGCGAACTGTTGTATAACGACCCTCTTAGCTTTACGAAAGCCAGAGGCACTATCGAGAGCGCTGTCGTCTCTGTGCCCCAGGTGTGGCAGGACGGCAGTAATGGAAATTTGCAGGCCCTGGATCTTGGGCGCGAGACTTTACAACAGATCCTCCTCGATAGGCTCAGGCTGCCGCTAGATCACATACGCAGCGAACCTGTATGTGCCGCAGCCTACTATGCGTGGCGCTACCAGCAGTTGGAAGGTCAGGAAAGGCGTCGCGAACCGTTTAAGGGCAATTTGCTCGTGTGTGACATGGGCGGAGGAACTTTCGAC
The DNA here is from genome assembly GCA_036388595.1 of Chloroflexia bacterium. Taxonomy (GTDB): domain Bacteria; phylum Chloroflexota; class Chloroflexia; order QHBQ01; family JADMIH01; genus JADMIH01. The sequence continues at coordinate 24,690 of DASVRN010000040.1, forward strand.
GTCGCCCTCTGCCATGTGAATGACAAACAGATCACCGTCAAAGAATTCGAGGGCAACGGCAAGAGTGGCATCGAGCGAGCAGGTGTGGCTTTCGACCGGGCTATGGTAATCGCTGCTTACCAGGACAAGCACAAGGCTGCTCCTGACCTTGCCAGTGCTGAGTTCGTAGATATGCTGATCGACTTCGAGCGCCTCAAGATATTGAACCATCCAAAACTGGTCAACCGGCTTGATGCATACTCTGGGAGCCTGGGTCTCGATGGCGTCATGTCGGAGGCACCTACCGAGTATGACGACGCCGCAATTTACCAAATGAAAGGCGGCTACGTATTCACGTTGCGCCACATCAGAGAAGCTTTTAGACCCGTACGCGCGGGAATCAAAGAGGTATTGAGTCGCATATCCCAACGAATGAGCGCTAAGGGTGAGAAAGTTGACAGGCTGGCTATCGTAGGCGGCTTTGGACAGTTTCCTTTCGTTCGCCACGCCATCCTCAAAGAGCTGAACATAAGCCCAACAGGCGACGTTCGTTACGATGCGACCC
>DASVRN010000041.1:0-5527 GCA_036388595.1 Chloroflexia bacterium
AGCCAGTCCCGCAGGGACTTCGCAGAGTGTAGCCCCCGATTTCAATCGCGGGGCGTCGCCTGGCACCTTATGTGGCTTCTCACACGCATGTAGCCCTATTCGCTGACTTTCCTTCCTGGGCATGGTATCGAACGCAGTGAAGAATCTCGTCCTCCGAGAACGTGTTGACTTTTCTTGTGGAAGAGTAGAGCCTAATGAAAGGTGCTACTTTGGGTGGTGGAGGACGAGATTCTTCACTGCGTTCAGAATGACAAAGGCGGAAGTTGGTCACCACAGTTCAACAGAGTCCCTACCTACCTGATTCTTCACTGCGTTCAGAATGACAAGGCGGGGCTTGGTCCTCTTTGTCCTATATCAGAGTAGGTGTGAGGGCATTATGCATGTGCGCCTATGGTGCTTCTAGGTCTCTGGTTGTATTTCTGGGGCAAGGATGTGGGAAACGATTGACATAGAAGGCTGCCTGAGCTAATATGTAGCTACACTAACTATTGTTACTACTAAGTGATAGTCAAGGTCCAGGAAGTGGGAGAAAGGCAATGGCGCATACTAGGCGAATAATGGCAGACGTGGAGGGGGCAACGGAGCCTTCGCCGGGGGAATTGTTGCAGGACACGGCGGCGGAGTTGCTGTCGGTGTTGCCTCGGATGATACGGGTGATAAAGCAGTCGGCGCGGCATAGCGAGGACGTTGGGCCGCTTCGTGACCTGGGAGATTCGCAGGTGATGGTGCTTTTTAGCTTGATGCATATGGGCAGGCAGCTTACCAGCGAGCTGGCTCGACGGTACCACGTTGCCAACCCGACCATGACGCGCATTGTTGACGAACTGGTCAAGAAGGGACTTGTGGAGCGGCAGCCGGATACTAAGGACAGGCGGCGCATCTTCCTGGCGCTGACGGCGGAGGGGCAAGAGCTTGCCGCGATTGCGCACGAGCACGGTCGTAAGGCGCTGGTGGAGTACCTGCGGCCGCTGAGCGGCGAGGAATTGGCCGATGTGTCGAGGGCTTTCGGCCACCTGCGCAGGTTGTTGCCGGATGCGTTGCGAGACCCCGCTCATTGCCCGCTCCCGCGCATCGAACAGGCACATATTGAGGGCGAGCGCGGTCTAAATTAAGGGTAAGGGTATTTAGAACGGCACAGAAGTATTTTTTGAGGCTCGGAGGACTTAGAGAAGTGAATAAAGAGGAAACGCAAGAGATAGTGGGGAAGGGTACGCCGGGAGCCATAGGCGCGAATGACGGCGCTTACCAGGAGGCTGACGAGACCCCGCGCCTGCCCGCCCGGCAGCTGGCGACAATCATGATCAGCGTGCTGCTGGGCATCCTGCTCTCGGCGCTGGACCAGACGATTGTCGGCCCGGCCATGCCCAGGATCATTGGCGACCTGAACGGCTTTGAAGCTTATTCGTGGGTGTTTACGGTGTACCTGCTGACGTCCACTATCACGGTGCCGATTTTCGGCAAGCTGTCGGACATGTACGGGCGTAAGTGGTTCTACATCGGCGGTATATTGGTCTTTCTTTTCGGTTCGGTGCTTTCCGGGTTGAGCGCCGATATGACCCAGTTGATCACATTCAGGGGTCTCCAGGGTATTGGCGCGGGTATCATGATGGCAACCGCCTTCGCTATCATCGCTGACCTGATCCCTCCGGCAGAGCGTGGCAAGTGGCAGGGGGCGTTTGGTGCGGTGTTCGGCCTGGCTTCGGTGATCGGCCCCACGGTCGGCGGCTTCCTGACCGACAACCTGGACTGGAGATGGGTGTTCTACGTGAACCTGCCGGTGGGCGCTATTGCCCTCACAGCGCTGTTGTTCCTCTTCCCGAACGACCGCAAGAAGCACCACACACGCCGTTCTATCGACTGGCTGGGCGCGGGTACGCTGGTGGCGGGACTGACGCCGCTGTTGCTGGCGCTATCGCTTGCGGGCACTACTACCAGGGTGGACCTGCCTGGTGTCGGCCTCATAACCGATTGGGGTTGGGGTTCGCCGGGCGTAATTACGTTGCTGGCTGCTTCGGTGGCTTTCCTTGTGGCTTTCGTCTTCGTACAGAGCCGAGCTAAGGAGCCGATTATCCCGCTCGACCTGTTTAAGCACAACATATTCACGGTGTCGATGATCACGGTGTTCCTGACGGGAGTGGGCATGTTTGGCGCGGTGCTCTACATCCCGCTGTTCATCCAGGCCATTCAGGGCGACTCCGCAACCAATGGCGGCAACAGCGTGACGCCTATGACGCTGGCGATTGTGCTCTCCAGCATTGTGACCGGGCAGATCATCTCGCGCACGGGGAAGTACCGCATAATCGGTATTGTGGGCATGGTCATGGTGACGGGGGGCGCGGTGCTGCTCTATTCGATGAACATGGACACGCCTCGCCTGCTCACAATTGGTTACATGGTAGTTATGGGCTTTGGGCTTGGTATCGCGTTCCCGCTGTACACGCTGGTGGTGCAGAACGCCTTCCCGATACAGCGGGTGGGTGTGGTGACAGCGGCGGTGACCTTCTTCCGCTCGATAGGCGGTACGGTAGGCGTGGCGGTGCTGGGTAGCGTGGTGAACAACCAGTTCCATAGCAAGTTCCCGGCGGAGTTCACGGCGAAGTACAACCAGTTCGTGGAGCAGACCATCCCGGCTGCTGCACGGGGCAACATGCCCCCGGCTGACACGTTTTTGACAGGGTTGAGCAACCTGAACCCGCAGATACTGACCAGCGTGGAAGGCATCGCTCAGATGAAGGCGCAGCTAATCGAGCGTGGCGCTCCGGCTGCGTTCGTGGACCAACTTATGGGCATCATTACGGAGGCTATGAAGCCCGCGCTTTTCTCAGGCATACAGGAAGCTTTCTTTATAGCTTCGATCATGCTGGGCCTGGGGCTGGTGGCGACGTTCTTCCTCAGGGAGATACCGCTACGCAAGAGCAACGCCGCCCGCTCTATGGCTACTATGGCCGAGGGTGGCGCCGAAGCTGTGGCAGAGGAGGCGGGCAAGGAGATGGCGGCTTCGGGTATGCCGGGCGGTACGATGATTCCGCGTGGGGATGTGCCGGTGCTGAGGCGGAAGTAAGGAAGTAAGGCGAATAGCGCAAGCTAGAACGGGGGTGGTACCAAAACCACCCCCGTTCTAGCTTGGTGCGCTAAGTTGGGTCGGGGAATCGGCCTCCCGCTGCAAGGAAGGTGATGACTTGTGTTAGCGAGCGACGGGCCTGGGTGGGGGCGTCCCAATCGCCTCTGATGGCCGGGTGCTTGCGATATTCCAGCACCCATAGCGCGTCTTGCAGGTGGCGTAGGGCTATGAAGGTATCCAGGTAGGCTTCGTGCTCGTCGGATAGGGGCCGGACCTGGCGGTAGCCTCGAAGCAGGGCGGCACGGAGGGCGGGGTACTCGGCGCGGCCCTGCAACATCGTCAGGGGCACAGCAAGGTCGTAGAGGAGGGGGCCGAAGCCGCAGTCGTCAAAGTCGATGGCTCGTACGGTGTCGCGCTCGAAGAGCAGGTTGTACTGGTGCAAATCGGCGTGGACCAGCCCGAACGTGGGTGGGCGCTCCCCTTCGCTGATGCCGAGGGCTTGCTCCGTGAGGCGTACCCGCTCGATGACCGCTACAACCTGTTCCGCCTCTTGCTCGGACAGGGTGTCCGCTACCAGGTTGCGGCAATAAGCGATGACCTCCGGGCTGAAGGGGTCTGGCCGGTTGCGCGCCATCTCGACGAGGTAGTCCACACGGCCCCGCGCGAACCCAGGTGGTGGCCTGAATTGCGCTGCGTGGTCCTGTAGCCGGGCTATGAGTGCCCCGGAACGCTCCAGGTGGGTGGGCTTCAATCCTGTGTCTACCTGCCTGCCGTCGAGCCAGTGAAACAGCACGCAGATGTGAGGGGAAGGTACACCTTTGGCCGCCGCTGTGGTGAGGAAGGTGCCGGTGCGGGTCGGCACAGGGGCGGGCACTTCAAGGTTGGTGTCGCGCCGCAGGGCCTGCAACCAAGCAAGTTCCGCGCTGACGCTTTCCACGGTGGGGGTGCCGGAGCGGTGGATGCGCAGGACGTACCGTTGCCCCACCTCGGTGTCCACGCGAAAAGTGGTGTTGAATAGATGGGCCAGCAGGGTCAGACGCACCGTGCCGAGGTCGTAAGCCGCGAGGGCCCGATGGACCAGTTGGCGCAGGCGGGCGATTTGGGCGGGGCGGCTCAGGTGCTCAAACGAGTTTGCTTGTGTTGTCATCTATAAAATTCTGGAGGAAGACTTTGGAGGAAGCGGATGGTTCCAGTAGGATATTGCTAGTTCGTATGTCACATGTTTAGAGTGCCTCTCGGAAAACCAAACTGACTGATTCTTACTACGACACCTACGATCCATCACCACAACCCGGAAATGGGTCTTTGTAAGAATTGACTGTCACCTGAAAAGTTGTAGCACCAGTTCGTTCTCTGACGATTGCAATGATAGCAAAGTAGTCCCCACGCTCAAAGTAGATAGCGTCAGCCATTGTTCTGCTGTGTTCAGGTGAATAAATCCATCCTTCGTCCGGCATCTTTTCCTGGTAGTAGGACAAAACTCGTTCCGGGCCGTCCTTTGCGACGAACTGTTGATAACAAGCGGTCGTGTGAATTTCTAGACTGTCAGGATACTGGGGTACCTGCCAAGGTCTGGAGAAGCTGTGCACGACTGCCACAATTATTACGTATCCGAAAAATACTGCCGCAAGGAGGAGCAAGCTTCGCTTCATCCGTTAACCCCCCTTAGAGAACTTGGACGCCACATGCCGTGGAACTTTGGTGGAGTGGAGCCTATTCAATTGGTCGTTTTTATAGTTCAACCGTGAAGCCGGGCGTGCCCTTACAAGCGTCGAAGTCGCCCACTACGCGGGCCATCTGGCGGTAGGCGGGCTGGAGGCTGACGGCTTCTTTGAGGTGGGCTGAGGCGAGGTCGCAACGGTTGGAGCGGGCGTTGATGCGGGCGAGGTTGAAGTGGGCCTCGGCGTACTGGGGCTTGAGGCCGATGGCGCGTCCCAGGTCGAGGGCGGCGACTGCCAGGTCGCCTTTCTGGGCGAGGGCTATGCCACGGTTGTTGTAGGGTTCGGGCTGGTTGGGGTTTAGCTCTATGCAGCGGGTGAAGTCGGTGATGGCGGCGTCATAGTCGCCCAGCATCATGTGGACGGTGCCCCGGTTGTTGAGGATGTCGGCGTCGTCACCGCGCAGGTCGAGGGCTTGTGTGAAGTCCTGGAGGGCGAGGCCGTATGTGCCTTCGCTGGCGTAGATGATGCCCCGGTTGTAATAGTAGCCGGGGTTGTCAGGCTCGAACTCTATCGCCTTGGAGAAGGAGGCTATAGCCTGGGAGAGCATATTCTGGCTGGCCTGGGTGATACCGAGGGTGTTGTAGCGGTTGGCCTCCTCGGCGGTGCTTAACCCGCCCTGGTTTGTCTCGTGCATGGGGCATTATAAGACGGAAACGCCAAGACGCCAAGATTTTAGACGATTGCACCGCAGAGACGCAGAGGGCGCAGAGGTTACGCAGAGAATAGTTGAGGGTGTTCTTTGTAG
>DASVRN010000042.1:0-3286 GCA_036388595.1 Chloroflexia bacterium
GCAGGACGGCGAGAGCAACTGGTTCGAGGGCGTGCAGCTACTCGCCACCTACGCGATCATAGCCGTGGCCTTCTTCTTCCACTCTTAGTTTCTGGTTCCTAAAGAAGAAGAACGGCAACTATGCCGTTCTTCTTCTGCACAACTCGCCTTACCGGAGTAGGTATCTATGTACCGGCACGGCTACTTCGTAGGGGTGGGCGGCGCGGCGTCGAACATCGCGGGGTCCACCGCCCCGTTCAATTCAAAGCTTTCATACGCGCTCCTGGAGAGGAGGTTGCCCGCCGAGTCCCACGACTCGAAACGTAGTACGAAGAAGGCTTCACTATCAACCCAGGCCATGATGCGGGCGCTCTCCGAGGGCGACGTACCCGGAGGCCATTCGCCCGCGGGCTTGAGGGTCGACTCCAGGATGTAGGCTGTTCGCCCCGCCACCTGTTCGCTGCCCTTGACCTCGGTGTTATAGAAATCCTTGAGCCTCCTACTGTTCAGAAAGTCGTTCAGGCTGGCAGCGCCCAATCTCCCCTTGAGGTCTTTCCCCTTGAGCGACATGGCTCGCCCGAAGTAGGGATCGTAACTCCAGCCGGTCTTGCCGTTGCTCACCCACATCAAGACAGTCGTTTCCCCATTCGCGGCGGTGATGTGGGATTCCATGCGCGCGCTACTCGGCGCGAGATACCACCGCTCTTCTCGCACCTGGCTGAATTCCTCGGACGCGGAATTGCGCTGCTCGCCGGAGACCACCCCGTGAAAGCTATTTACACGCGCGGCGTTGCTATCAGCCGCTGCCTCCTCCACCCGCGTAAGCAACTCTGCCGCGCTAACCGGCGTGGGCTGCGTGAAGGTAAGGCTAGTTGATGCCACCAGCCCAAGCACCAGCAATACCACGGTTAGCGCGATGCCGACGGGGATTGGATTCAACCTGAAAGGCGTCCGCTTGTCCTGGCGGACGGTGTAAGTGGTCCGCTGAAGCCGCTCGTGCATCGCGGGCCACAGGTTGGCGTGTGCCGGTACGTTCTCGTCAGCGTCCTCGATAAGAACGCTCTTTACGAACTCTTTGCTCATGATTTTCTCCTTATCTGTTGCTACTGGCGGAGCATTGGGACGCGCATGCCACTTGGCGTTACCCCTGCCGGTAGCTGGGAAGCAAGCTGCGTAACCTTCTGCGGGCGTCGTGCAGCCGCCTCCTCACGGTCCCGGCCGGTATCGACAGCCTCTGCGACACTTCAGCGTCGTCCCAGTCCAGGTAGTAGCGCATAACTATAGCCGCACGCTCCTTTGGCGGCAGCTTGTCCAGCGCGGCAAGGATTTCACTCTTGGTCTCGGCCCTTTCCAGCATTTCAATCAACGTAGGGTCGGGGCTAGGCAGATCCATTTCGTCTTCGGGCTGCAATTCCAGGTACTGCCCCGGCTCGCGCCTTACAGCCGTGATTGAGCTGTTGATGACGCTGCGTATAAACCAGGGGCCGAACCGCTTGGTGCTGTCGAATTGCGAGATGCGTTCGTAAGCACGCAAGAAAGAGGCTTGCACAACATCCTCCGCGAGGGCGTAGTCACGGGTAGTCAGGTACGCGACTCGGAGGGCCTGGCCCTGGTAAAGCATTACGAGGCTCTCCAGGCCGCTGATGTCCCCTCGCTTCAGGCGGGCGATGGCTTCACTTTCTTGCATTAAGCTGCTCCATTATGCTAGCTCGTTGTCGTTTCCGAAGGCCTTCTACCGCTACTACGATTAGGCGTGCCTTTCTGTTCGGTAACGTAGACCCTCACCGGCACAGGTTTTCCGGCGGGCTAGTAGCTTCTTCAATGCGACTCTTCCGCCCGTGCATAGTCTCACCCATAACCACTTCAAGCCACGCAAGATCGGGGTGCCCTGGCAAGAATCTTGCGGATGTGGCTGATACGCTGCCCGACGCCCGGCCTCCCCGATTCCCCATATACCGTTGTATAATGGTGCGCGTGACCATATCCGGCGGGCAACCGGCGCATTCGACCATAATGCAAGGAAGTCGAGGAGGATTCAATGACTGTAAGGAGCTATTTTCAGCCATCGTTTTTGCTGCTCTTTTTACGCAGGTGGGGGCTTTTGCTGCTCGCCTTACTCGGTATGGCCCTGGTGCTGGGCCTCAGCGCATCGCTGAGCGTGGCCTCCCACGATACTCCCAACCCCACCAGCGTTAGCATCCCAGGTAACTATCAGAGTGAGATTGGCTGTTCCGGCGACTGGCAGCCGGAGTGCGCCCTATCGGATCTTACATACGACGCAAATGACGACGTATGGCAAGGCAGTTGGTCAATCCCTTCAGGTAACTATGAGTATAAGGCGGCCCTTAATGATAGCTGGGCCGAGAACTATGGCCGCTACGCCGTCAAGGATGGGGCCAATATCCCCCTATCAGTCCCACCCACTACCACTGTGAAGTTCTACTACGACCACAAAACCCACTGGGTAACCAGCAACAGGAACTCCGTTATTGCTATAGCCGCAGGTAATTTTCAGTCGGAACTCGGGTGCTCCAGCGATTGGCAGGAGCATTGCCTGCGCTCTTGGCTCCAGGATATCAATGAGGACGGCACGTACGATTTCACCACCACGGCCCTTCCGGCAGGCAACTACGAAGCGAAAGTAACTATCAACGAAAGTTGGGCCGAGAACTACGGAGAAGGTGGAGTGTTTGACGGCCCCAATATCCACTTCACGGTGCCTTACAACAACGCCCCAACAGTCTTCACCTACAATTCTTCTACCCACGTTATGACAATCGGCGGACCGGCTCCCAGCCCAACACCGACCCCGCAAATTACATCCTGCACCGGCGCCAGCACAAGCGACAACAACGTCTATTGGATAGGCCTGGGGCATAACTCTTTCGACCCCGCATACCGGAACCCCCAGGGCCCTGTTCCCTATAACGTGGGCACCGTCACCCTCAAGTTCCGCACTTGCGCCAGTGACGTTTCGTCTGCAACCGTGCGCATCTGGAACGACCTGGAAAATATGGAATACCTGCTTCCGATGGCTCTCGAGAGTAGCAGTACAGATCCGACCCTCGGCAATGTAAACTATTGGAGCGTCAACGTCAGCATCCCTACTACTTCGACTATCCTCTACTACGTCTTCCGCGCCACCAATGGCTCGCACACCACGTACTACAGGGCGGAGCATGGCAACGCCTTCTATGGTGGCGCGAGCACCTGGGGCGGTCTCGGCGGCTGGGGCGAACCTACAGCCAACCAGGGGGATGCTGAGGGCAATTCCTACCAGTTGACGGTCTACGACCCCGCCTTTGAC
>DASVRN010000043.1:0-12313 GCA_036388595.1 Chloroflexia bacterium
AAATGATATTGAAGCCGCCGGAGAACACCTGCTTGAAGTCCCAGCCGACACCCACCTTCTGGCCGTCACTGGACGTCCACCGGAAGCTGCCGTCGCGCCAACCAAGGTGCTTATACCACATCAAGTCACCGTTGGGTAGGACCCCATAAATGATGCCCCCACCAGGGGAGAACACCTGCTTGAAGTCCCAGCCAACACCCACCTTCTTACCCTCGCTGTAAGTCCATGTGAAACTGCCGTCCTCCCGCCCCTCGTGCCGGTACCACATCAGGTCGCCGTTATCCATCACTCCATAGATTATATCTTCCCCACCGGAGAACACCTGCTTGAAGTTCCAGCCGACACCCACCTTCTTACCCTCGCTGTAAGTCCATGCAAAACTGCCATCCTGCCGCCCTTGGTGCTGGTACCACATCAAGTCACCGTTGGGTAGAACGCCATAAATGATGCCCGGCTGTAACACCCGTAAGTTTAGAGTACGCTCGCTCGAATCGCCCGTATTCCCCGTATTCATCGTATGCATCGACATCCTCCTGTATCTATCTCCTAGTCCGTCAACCAGTTAGCCACAGGGCAACAGATAGGGTTGCACTGCTCGTACTGTATCTCCACGTAAGCTCCAATCTCCGTATCGTATCAGTTTCGGTAGAGTTTGCCCCCGATGCACGCTTCTTTCCCACCGGGCCCTGGCCCTATGCAAGCTCGCGCTCTACAGCCAGGATGGCGATGTCTTGGGAGCTATTGCATGTGGGGGTGTATGTAGCATTCAATTTACCAACCCTTTAGTAAATTCATTATACACGTCAAATCAAGAAAAAGCCAACCAATATAATAATGTATGTCGATTGATTTGCGGGCAACTCCAATTGGCAGACAAAGACATAGGGAGAGCACAGCAGAAACTGCTGTGCCACGCGAACTATAATGCAAGAGGTGAGCAACCCTGTGCTCACCTCTTGCATTTCCGCATTATTAGAGCACCATACGATCTCAGATTACCTTCTCCCCTGCCTTCTCCAGCATCTCCTTCAGTTGGCGGGCGGTGGTGACTGCCGCGCCGCGATAGTGGTTGTTGGTGAAGATGAAGGTCTGCTGGGCTGCATTCTCCAGCTTTTCGATCTTGGGCACCCACTCGGTTAGCTCTTCGGGGCTGTATTCGTAGCTGTACCGCTCGTAGGCTTCGTCGTGCTGCCACCACTTCTGGGCGTTGCGGCCGTGGAAGCGCACGTAAGCTATGGGCGTGGTAGCCACGGCGATGGGCGGGATGAGGCCCTTCATGCGCGGCTCGTCCACGCAGCAGTAGCCCAGGTCGTTCTTGCGCAGCAGGTCCATCGTGTCATCGGTGACCCAGGTGGAGTTGCGGAACTCCACGACGACGGGCAGGTCGCTCATGCGCTCGCGGAACGTCTCAAGGTAATCGCGGTTCTCCTGCGTCGGCTTGAACGAGTTGGGGAACTGCGCGAGCACGCAGCCGAACTTGCCCGCGTCAATCAGAGGCTGGACCGCCTCGCGGAAGAAGCGGAAGTTCTCCGGCGTGCCGCCACCCTCCTCCGCCTCCCGCTCGTGGGTAAGCTCCTTGCTGGCCTTTATGGTGAACACGAAGTTGTCGGGCACCTTGCGGGCCATGGCGGCGAGAGTGCGGGCGGCGGGCATGCGGTAGTAGGTGTAGTTGATCTCGGTCGCGCCGAACTCCTGCGCGTAAAACGGCAGCATCTCGGTGTCCTTGATGTTCTCGGGGTAGTAAGGCCCCTTCCAATCGGCGTAGCTATAGCCGCTAGTTCCAATGCGAATCATATCTACCTCCCCAACCTCTACTTACGGTGAGAACCTACGTCTCCCTCGTGTTGCTGCCGTCAAAGGAGTTGTTTCGTGCCTAATAATAGAACTTTTGTTCCTATATTATACCATATTCAAGGCATAACTCCAAAGCTGATGCAGTATCTTGCTGCCCTGATTAGCAGGACGAAAACATCCCCTTTGTCATTCCGAACGCAGTGAGGAATCAGGTGGCAGTCGTATATTGTTGCATTAGATGAGCCAGGGGGCAGTGCCGCTTTGGTGCTCCAATTCCCCTTCATCCCTACCCACCTGATTCCTCACTGCGCTCGGAATGACAAGACCACCTGGCGTGCTGCCATTGCAACGTGTGACTCTTACGACCAACCTCTCGGCGGTTCCCACAAATTGCCCGTTCTGGTGCTTCGTGTTATTATCGTGGGACAGGACCCCTCACGTATGTAAGCCGAAGATAACCCCGCAAAAGAGCCAATTCTATGCCATCAATTATCGTCGCCGGGCTTGGCCCCGGAGCCTGGGAGCAGGTCACACTCGAAGTCAAGTCGCTGCTGGAGTCGGCGGGCACGGTCTACCTGCGCACCGCCACCCACCCCACGGCGGAGCACCTGCCCGCGCACCTGGACGTGCGCACCTTCGACCACCTGTACGAGCGGGAGGACCGCTTCGAGGAGATATACCGCAAGATTGCCGAGGAATTGGTGAGCATCGCGGTCTCGGCGGGCAGGGACCATATCATCTACTGCGTACCGGGGCACCCGGCGATTGGCGAGGCCTCGGTGCGCCACCTGCGGACGCTGGCACGCGAGCACGGTATAGACGTGAGGCTGGTGGCGGGGCTGTCGTTCCTGGAGCCTGTGTGTACCGCGCTGGATATAGACCCGTTGCACCGTGGCCTGCAAATCGTGGACGGTACGGAGTTGGCTGGCTTTGGCGAGAAGCAAGAGAACCAGCCCACCGAAGACGAAGAGCCTTTCCTGTTCAGCCCCTACTCGCTGCCCGTGGAGCCTGCCGCCTTCCCGGCGATGTCGGGGCTTACGCCGCTCTACCCGGTGCTGCTCTGCCAGGTATATAACGACCGTGTGGCCTCGGCGTGCAAGCTGATGCTAATGGAGCGCTACCCCGACGAGCACCCGGTGCAAATCGTGCTGAACGCGGGAGTGCCGGGACAGGAGCAGGTGATAAGCACCACGCTGGCCGAGATGGACCGGGGGCACGGCATCAACCACCTGGCCTGCGTGTACCTGCCCGCGTTGGAGCCGCTGCAACTGCCCCGCGAATTCGACTCGCTGGTGTACGTCATGGGCAGGCTGCGCGGCCCCGGCGGCTGCCCGTGGGACCGCGAGCAGACCCACGACTCGATAAAGCACCACCTGCTGGAAGAGGCTTACGAAGCGGTGGACGCGATGGACGCCAACGACCCCGACACGCTGGCCGAGGAGCTGGGCGACCTGCTGTTGCAGGTGGTATTCCACTCTCAGCTTGCCGTCTCGAACGAGGAGTTCACGCTGGCGGACGTGGTGGGGCACATTGTCACCAAGCTGGTGAGGCGGCACCCGCACGTCTTCGGGGACGTTGAGGTAACGGGGGCTGAGCACGTACTGCGCAACTGGGAGATGATAAAGGCTAAAGAGCGCGAGGCCAAAGCGAAGGCGGGCCGCAAGTTCGACTCGGCAGAGGCAGCCAACCAGGGGCTAGAAGGTACGGGGCTGCTGTTGAGCGTGCCCCGCGCCATGCCTTCGCTGGACCGCGCCCAACAGCTACAGGTGCGCGCCGCCCGCGTCGGCTTCGACTGGTCCGACATCTCCGGCATCTACGACAAGGTGCGGGAGGAACTGGAAGAGCTGCGGGTGGAAGAGAGCGTGGAGCGACGCACGGAGGAGTTGGGCGACCTGCTGTTCGTGCTGGTGAACCTGGGCAAGTGGATGGGCATCAACGCGGAGGAGGCTTTGCGGCGGGCCAACGATAAGTTCCTCAACCGCTTCACGGCGATGGAGAGGGCCATTGTAGACGAGGGCAAGACGCTGCGCGAGATGAACGTCGAGGAGATGGACCGCTACTGGGACCGAATCAAGGGTGGGGCCGGAGAGGGGTAGCATGTGAGCAAGTCGCACAAGTACGTTGCCGCACGCCCGCGCCCGAACTCTGGTCTCGCCGGGCGCGGCCCCAAACGCTGGGCTTACCACAAGCCGGTGTACATGCAGAGTCCCTTACTTACCTTTCTGCGCAGGCTGGGCGTGGTGGCGCTGGTGGCCTTTGGCCTGGGCGTGCTTATCCTGGGGGGATACAAGCTGCTGGTGGAAGCCGACGCACGCACGCTCATGTACGAGGTAGACGACCCGAAGCTGCCCCACAGCCACGTCGCCCTCGTGTTCGGGGCGGGGCTGCGACCCAACGGCGAGCCTTCGGCCATACTGGAGGACCGGGTAGCTACCGCCGCCGACCTGTACAAGGCGGGCAAGGTGGACAAGCTGCTCATGACGGGGGATAACGGCGACGTCGATTATAACGAAGTCGCGGCGATGCTCAAGACGGCGGTCGCAATGGGAGTGCCGGACGACGATATTGTGCTGGACTACGCGGGGTTCAACACGTGGGATAGCTGCTACCGGGCGCGAGAGGTATTCAGCCTGAAGGAGGCCACCCTGGTCACGCAGCGGTTCCATTTGCCGCGCGCCCTGCATGCGTGCAACTACCTTAAGGTGAAAGCGGTAGGGGTGATAGCAGACCGCCAGCCCTACAACACCTTCAACAACGAGGTCCGCGAGATTCCCGCGCTGGCGGGCAACCTGTTCCGCATCATCATCAACGACCAGCCCCGCTTCCTCGGCCCCAAGGTGAACGTGGACGAGCCGCAGGTCAGGTAGCAGCGCAACATCAGGAGTTTTCTACTCTATCCCTGCTAACTTGCGTACGCCACTGCCTCAAAGTCCAAATGAACTCTTCAGAGCTTTCGTCCTCCGGCCAGAAATCTCCTGCCAATTTGCTGAGGTCCGTTACAGGTACGACGCCCTGCTGTTCAGCCAATTCTTCTACACTAATGTGCGAGTAGAAAGTTGGGGTAGTAATCCCATCACCATTATTGTGTGGATTTTTCGCTTTCATACAGGATGACCGCCTACTCGCTGGGAAGACGCCCGTCGACTAAAGTCGAGGGCTACAGTTTGCAAAGGCCGCCCCAGGGCGGACTACCTTAGCAACATGTTCACCCCAATAGAAGCTTTATTCAATCAGCGAGTCCCCGCAAGGGGACTGTGCAAACTGTAGCCCTCGACTTTAGTCGACGGGCGTCGGCCTTCGCGCTATGTTGCCAACCCACCTCTCTCAACAGGTGTGGGCCTTCGCACCCAAGGGCAACAATCAGATACTATTTCTTCAGCGCCTCTTCCAGCACCACCTTAGCCAGGGGCAGGGCTACGCGCGTGCCTTCCCCGCCGTCCTCTATCATGGTGCAGATGGCGTACTGGGGTTTGGCGGGGTCTTTGCCCGCGAAGCCGATGAACCAGGAGTGGGCGGTGTCGCGGCCCGTTTCGGCGGTGCCGGTCTTCCCGCCCACGGTAGCGCCGGGTATAGCTGCGTCTTTGGCCCAGCCCGATTGGATGGAGGTAATCATCATCTGCTTGATAGCTTCGTTCGTGTTGGGCGAGAGCGCCTGCTGCAAGGCGAGAGGCTGGAACTGCCAGATGGGTTGGCCCGTTTCGTGGTCGTTCACCGAGGCGACCATATAGGGGGCCGGTAGCTCGCCGCCACGCGCCACGGCAGCCGCTACCAGGGCCATTTGCAGGGGCGTGGCCTGCACCTCTCCCTGGCCGTAGGCTGTGGCCGCTAGCAGGTTCTTGCTCGTTTGCAGGGCTTCCGCGCTGGAAGCCAGGCGGCTTGCCTCAAGAGGCAGGCCGATGTCGTAGCGGGTGCCAAAGCCAAAGCGTCTGCCGTACTCAATGACCCGGTTGCTGCCCAGTTGTACCCCAAGCTCGGCAAATACCACGTTCAGCGACCACTTGTAGCCCTCGGTGAGGGTGAACAGCGGGCCGTGGTTGCGCGGGCGGCAGGTGGCGCAGTCTACGTGGAAGTAATCGCCCGGCTCCACCTGCACCTTGCCGTCGGTGTCGGTGAAGACCGATAGCGGTTGGACCGCCCCCGTGTCTATGGCCGCGCCCGCCGTGATGGTCTTGAAGGTGGAGCCGGGCGGGTAGAGGCCCTGGGTGGCGCGGAGCAGAAGCGGGTTGCTCTCATCGCTTATAACCGCGTTATAATAGTCAACTATCCGCTTGCTCTCCACCTCCCAGTCGTCCCGGTAAGGGTCGAAGGATAACTGCTCGGGGTCGATGTGGGGCCAGGATGCCAGCACCAGGATGGCCCCGGTCTGCGCGTCCAGCACCACGACGGAACCCTTGCGCTCGCCAAGCTGCGTCTGGGCGAAGTCCTGGAGGTTCGGGTCGATGGTCAGGTAGAGGTCGTTGCCGATGACTGGGCGGTGAAGGAGCCTGCGCTGCTGTTCGGTCAGGGGGTTGAGCACTTCGTTGCCCGACAGGTACCTATCGAACGATGCCTCCAGGCCCGCCGAGCCATAAATCATCGGGTTGTAGTAGCCCGCCAGGTAGGAGATGTTCGGCTCCGGGTAGATGCGGTGCGCGTACCGGGAGGGCGAGATAATCTCGGAGGCAGCAATCACCCTGTCCCCTGCCACGATGGCCCCACGCTGCGTCTGTAGCTCCTCCGGTATCTTGCGCGGGTCCTGTATGACGTTGCCCTCTTCGGTGATGACGGTAGCGTCTTTGATGGCGGCGGCCACCACTATCTGCTCTCGCAAGAGGTGCAGGCTGAGCAGAGCGAAACCGACGAGCAAGAAGGCCCCAAGCTGCCGCACGTTATGCCGGAACCGGGCGTCGAGGGTAGCGTACCTGCCGACCGGGGGTGCCGCCGTGAGCCAGGCGTAAATCAGGAAGAGCAAGAACGCCCCGCCCAGGCAGATAAGCCAGACACTGTCGTTGGGTGGCTCTTTTGGCTTGCCGGGTATGGCCCCGTTGACGAGGCCGAACGTTACAAGCCCCAGGCCGCCCAGCAGCGCGAAGACGCGGATCAGGGTGCGTACCGCGCTCGGCATCAGGGGTTGCCCAGCCTCTCGGTGTCGGTGCGGATGGGGCGTGGGGCCGATACGCGCAACAGCAGGCCGATAATGATGCAATTGGTGATGAGCGAGGAACCGCCGTAGCTGATAAAGGGCAGGGTGATACCGGTAAGTGGGATCATCTTGATCGCGCCGCCGATGATAATGATCGCCTGCAAGCCGAGGATGGTGGTGAGGCCCACCGCCAGCAGTTGCTCGTAGCCACTGCGGGAGGCGAAGGCGATGTGGTAGCCCCGATAGACCAACACCATGAAGAGGGCCACCACGCCCAGCGTGCCCGCCAGCCCAAGCTCCTCACCTATGGCCGAGATTATCATGTCGGTTTGCACGGCGGGGATGATGCTGGACGAGCCAAAGCCGATGCCGACGCCCAGCACGCCGCCGGAAGCCAGAGCGAAGAGCGACTGCACGATCTGGAAGCCTTCGTCGTGCCCCACGGACCAGGGGTCAATCCAGATGCTGACGCGTTTGGCGATGTGGGTGAACTGCGAGGCGAAGAAGACGCTCAAGGTATAGGCCGCCGCGAAGAAGAGGGCCAGCCCACCCACGACGAAGAAGACGCGGCCACTTGCCACGTAGAGCATCGCCAGGAATATGCCGAAGAAGAGGAGCGCGCTACCCAGGTCGCGTTGGACCACGAACAGCACCAATGCCAGTGCCCACAACACCAGCAACGGCGCGATGTAAGGTATGGGAGGTAGCTTGAAAGGACCGATCCTGTAGGGGGAGCGCACCATTAACTCCCGCTTGTCATCCAGGTAGCCCGCCAGGAAGATGACCAGCAGCACCTTCAGCAATTCGGACGGCTGGAAGAGGAAGAAGCCGAAGTTGAACCAGAGCTTGACCCCGCTGCCGCTCCCGGCGTCGGTGCCGAACACCAGCGTGGCGGCCACCAGCCCTATGCCCAGGATGGCGAAGGTGTACTTATAACGGCGCAGCCAGTTGAGGTCGCGCACCAGGGCCACCGTGGCCCACATCGCCACCATGCCGACCACTATCCACAGGACCTGCTTGTGCGCTATGCCCTCGAAGTCTTCGCTTTTGCTTACCAGGGCAGGCTCCAGGCGCTGTATCATCACGAGGCCGAGCACCATGATGGTGGCCGTGATGGGGAGCAGCACCTGGTCGGCGCGGGGCTTGGCGAAGTTGAGGAAGAGGTGAAGTCCGGCGAGCAGGCCGAGGAATACGAAGCTCATCCAGAGGTCTTTCCACTGCCACTGCATTTCGCCGGTGGGCACCAGAATGACCATGAGCATGCCCACGATGCTGAGGAGCGAAGGGACTATCAGCAGGCGGAACTCGGTCCAGCGTAGGGAGCGGACCGTACCCCAAAACCGTCCGGCGCGTGAGGAGCCTGGCTGTACGGCCGGTAAACCGGGTGCCGGGGGTGTATGCGTGGTGGGAGGTGACGCTACGCTCATAAGCCTCTAGTTACTCAACGTACCTGCCGATGAGGGGTCGCATCTGCTCCTTTACCTCGGCAGAGATCGCTTCAGGCGCTGTCATAATAGCACTCTGCAACGCGCTGCCACAACTGCATGCACGACTCGCGCCGATTGTGGATATCACAGAGGCGACTGTGTTGCGCGCCAGATGTACGTTCTTGTTGAGGGTCTGCACCACCATGTCTACGGTAACGCTGTCGTGACCGGGGTGCCAGGTGTCGTAGTCGGTGACCATAGCCAGGGTAGCGTAGCACATCTCGGCTTCGCGGGCCAGCCTGGCCTCAGGCAACGCGGTCATGCCGATGATGGACATGCCCCAGCTACGGTACGTCTCGGACTCGGCGCGGGTGGAGAACTGCGGCCCTTCCACGCACATGTAGGTGCCACCATCATGCACGGTCCCACCCGCCTCCGTAGCGGCTGCAACCAGGTTACGCCGCAGGTCTGGGCAATAGGGCTTGTCGAAGGCGACGTGCACCACCACGCCATGCTCGAAGAAGGTGCGCGGGCGGTGCACGGTGCGGTCGAATAGCTGGTCGGGCACCACCATGTGTTCCGGGGCGAGCTCCTCCTTCATGCTTCCGACCGCGCTGACGGAGATGAGGTGAGTGACTCCCAGCAGCTTCATGGCGAAGATGTTGGCGCGCACCGGCACGTGCGTGGGGTTGACTCTGTGCCCCTTGCCGTGCCGCGAAATGAAGGCCACGTCCCGCCCCGCTATCCTGCCGAGCACCACAGGGTCGAGGGTCTTACCGAACGGTGTGTCTACCTCCTCGGTACGCACATCCGTAATCCCCGGCATATCGTAAAACCCCGACCCGCCGATGATGCCTATTACTCCTGTTTGCATGGTTCCTCCATTTGGGAATTGGGATTTCGGATTGCGGATTTAGTAGATATCCAAGCAAATCCGAAATCCGAAATCCCAAATCCCAAATCCTAATTCCCAAATCTATCTCATCGAGCGTTCGATCTTCATGCAGCGGTCCATGACCACTATCAATCCGGCTTCGCGGGCTTTGCTTGCGGCTTCGTGGTTTACGATGCCCTGCTGGAACCAGACGGCCTTCGCGCCTGCCGCTATCGCCTCGTCCACGATCTGCGGTAATTTATTCGCCCGACGGAATACGTCAACGACCTCGGGTGGTTCGGGCAATTCGCTCAGGCTGGCGTATGCTCGCTCGCCCAGCACTTCCGTCTCGGTGGGGTTCACCGGGATGATCTCGTAGCCGTGCCTCTGGAGGTAGTTGCCCACCGTGAAGCTTGGCTTTGTGGGGTCGGACGAGAGGCCGATTATGGCAATGCGGCGCATGTCGAGCACGGCGTCTATGTCTTCGGGCCGGGCGAAATCTTCTGCTTGTGTGTCCAATGTAGCTCCTGGTTCTGAAACGTGAAACGTGAAACGTGATGCGGTTTGCTAAAGCTGGTTCGTGGATGTCAGGTTGTTTCTTTTGCGAGAACCATACTCCCCATTGTCATCCTGAGCGTAGCGAAGGATCTCAGATGCTACACTTGTGAAAGTCTCGAACGTTCTGTACGTTGTTCCCTGGCGTTCAACAGGGTCCCTACTCACCTTCTTTAGATCCTTCGCTACGCTCAGGATGACAGGGGGACGTTTGGTTCTGTAAGTCGGACCGTGTAGCGGCAGGAAGGGTGTGCCAATCAGTAGGAGCGCCTGCTGTGTTCGACCATGAGGCAGCGGTCCATGACCGTTATCAGCCCGGCCTCACGGGCTTTGCGGGCGGCTTCGTAGTTGATTATGCCTGACTGTATCCAGATAGCCTTCGCGCCCGCCGCTATGGCATCATCCACCACTTCACCTATGAATTCGGGGCGACGGAAGACGTCCACTAGCTCCGGCGGTTCGGGGAGGTCGCGCAGGCTGGCGTATGCCTGCTCGCCCAGGACCTCTCGCTCCGTCGGGTTAACGGGCGTGATGTCGTAGCCTGCCCTCTGTAGATAACGCGCTACGCCGTAGCTCGGCCTGGAGGGGTCCGAGGACAGCCCCACCACTGCTATACGGCGCATTTTCAGTATGGCCTCGATGTCTTCCGGCCTGGAGTAGCTCTCGGTTGCCTGGTGGTTGCGGGAACTCATTGCGGCCTCCTCGTACGATGGTATGCAACTACACTAGGAAGTCTCGTGCCACGGTGCGTAACGCGTAACTCGTAAGGCGGCTCAAGAAGCGGTATATCCTATAGGTCGCTTTGTTGCTTAACGCGACCTTACGTATTACGTATTACGTGTTACGCGTTACGTGTTACGTATTACGTGTTACGTGTTACTCATCCCTCAGGTACTTCTCGAACCAGGCCAGCGTTTGCTCCCAGGCGTCTTCTGCGGCCTCAGGGTTGTAGCGGGCGCTGGTGTCGTTGTGGAAGGCGTGCTCGGCACCTTCGTATATCTTGATCTCGTAGGTAACGCCCGCCTGCTTGAGGGCCTCTTCAAGCGGGGGCACCTGGCCGGTGATGCGGGTGTCGGCCTCGCCGTAGATGCCCAGCACCGCCGCCTTTATTTTGGGCACGTCTTCAAGGGGCGGGTTGGGGCCGTAGTAGGGCACGGCTGCCTTTAGGTCGGGGCGGACGGTCGCCATCCGCCATGTGTAGCCGCCACCAAAGCAGAAGCCAACCGCACCCAACTTGTCGGGCACAACGTCGTCGCGGGACTTCAGGTAGTCTAGGCCCGCAGACAGGTCGGAGATTATCTGCTCAGGCGGGTTCTGGCCGAGCAGGCCGGTGCGCTCACCCTCGTCGGGGTGGGCCTCGCTGCCGCCCTGCCGTGAGAGCAGGTCCACGGCCAGCGCGGCGTAGTTGGCCCGCGCTAGACGGCGCGTCACGTCCTTGATGTGCTCGGTGAGACCGCGGTTTTCGTGGATTACCAGCACCCCGGGCGGGGTCATTATGCGAGCGTTGACTGGGGTCGGTAGCGCGAGGTAAGCCTTCAACGGGGTGCGGTCGGCGGCGGGAATCTCCACCATCTCCGCGTGCACGTTCTCGTCGCCTTCGGGCACGTGGAATGGGCTGCCGCTCGTTGCGCCTGTTGTGGCCGTAGCTCCGGTGGTCGTTGTGGCACCTGTGGTAGCCGTAGCTTGAGCCGTGGCTTCAGGCGAGACGGCGGGCTGTGGTGTGGCAGGTTGGGAAGCGGAAGAAGTTGTGGGCGTAGGTTCGGGCGTGTTGGGGTCGCAGCCCATCGCGAGGAGCACAGGCCCGGCCACCACGGCGCTACCCAGGATAAGCGTGGCACGGCGTACGAACTCCCGCCTGCTGATGCGCCCCTCCTGCCACTTCTCGGCCTCTTCTTCGACGAGGTACCGCTGCATGTCGTTCACATGCCCGGTGTCTCCGCTAGTCATGACAGCTACTCCTCGGAGGGGGACCCGTCATTGTGCGTGCCACGAACGCCATGCGCCAGTATAACACACAGCGGCAGTGCGCAGGGAGGAGACGAAACCGCCAAGACGCCAAGTACGCCAAGGACCACGCCAAGAGGAATAAAGAATTGCACCGCAGAGACGCAGAGGGAGCAGAGTTTACGCGGAGTACGGTAAGGGTTTAGCGTCTCCACTCGGCTGCTCAGTATACTATCCCACCTTGTCATCCTGAGCGGAGCGAAGGATCTCAGATGTTGATTATCTCAATGTGTTGAACGCTCGCTACCTCTGTTCGTAGTAGTTCAACAGCCTCCCTACTCACCTTCTTGAGATCCTTCGCTGCGCTCAGGATGACAGGGGGGCTTTGGTCCTGATTCAGGGGAGCACTCGCTCCCTAGTTTCGGCTATAGAGCCAATTCCTTGCCAGCACCCGAGCGTGAGCCGCACTAGCCGCCCATCATGCGCTCGAACAGGGCGCGCTGGCTGCGGTACAGGGCGCGTATGAGGCGGGGCGAGATGCGGTACAGCAGGGGCATCAACCGGGCTTCCAGCCCCATATTCACCTCCTGCCTGCCC
>DASVRN010000044.1:0-15589 GCA_036388595.1 Chloroflexia bacterium
ATCATGTACTTGTGGATGTATTCGTAGATGAGCGAGTCGTCCTCTTCACGGTAATGCACCCAGATGGCGTGGCCGCCGACGAGGTCCAGGCCACGGGTGTCGGTCAGCGCCACGTCGTTGGGGTCGTGTCGGGAGGCGGTAAGCACGTTGCGGCCAAGCACAACCGCCCCCGCGCTGCCGCCGTAAACAGCCCCGCCCTGCGCCACGTATTCTGCCAGGTAGCCGTCGAAGCCCGACGACCTGAGCAGCTCCATCAGCAGGAAGGTGTTACCGCCGCCGATGTATACCGAGTCGAAGTCGCTCAACTCCTCCTGCGTGTGCCCCTGTAGCGCCGTCCACATCTCTATCTCGCCTACACCAAACGGCTTGAACACCCCGGAAACCCATTCCAGGGCCGAAGCGTAATCTGTACGCGGGTTGTCGTTCATGGCTATGGGTAGGTACAGCATCCTGCCGCTACGCCCGGTCCACGCGGCGAATATCGTGTCGAGCTGGCGCGAGTCGTCCGCGCCCCCGCCCCCGGCGAGCATTACTCGTGGCTCTTTCATTACGTGCTCCTTGCGCGCATACCTGGTTACGAATTACGAATTACGAATTACGAGTCGCGGGTAAACGCGCTAATGCCTTGTTTGGTCCCTATCAAGCTATTATACTTACTGTGGCCCGCGTGTATGTCGTTCTACCCTTTGCAGCCACTCGTTGGCTTAACATACCAACGGCCTACCGAGAATACCCCACTTGCAGTACCGGCAGGTCTTGTTTGCTGCCGGTAACCTGTGATATGCTCGTAATAATATGGCACTAACCAGTGACGAAACTCCAATTATCATAAACCCGACCGTAGTACAGCTTGATGAGCTGGACACCGACGTCCCTCAGAAGATAGGTACGCCCCTGAAGGTCGTTATAGCCTCCAGCTTTTTGTTGCGCCTGGCGGGTGGCGCGACGGCCTTGTTGCTGGCGGCTTATCTCAAGCAAGTAGTCCACGCGGATGCGACGCTCATCGGATTGCTGTACGCGGTATTCTACATAAGCGAGCTTGGCCTGTCACCTATTTTCGGGGCGCTCAGCGACCTGCGCGGCAGGCGTTTCTTGTTGGTGCTCGGTCCGCTGATGGGGGTTATCGCGCTACCGATCTATCCACTTACCACGCTGGTTGTGGTGCTGGTGTTCGCCCGCCTGCTGGAAGGGGTGTCCACGGCGGCCAAGGTGCCCAGCGCGCTCGGCTACCTGGCCGATGCGACCTCCGGTCCCGGCAAGAAAATGGCAGCCCTCAGGGGCCGCGTGATGGGCCTTTACGAGATCAGCTTCCTTATCGGCATAGTGGCCGGTAACGGCCTGGTCTCGCTCCTCAATTCGCTCCTTGGAGCGTCCCTGACATTCGTAGGCTTCTATATTATCGCCGGTATCTACCTGGTGACCGCCGCGCTCCTTTTCTTCATGGTGCCTGAAACGCTGCCGCAAGCCGCCCGCGAGCACCAGCAGCAGCTTCGGGAGGCGGCGGCAGGCGACCCGCACCCTATCCGCACGATGCTGCGGGAGCGGATTAAGTCGTACAGGGAGTTACTCAAGGAGCCTACCCTGGTAAGCTTCATGCCCGCGTGGTTGGCCGTGAACGCGGTCGTGGGCCTGTGGTCGGCGCATATCCAGCCCTTGATGATACGGGCGGAGGGCGTTGAATCGTCGGGCCAACTACTGGAAAATAACTTCGATGTGCCGCAGGTAGCCCAGGGCGCTATCGTAGCGGGCTTGCTCTTTATGGTGGGTATCTTGTTGTGGAGCCGCGTGTACGCACGGCTGCGCAAGACCAACATGATGATCGCGGCCCTGGCAGGTCTGTTCATCACGTGCCTGGGATTGCTGGCGATCAATAATAGCTGGCTGCCGTTCGGAGAGCCAATCGGGCAGTGGCCGCTAGCCTCCCTGGTGGTGGTTGGGCTGTTGCTGGTCAGCGGCTTCACCCCGGTGGCGCTGGCGTTCCTGGCGGAGATATCGGAATCGCACGTCGAGCACCGTGGGGCCGTCATGGGCCTCTACTCGGTGCTGCTCGCCCTGGGCCAGTTGCTAGGGGCGTTCGGCGGTGGCATCTTCATCCAGCAGATCGGCCTCGGCTTCAACGGCCTCATCCTCGGCAGCTTCCTACTCGGTGTGGTGGCCTGGATAACAGTCCTGCGCCTCCGCAGCAAGTATGGGGTATAAGCAAAAGCGTTAGAGACGGAAACGCCAAGACGCGGAGACGCCAAGAACCACGCCAAGATTAGGTGGTTCAGTAGGTAGACAAAGGACCAGTGTACGCCATGTTGTACCCTGGTCCTTTTTGCGCTCTACAAACCTCAAACTACTTGGCGTTTCCTTGGCGTCTCCGCGTCTTGGCGTTTCCGTCTCTTTCCCTCAACTCAGCGTTTGGCGATGTCGAAGGGGATGCCGGAGGCGGATTCCTCGTAGCGGGCGAGGATGAATAGGAGGGAGGAGAGGCGGTTGAGGTAGCGCAGCACCTGGCCCGCGGGCATCTGGCCTTCGTGCACCAGGCGGACCGCGTGGCGCTCGGCACGACGCACCATGCCACGTGCTACGTCTATGGCGGCTGAGGCGGCGCTGGCCCCTGGCAGGATGAACTTCTTGGGCAGTTGCACCTCTTGCTCGAGCTCGCCTATTGTCGCGTCCAGCCAACCGGCTTGCTCCTCCGTGATGCGGTAGGGCAGCTTCTCCAGCGTTTCGAGGGGCGAGGCCACTTCGGCCATGAGCAGGTAGACGTCGTGCTGGACGTGGTGCAGGATTTCCTTGACGCGGTCCTGCTGGGAGAGGGCGCGGGCCAGGCCCATCATGCTGCTCGCCTCGTCCAGCGTACCGTAAGTCTCGGGCCGCAGGTCGTACTTGGCGACCCGCTCGGCCCCCAGGAGGTCAGTGTATCCGTCGTCGCCCGTGCCCAGTCGCTGTCCAAACATGGTGGTCCTCCGGTAATTCTTAATTCTTAATTCTTAATGTTTAATTCTTGATTGGATTGTTGTGGTTACAGGTCGCGGTGTGACGTCATGGTCGTAGACGGCCGCCACGTACTATCCTTATCAGGCTGGCGACGGCGGCGATTACTGCAAGCAGGATGAATAGGCGCAACACCGGCACGCGCAAGGTGACAGCCATCCAAGTCCCGAACAACACAAGTAGGAGCAGGATAGCTACTTCGGCCCAACTCGTCTCCATCGTGTAGTCCACGCCGCCCGATGCAACCGGGCTGTCTTGAGTGGAGCGTAGCGCATCCTGTAGCGCCACCAGGAAGTCACGCACGTACCGGTAGTAGAACCCACCTACGTCTCCAACGATGAGAGCCTGTGAAGTAGCGGTAACCGTAACGGTGGTGCCTGGGCCGTTCTCGTCCACCGCGACTTCCATGCCGGTAGCCAGCAGCAGGGGGTTCGGCTTGACGCTCAACTCGAACAAAGTCCCCGGATCAAGTTCCCTGACCTTCTCGTAGGTCGGGTTCCGCATCAAGACAGTGCGTACTTGCTCCGCAACGATAGCGCTGGGTACATTGAAGTGCTGCTTACCCACTTGCCGCACCGTCATCGTCTATGCCTTTCAGCAGGTTGTGGCACTATGGGGGTCAAACCTCCGGCCCTGGTCGCCGGGTACCGCTTTCCGTAAGCGCGGCGATAATCGTGCGGGAGAAGGCGGGCAGGTCGGCGGGGCCGCGAGAGGTAATAAGGTTGTCGTCGCGCACCACCTCGCGGTCCACGAATTCGGCACCGGCGTTGCGCAGGTCAACCTCCAGGCTGAAAAAGCCGGTGACGGTGCGGCCCCTCACAATGTCGGCGGTTACCAGCAGCCAACCCGCGTGGCATATAGCGGCTACCGGCTTACCCGCCCGGTCCATCTCCCGCACGAAGCCCACCATCGACTCGTGCCTGCGCATCTTGTCGGGGGAGTAGCCGCCGGGGACTATCACCGCGTCGTAGTCATCCGCCTTTACGTCGTCAGATGACTTATCGCTCTTTACCTCCCAGCCGACTTTGCTTTTGTAGGCCTTGCCCGCGACAGGGGCCACTATGTGCACCTCGGCCCCTGCCTCGCGCATCCTGTATAGCGGGTAGATTAGCTCCTGGTCGTCGAACAGGTCCTCGCACAGCAGGGCTATCTTCTTGCCCGTGAGTTCCATCCTTTGCCCCAAACCTTTCTTGCGCGCTACCAGGCGGCCGCTACATTCCCGTGTTTGTACCCTAAAACCGGGACTTGCCCTCTTGTTCTTGTGTTTCGTTCATGGCTTGCCTTATTGCGCTGGCGACTCTTACCACATACCTTTTAGAGTCGGAAGGCAGCGCCATTACCGTGCCGAAAGTGCCTTCCAGTGCGACGTAATAGAGGTTGCCTAGCATATCAACAGTGATGGTGGCAAACAAGGCGGTGCACATCGAAATGAGCACCAAAGCGACACCTAACTCATTATAGCCAATCACTGGCTGGCCCAGTAAGGGAAGTATCAGACGCAGGCTCACAACTATGACAAAGATGCTCCAGGCCACAAACCCAACCGTTCGCAACCATTCAAGGTCGGGCTTCGCTGCTTGCTCAAGGCCCGCCGTCCATATGTCGGCGACAGAGTAGGTTTCGCCTTCCAACTCTACGGCCTGTGCTGTCACAAGGGCGCGGTTATCATGGTAATAAGCGATCTCGGACATCTCACGCTACCCAGTACCAGTTGACGAACCTTATCGTAAACAGTGCCAGCAGCAGGATGCTGGGCCAGAGGATGACCTGGTGGGCGTAGCGGTTCCTGCCGATGAGGGCCAGCACTATGAACATCGGGAAGAGCACGAGCAGGAAGCGCGGGTACGACAGCAGCGGGTTGTGCGGCGTACCTGAGAAGAGCGGGAAGAGGATGCCGCTCCACAGGTAGAGGCTGTAGCTGCCCCTCAGCCAGCGCAACGCCAGCACGCCGAGGAACAGGGCTAGCACAAGCGCGCCGAAGTAAGTCCAGCTTTGCAACTCTTCCTGGTACTTGAACTCCATGCTGGTAGCCGCGTTCCAGCCATTGATTATCGTCTCCCACGGCCAGGAGAAGTGCCGGTTCCAGCCGGTCTGTGCCGTAAGCGGGGCCAGGGCATCGCCGAAACGTAGCGCGGAGAACAGTAGGAACCCTATTAGCGACAAAACGGGCAGCGCCAGCGAGAATAGGTTGATGGCGCGGGGCCGGGCGGGCGGCATAGCGTCAATCTCGGTGGGCATGGGCGGGTGGTAGGCGCGCCACAACTCCCATGCCAGCGGCAAAAGCAGCAACAGGCCGAAGGAGCGGGTCCACACCGCCAGCGATATGGCTATGGCGGCTATCCACCAGCGTTGCGTGCGGGCGGCCAGCAACGTCGCCACTGCCAGCAGCAGGAAGAGCGACTCGCTGTACACGGCCCAGAAGAAGAAGGCCATAGGGAAGGCGGCCAGGTAGAAGATGGTGCGATGGGCGTCCTCCGGGTGGAAGTCGAGGCGCACCAGCCGGTGCAGGAGTAGCATCGCCAGGAGGAAGAAAACACCCGAAATGAGGATGCCCGCCCAGATGAACCGCTCGCCCGCCAGCCAACCGGTGGCCCGCAGTATCCACGGGTAGAGAGGGAAAAAGGCCGCCGAGCCATCGTCAACCCGGTAGCCTTCGCTGGCTATCTTGAGGTACCACTGGCCGTCCCAGCGCGTCCATACGCCCGCCAGGCGGTCCACTGCTCCATTCAGGACTGGTCCACCCGGAGAGTCGTACCAGTTGGCCGTACCTTTGGGCGGTATGCCCGGCAACATCACCCCCGCGAGTACAGCCAGCAGGGTCAGGCCGAGCCGCGTTCCGAGCCACACGCTGAACGGCTGGAAGGTGAGCAGGGGTAAGGCCCATGGAGGCATGGCGCGGCGCAGTTCAGTGGTGAGCAGGCCGGGGCGCTCCGATACTTCCACCGGGCGTGTGAGCGGGGTTTTGTCGCTCTTTGTCGCTCGCCGTCGCAGGGGGGGAGGCTTGTCGGGCGCGTGGGCCGGGGCGGGCACCTGTACCTGCGTGCCGGTCCAGGAGGCCACGGGCATCGGCACCGTCTCCTGGGGCACTTCGCCCGCGGCTGCTCCCTTATCGGCGGGTATCGCGCCCGCGGCCTTGTCTTTGGTGGCCTCGACCCTGGGTGGCTCTACAGCCTTCTTACCCAGCGATTCGCCGGAGGGACCCTCCACCAGCGGTATCTGCCTGGTGTCCCCCGTGGCTCCCTCTCGCGCCTCGCTCTCTCTGTTGTCCGTCACGTCCCTGGACATAGTGACCCAGTATAACACAGGCAATGTAAGCAATAGGCGGAAACGCCAAGACGCCAAGACGCCAAGCACCACGCCAAGGTTATTGGAGTTTTGATAGTACAACAAGGACTAGAGTACGTGAGTACGCGTTTTGCTTACCTTAGTACCTTCTAAACAATCCTGAACTTGGCGTGGTGCTTGGCGTCTTGGCGTTTCCGTCTTCGGATTGTATATGCGATGCTGGACACGCGTGGGGCGGCATGCTAAGATGGGGTTGGGGAGAGGGCGCTCCCCGGCATGCAAGGGAGGAATCAGGCAATGGAGCTTGAGGGCAAGGTGGCTCTGGTGACGGGTGGCGGACGCGGGTTGGGCAGGGCGACGGCTCTCGCGCTGGCCGAGTTGGGGGCGCGGGTCGTGGCACTGGCCCGGTCGCTGCCGGAGGTTGAGGAGACCGCCCGCCTCATACGCGACGAATACGGCTTCGGGCGCTCTATGGCTATCCGCGCGGACGTGTCTCGCGAGTCCGATGTAGCGGAGGCGTTCGAGCAGGTGCGCAGGCGCTGGGGCGGCGTAGACATCCTGGTGAACAACGCAGGCGAAACGGGAGCGACCAAGCCCATCGCGCAACTCTCCCTGGCAGAGTGGCAGCGTTCCATGTCAGTGAACATGACCGGGGTATTCCTCTGCTCGCGGGAGGCGCTGGCATACATGAGCCACAGGAGATGGGGCCGCATCGTCAACGTGTCGTCGGCTTCAGCTTCGGTAGCGGTGCCTTCGATGGCCCCCTACAGCGTGGCGAAGGCCGGGGTCGAGCACTTCACCCGCATCCTGGCAGCCGAGGTCGGTAACCAGGGTATCGTAGCTGTGGCCTTGCGTCCCGGCATCGTCAACACGCGCATGCAAGAAGATATGCGCACACGCCCCGCCGAGGCCATTCCGCCGGAGCTACGCGCCCTGTACGTCGCTTACGACCGCCGGGGCATGCTGGCTCCCCCGGAACGCCCCGCACGCTTCATCGCTTACTTGTGCACCGAGCGGGTAGGCAATGTGAATGGCCGCGTGCTGGATGCCGATGAGATGGACGCGCTTCTCACCCGATAGCGGTAAAGAGGCTTGTAGGGGCATGACGCAGCATGCCCCTACGCACATCCGGATGGACGAGTGCTAGACCCCTTCCACCAAAATCATCCTGCTGTTCGTGGTCCGCTGCCTAATACCTTTGAGTGGTTCGTACTCTTCCGAGTTGTACCACGCTTTCGCCTGCTCTATGCTGTCGAATTGTAGCACCACCAGCCGCGTGGGCTGCCAATCGCCCTCAAGCACCTCCGTCTTGCCGCCGCGCACCAGGTAGCGACCACCGGAGGCTATTACAGTAGCCGCCGCAGGTGTTTTGTATTCCTCGTACCCCTCCGGGTCGGTCACGTCTACCTCAACAATCACGTATGCCGCCATTCTCTCTCCTTGTCAATATTGGACCTGTCTACCTGCTCCAATCTACACCGCAAACAACCCTAATCTTGGCGCGTCCTTGGCGTCTTGGCGTCTTGGCGTTTCCGTCTCCAGTAGTTACCTTTCAGCCTGAAGCCCCTTGATGAAGTTGGTGGAGCGGAGTTCGCGTTCGAGGATGTAGGAGAGGTAGTTCTGGAGGAGGGATTGCAGTTCGTGGTGCAGGTCGGCGTCGATGCGTACGCGGCTCACCGTGGAGTAGGGGTTGCGCTGCATCAGCCTGAGCATCTTCAGGGCGTTCACGGACAGCTCGCGGCCCACGCCCGGCCTGCGGCAAGAGGCGCACAGAACTCCACCCAGCGCGGGGCTGAAGGTGTTTACTGTAGGCTCTATATCCTTGCGGCACTCCACGCACCGGGTGATTTCAGGGGCGTAGCCCAGGTGGCCGAGGAGCTGTAGCTCCAGCCAGCGCAGCACCCGGTCGGGGTCGGCGTCGGTGCAGAGCAGGCCGAAGCTGTCTACCATGACCTTGTAGACCGCGTAATTCTCATGCTCGTCGGGGGTGAGGGCGTCCAGTAGCTCGGCGGCGTAGTAAGCGTGCGCCACCCGGTCGAGGTCGTCATGGAGGGGGCGGTAGCTATCTAGCGTCTCGCTCTGGGTAACGATGTCGAGGTTGCGGGCCTTGGCGAGGAGCATCTGGTTCCGGGTGAATAGCTCGACGTGTCCGGCCAGGCGGCTGCTTACCTTGCGCACGCCCTTGGCAACGACGCGCAGCTTGCCGAAATGGGGGGTGAAGATGGTGAGGATTTTGTCGGCCTCACCCAGGTCCGAACGCCTGATGACAACCGCTTCGGACTTGTATAAATGCTCTCTCGCGCTCATCTATCTACTCGCTTCGCTAGCTCTGTTTACCTCTGCGCTGGTGTGTACTGTGTACCTCTAATTATACCCGATTCAGGGGTACATTGCTGCTCAAGAACATGCCTTTAGAGGAGCCGCAGCCAGTATATGAGTCCCTATATTATTTGTTGTCACTCATGATGTAGCTAGGAATTAGGAGGGTGGGGACGTAGCTGTATTGGAGCACAGGAGCTACCAATAGAAAAGAGCAGGCCATCTCTGACCTGCTCACCATGCCTTGCCGCTCCCAGCCCTGCTCTGCCACGCCAATCCGAGCCATGCCCTGCCGAGCTGTGCGGTCTGTCGTATGAATTATAGCAAGCTTGTAGGGATTGCACAATGTCATTCAGTATCATTCGTACAAACTGGCTCGGGTTACTGTGGGAGGGCTAGCACTCTTACCGAATCCTGGCTATTATTCAGATAAGCAATCACTAAGCGGGAGGAGTCTTAAGTGCAGAGCAAAGTTACAAGAGAGCAGAAGCCCGAACTCTATCTTCGCCTCATGTATTCGGACGAAGATAGGCCAGTGGCGGACACAATCAAACAAGCACTTATAAAATTACATCCAGCTACATACTCAGAAAGCGTGTTCCTGTACGATTATTTAGGATGGGACGCAGATGAACGAGACGCAGAAGCTGGCGAATACATAGTTATTCTCGTATCACGTAATTCCGTTGAATCACGGTGGCTCAGGGATCTATTTTCTCAAGAGCAGGGTAAGTACCTATTGATGAGGGGCATTACTCTTCTGCCGGTTCTCGTGGATGATACTTCCTTGCCAGGTTATTTGACGCAATATCAAGTCTTCGATCTTAGCCATGATTTCGCCACAGGCGTTGGTTCGCTAGTCGCTAAGATAAGCCAAGTACCCAAGATTAACTTTGGCTTACTGAATGCTGACGAGTTTGAGAGATTGGCCGTAGATCTTCTCGACCATTTAGGCTTCACAATTGTTGAACCAGAGTCTCGGTTGCAGGCTTCGGAGGCCCGCTACGACATTGTAGCAGATTATCTGAGTGTCGATCCCTTTGGGGGTACGCGTACGGAAAGATGGCTCATAGAATTGAGGCTGTATAAGACGGAGCGCGCCGATCTTAAGGCCCTTGAGAGATTTCTGATCAACATACTAGCGACACCAGGCCGCTATCACGCCGCGATCATCACCAATGGGCAACTTACCTCAGCTACCCGCGATTGGCTACAGCTTTCGAATATTCAGAGTCAGGTACCCCTCCGTGTTATCGAGGGAACTGATCTCAAAAGGCTGCTTCTAAATTATAGGGATTTAGTTGATAAGTACTTTTCCCGGTAGGAACTTATTGATGAGTCTCGTCGATGATCTCATAGCTAGATTGTCATCCTGCCCACCTGGATTGGCTGGTTGGCAAGACTTTGAAGATGTATGTATTGACATATTAAGGTATTCATTTGTGCCCCCACTGAGTGAGCCGCATATTCAATCGAGAACATATTCTGGTATCGACAGACGTGATGCTATATTTCCCAATCGCGCACCAGAGACACGCAACTGGAAATTGTTACTTGAGGAACTAAGTGCGAGGCTGATTCTCTGCGAGTTCAAGAACTATGGGTCAAGCGAAATCGGAAAAGATGAGGTTGATCAGGCACGAAATTACCTAAAGAAGACTATGGGCCGCTTGGCTCTCCTAATCTGTAACAAGCCTCCCAATGAAGCCGCGCATATAAGAAGGAATTCAGTCTTTAGCGAAGAGAGCAAAGTCATTCTCTTCTTAACGCCAGAGGATCTGATTGAACTCATGTACATAAAAGAGCGCGGCGAAGACCCGTCAGACCTCATTGTGGACTTGGTAGAACAATTCTATCTTCAGCATGAATAGCGCAGACCCTATCTAACCTGCCCCTCCTACTTCCCACTGACCGGAGGAGGGCTATGAGACTTCTCCAGGACAGCCTTCGCCCGGTGGAACCCCAAAGTGGTACTTGCTCTACTTAGGGAGAATTAACAATTCCCTAAAATCCAACACTAAAAGGTCTGTATGCCTCTCATGAACGGGGTGCTGTGCTATACTGCAACATGCGCCGGTATTCGTATGGGCTATTGACACTGCTGCTGTTTGCGTTGCTCCTATCGGGGTGCGACGTGCCCGCGCCTCCACCCGAACTGCCGACCGCCACCGCAGGCTCCTCCAACCCCGAAAGCCCCGACTTCCAGGCGGGCTATACCCCCGTTCGTATCGAAGCCAACAAGGGCTACACGCCCGTACCGTCGGAGCCGGGGAACATCTTCTTCGTGCGGTCTTCAGGGCTGTGGCGCATATCTCCAGACGGCTCCGGCGAGCGGCAGATGGCTTCTGTGCCGGTCAACAACCCGCCCGAACCTTCACCTGACGGCAGCCTGGTGGCCTTCACCACGGCTGATGCGGTGTACGTTGTGCCTTCTGCCGGTGGCGAGCCGCGCAAGCTGGCTTCGGGGAACATTCCCCCCGACCAGCGACTCGGCTGGACCCCCGGCGGCAAGCAGGTCGGCTACTTTACCTTCGACCCCGAAACGATGGGCAAGGAGGAGGCCTGGGCGGCGTCCGTGGAGGGTGGCGACCCGGTCAATATCATGACGCTTACCGCGTCCGCCGTATCGCGGGGGCCTGCTTACGAGAAGTCGGTACGGTGGTCGCCGGATGGCCTGTTCGTGGCGGTGTCCGGGGCTAACAATCCGTTCTGGTTGTTGCGCTGGCCCCTCTCGACGGGCAGGGAGGGTGACATCAGGGAGGTGCCAGGTGGAGAGCCTGAGTGGTCGCCCGATGGTCAGACGATCATGTACGCCGAGACGCTGTCGGGCGCGCTGCTGGTGTACGGGGTATTGGCGGCGGAGGCTACCCCCTTCCGCAACGAGCTACGCTATGTTGGCACCGGGTTGGGAGAGTACGCCCAGGGTCCGGGACCGCGCTTCTCACCCGCATCCAGCGGGGCTGACAGTGACCTCATCGCCTTTCGCAGCCGCACCCAGCAGGGCGAGCCACAGGTAGCAATCAGGCGGCGCAGCGTGGGCGAGCTGGAGCCGCTGCCCCCCTTCACCAACAACCCCGCGTGGTCGCCGGGTGGCGACCGCCTGGTTGTGGAGACCGGTTCGCTGGCGTCGGCGTCGTTCGGCCCGCTGTGGACGCCCAACGGCCTCTCCATTGCCCGCCTGAGCCTTGCGGAAGACCAGTCCCACCAGATGTTCCCACTTGTGAAGGATGCCATGTGGCCCGCCTGGGGCAGGTGAGGGAAGTTACGTTCCGGCGGTGATTATATTTCATTATCGCGCTGCATCTTTGGGCGCGTAGGTATACATAATATCGCGGAATAGCAGGTTGTAGCCGTCGCGTATGGCGTCCAGCACGCCGGGGGTGAAGGTATCGGCCCGGCAGAATTGGGGGGTGCTTACGTCGCAGGAGAGCACCAGCAGGCCAAAGCGGCCCTCGCGCAGCATGGTGCGATAGGCGGCCTCGTCCCAGCGGTTTGTGGCGGCCAGCGCGGTCATCGTGAAGGGGTCGTCGTAAGGCGTGGCCTTGCCTGCGAGAGCCACTATGCCGGGGTCGTCAGAGAAAAAGATAGTGCCTGGGTTCTGGCTGACGTTATATACGATCTTGCGGTATTGCTCCTGCACCTCCGCAACGGGCACGTCCAGGTCGGGGTCGTACCAGCTTGAGGGCGGCGAGGTCACGGCAGCGTATATGACCACCGACAGCAACGCCCCGGTAAGTGAGGCCGTAGCAGCCAGGGGCAGCTTTCCGCGTTCGTCCAGCAGACGGTTAGCGGCCCAGGCAATCGCCGCGCCCACGGCAAGGGAGATAGCCAGCCCCGACATCAGCAGGTGGTTGTGGTCGGCTCCTATTACGGCCCCCGTAGGCAGGAAGAGGAACGACGCCGCGCCGAACAGGGCTATCAATGGGGGAGCCTGCCGAGCCTCACGCTTCCTGTAGTCTCGTGCCAGCGCTAACAGCCGGATGCCAACGTAACCCAACGCCACCAGTATGAGCGGCCACTGGTCCTCCCAGAAGGCGAACTGTAGCAGGCGGGTGAGGGTCACTTCGCTGAGACGCAACGAGTGGTAGCTTACCATCTTGAGGAAGAACCAGTGCCCCGTCGCCATGTCGAGCGCCACGAACGGCAGCAGCACCGCGCCAGCCATGACGAAGCACCAGCGCAGCCCCAGCCGCCAGTCGCGCAACAGCAAGTATATGGCGGCGGCAACAGGCCCCGCAAGCGCCGTCTGTTTGGTGTAGAAAGCCATCGAGAAGAATATCGCGCCGATGAGGAGTGAAACGTGAAACGTGAAACGTGATCGGGTGTTCTCTGCCTTGGTTTTGGAGCCGAGAGCTATGCAGAGCAGGCCCGCCGCTGTGAAGGCGAGCATGAGCATGTCGCCCCGGAAGCGAGTAGCCCAGACGGTGGTCTGCGGCAGCGCCAGGAAGACCAGGCTGCCCGTAACTCCGGCGGCTGCGGCGAGTAGGAGCCTTTGCCTGGACCCATTACGATAGCCCGAAAAAATTACGACTATCGGGATGAGGGCGGCGGCAAGGAGGGCGGACAGGAGGGAGACTATGCGTCCCCCGCGAAAGATGGAGGGTGGCCCGCCAGGATCAGAGAAGTCAGGTAGCTGCTCCGGGAGGACCGCGGCCGCCAGCCAGTAGTAAATAGGCGGGTAGGGGCCGGAGATGAACTGTTCGGGGGTGATGGGGGAGTAGATGTCGCCGCCGCGCTTCACCAGCAGCGACTCGTAGAGTATCAGCCCCTCGGAGCCTGCCCTCGCGTATGGATAATCGAGCCAGGCCGATGCCGATTCGACAAAACGCCCCACAGGCCACATGAGGAGCAGCAGACAAATCGCCACTCCCCCGGTTGCGCCCCAAGCCCAGGGCCGTATACGACCCTGCCCCTCTCCACGCACGCTCGTGCCGCTATCTACCATCAGGGCGATTGTATCTTGCCCCACGCGAAGGTGTCAATGTGACTTCAATTCGAATATGTGGCGTGAAATGCTATCTGCTGGTCCGCCTGTTCACGGGGCGGGTGCCATTGGTTGCAGGGGTGCCGGTGGCGACGGCCCCTGGTGTGGCTGTGGGGGCAGCGACGCCGTACATCTTGCGCGCCAGGGTCATGAGCATATCTTCGGTGATCCCCCTATCTGCCTGGCCCACGAAGGTGGTAACAAGGTCACCCTTCTCCAACACCAGCACGCTAATTGTCCCCCGGCCCGCCCAATAGACGCCGGAGTAGTCTCTGTAGGCCTCGCCTTCCCAGAAGACCCCCTTGTGATCGCCAATTGTCACAGCCTTGAACGTACCGTTGGCTCTTTCGATGGACATTACTTGCCGCAGGGAATGGAATACGTAGAGCTGGGTTGTCTGTAACCTTCCGCCCGGCACAGGGTTGGTTATTTGATAGTTCAGCCTGACGTTCGAGTGGGCTGTGTCACCGAATTGGTCGCAAGGTCCTACCGACGCTTCTATCAAGCCGAAGGTGTAGTCGGTGCCGCCCACGGTTAGCAGGGTAGGCAGATATTCAATCGGGAAGTCTACGTTCTGTTGAGCCTTGTGCTCATCCAGGGCGCCGATGTAATTGCGGAATACGTAAGGCACGGTGTTTGTGACTACCGAGGCGGGACATACCGGAGCTTTATAGCCCCTGGGCAGGTTTGGTGCCGCAGCTACTTTGCCGTTCTCCCGCACCTCTATCCAGGTGTAGGGGCTTTTCTCTGCCGGGAAGAAGGTATTGTAGCTCACCGCGAGCAGGATAACTACCAGTGTGGTGACGAACAACGCTACCGCCATCTGCGGGGCCGTAGTCACAAGCGGGGGCAGGTCGTCCTCCATCTGGGTGAGCACCGGCACGTTCTCGGAGAAGCCCGCGAGGCTCGTGGGGGCTTGCTTTTGGGGCTGCTGTTTGGGCGCGGGCAGGCGCTTGCTCAGGCGTTCCAGCGTGTCTTCTTGCAGGTGGGGTGGTAGCGCCTCCAGGCCGGGACGTGGTGCGTGGCGGGCGACGCTGTAGAGGCGGGCGAGGGTGACAAGCTCCGGGTCGTCCTCCATTTGCAGCCAGTTGAGAGGCACGCCGCTCCGAAGCTGGTTGAGGGCTTCTTCCATCTTGTGCTCGGCCTTACCTAGGCGTGGCGGCCGAGGCTTAAAGATGGCACGCCTGAGGCGCTCGGTGCCTTTCAGGGGCAGGCTGATGCGGCGCAGGCTAGCCATCAAGACTCCAGTCTTCGGGTTGGGTGAAGTGGGCCTTACCCATGTGCCGCAAAGCCAGTCGCAACGAACGCATGGCGGCCCTGCGGCTCACCCCGAGCGCGGTAGCAATCTCCTCCGGCGGCATCTCCCCGAAGAGCGCCAGCGCCAGGGCGGCCCCCTGCTTTCCTTTCATCTCCGCGACCGCCTCCTGAAGCGCGCGCAGGTCGTCTGCGGTCCCGTCAAGCTGGTCGGAGTGTTTGGGCTTCTTCAGCTTGAGCCGTGCGATCCTCCGGTTGGCGAGCCGCAGCAGCCACGAGCGCATGGGCACCGTCCCATCGCCGCGAGGGTACCGCCGCATCCCGCGCATGGCGGCATCGAACGCATCGGAGGTGATGCGCGCCGCAAGCTCGTCCTTGCCCAGCCCCAGCCGGTGCAACACGTAGCCGTATACCGGCGCGAGATGCCTGCGCACCACCCGCTCCAGCGCCGCCCGGCTGCCGTTGTTTATCTCATTGGCGAGCGTGATGTCCTGTTGCAGACTGGGGTCCATGTGTGCTCCTGGTTCTGAAACGTGAAACGTGAAACGTGATGCGGCTTGTGGTATAGGGTACGTGAATACGGCTCGGTCTCTTGTGCGGAACCCTATTCCCCCCTGTCATCCTGAACGTAGTGAAGGATCTAAGATGTTCCTTTTTCCTGTGTGCCGAACCATCAGCATCATTGTCTCTGTACTCAGCATCATCCCTAAACCACTTTCTTGAGATCCTTCGCTACGCTCAGGATGACAGGGTGGGGCTTTGGTC
>DASVRN010000045.1:0-11005 GCA_036388595.1 Chloroflexia bacterium
TCGTCCAGCAGATCGGCGGCGGACATGGCGATCTCAACCGCGACCGCACCGGGCAGGGCTTCTCCCCAGCCGACGGCCGTGTAAGCCGACCCCGCCCGGTACGCCTCGATGACGTAAAGGGGCCACCTCGGCAAGGGCGAAGGCACTGCGGCACCGGTTCGCTGCATCTGCGGCACCGCGCTCATGACTTTACCGGGCGCGGAGAGGGCCAGCTTGCCTATGTTGATGAGCGATACCGGCATCAATGAGGCATAGTCGAGCAGGGCCGCCGTCAGGTGCTCGTCGGTGGCTTCAAGGAACTGCCGGATTTCGGACTCGGAACTCACGGGATTACCTCGGACGATGGACGATGGACGATGGACGATAGTGCTTTATTCGCCAGTTTTCATACTTCGGTAACCGGGCAGGGACTCCGGCCATTATACCAGTCTGTGCAGGTTAGCTGTTGACTCGACCTTAAAGTGCAGGTAGAATAGCCGCAATGCTGAGGGCCATGTTCCAGCATGCGTGACGTGGCAAGTTGCGTCTATGTGGCGGCGAAATTTGGCTGCCTTGCTTCCATACTTACCCCACTCACCCTGCGACAATATGCTCCCGTTGATGCCCCACTTAAGCAATTATACCTACTCCCACGCCGTAGACCCGCCGTTCTCCCGTAGCCCCGGTTAGGCAAGACTGCCGATGCAACAAGCACACGACGCCTGCATACTGTAAGCAGGTGAATGGGACAGATGACACTATGTCGCGCATGGTGCCGGGAATAGCACCGATGTTGCAAGGAGATAGATGCGAATGGAAGAGACAGCGCCCGGACTACTGGACGAGCGAATCGGACACCTGGAACAGATAGTAGGCGAGTTGCGCGGCCAGGTGGCGCGACTTGAGGGCGTGGTAGCCACGATCCGGCCTGCCCCAAAAACTGCGCCACTTAAGGCCACCGAGGACCTGGAAGCCTCCCTTTCCGCCGTGCATGCGGAGACGGAGCGCATACCGGCACCGCCCACATCTCTCCCGCAGGTGTTCTGCCCTCACTGTCGAGGCGGCAACCCACCCCGCAATCCGCTTTGCATATGGTGCGGCAGGTCCATGCAGGTGGCCGCCGGTCGAAACCGAACCCGGACAATTGCTGTCCCGCCCGAAATAGCCGCCCAGGGTACCGCCTCCCAACCAGGTCCGGTGATGGGCAATGTTGCGGCTTCAGCCATACCTGCCCCTCCGGCCATTTCAACAAACCTTGGGGCTACCCCGCTACCGAGCAACGCCGTAAGCACGAGCGCCCCACCACGCCAACAGCCCGACATCTTGAAAAGCGGGGAGTTCTGGCTCAGTAGAGTGGGCATCGTACTATTCCTGCTCGGCATCGGCTTCCTGTTCAAGTACTCGGTGGACCAGGGTTGGCTCACCGAGTGGGTGCGCGTGGCGATTGGCTTCGTGGCCGGGGTCGCCTTGCTCGTGATAGGCTCGATCCTGGGAGTGCACCGGCAGGCGTTGAAGTACATCCTGCTGGGCGGGAGCATCGCCACCTTCTACATCACCGGGTATGCGGCCTACCAGCTTTTCCACCTGGTGGCCTACGAATTCGCGTTCTCCTTCATGGTCTCCGTGACTGTGTTAGCCTTC
This sequence comes from Chloroflexia bacterium, assembly GCA_036388595.1. GTDB lineage: Bacteria > Chloroflexota > Chloroflexia > QHBQ01 > JADMIH01 > JADMIH01. The sequence continues at coordinate 1,621 of DASVRN010000045.1, forward strand.
GTGCTCGCGCTGGGACACAACCAATCGTTGCTGTCCATCGTGGGTGTGGCGGGCGGCCTGGCGACCCCCTTCGTGCTTGCCGACAGGTCGGGCGGCGTGGTGGGCCTGGTTACCTATACCTGCCTGGTGGCCGCCGGGGGCGCAGCGGTCTACTTCTTCCGCGGGTGGCGCGCCCTGCTGTGGACCACCTTCGTGGGCACATGGCTGGTGCTACTGGTGGCATTAGGGAGTAGATGGGCGTTGGACCTTGGTATCACCGAGACAGATTGGACGTTACAGGCCGGGGCCATCTTCTGCCTGTTGCTTTTCTGGGCGCTGCCCGTCGTGCGCGAGACGTTGCAGGCGCGCAACCCGGAACGCTGGTCCTTGCCCTCGCTCGACTACATCCCCGACAAGGACATACGGAACTTTGTGGAGTCTCACGTACATGCGCTGGTGGTGCTGGCACCCCTGACTACGCTCGGCTTTTCCTGGCTGCTGTGGGAAGGATATGTGCCCGGCGAAGTGCTGGGCGCGATCACGCTGGCGGGGGCCGCGGCCTTTGGAGCGGTTGCGTGGAGCTTGCGGCAGTCTCAAGAGCGGCTCGCCTACACCCACGCGATGATGGGCGTCGTGCTGTTCACCCTGGCCCTCGTGCAGCTCATAAATGGCAACCTGCTCATGGTGGCGCTCGCCGCTGAGGCCGCGGCCCTGCACTTCGTCGCACAACGCCTATCCGACAGGGGCACGTCGGTAATGGGCCATATCGTGTGGGGCTGTGTGACACTCTGGGTGGGCGCACAACTATGGGAAGACATGACCCGCAGTCTGTTCGGCTCCCCGCCGAACGACCTGGCTTTCCTGAACGCGGAGGCCCTCACCTACGTGACGTTCGCCGCGCTGACCATAGCGGCGTCCTTCGTGGTAACACCAAGGGGAATGAGCCTACTTTATCGCTCCATCGTGCATCTGACCGTGTTGGGCCTGATGTGGCGCGAGTTAGCTAATCGCCCCGACGGGTGGGGATACATTATGCTGGGCTGGGCCGTGTACGCTACCTTGCTGCAAGCGGCGGCTTGGTGGGCGCCGAGGTTGGTGAAGAGGGCCGAGACCGTGGTGCCCTCCCACCTGATTTTCGGTGCGGTTGCCTTACAATTGACATTCAGGCTGCTCTTATACGGGGCGGACGGACCGGTGTTCTTCAACCTGCCCAACCTGCTTGACGTGGCGGTTATTCTCCTGCTGGCCGGAGTGTCATTCTTGCACAAGGAGCGAGAAATGCAGTGGCTGTACAGGGGGGTCGCGCACCTTGCAGTGCTGGCGGTGCTCTGGCGCGAATTGGGAGCGTTGGAGAACGGCAACGCCTTCGTGACTATCGCCTGGGGGGTGTGGGCATGCGCGCTGCTCCTGGCCGGGATACGGCTCGACCGCAACGCACCGCTGCTCTACGCGGGAGCGGGGACGCTGGTGCTGCTCGTCGGCAAGCTGTTCCTGGTAGACCTGGTCGGCCTGGATGCCATCTGGCGCGTCCTGATCTTCCTTGGTATCGGCGGCTTGTTCCTGGCGCTCAGCTACTACCTACAGAACGTCCTGAAGCGGACGCCTCTGCTTGGCGATGATGCCGGGGCCGGGCAGCCGTAAGCGAAACGCCCCTCCAACAACACGCGCTACCAGGGACGCGAGACCCCGGCCCACCTCTAGCTCACACCAGAGTTGGCTGCCGGGGTCTCTATGTTATTACAAGCCGGGCTGCTTAGATCCAGACCCGGTACGTGCTGATGGCTGCGGCAGTAGTATGGCCGCTCGGATTATGGCGGGCGCTCGCGGCGATCTGCCACGAGAGGGATTGTAGCGAACGGTGCTCCACCGGGGAGATTACGGCCCTTTGCAGCAGTTCCTCGCTGGTCTCGGTGACGTTGTTGCCCTTTACTAGCTCACGTGTGAGCTTCTCAAGTACGTTCAGGTTCATTAGCAAATACCCTCCATTAGGGAAGTGTTTTAGCGTCGTACCCCCCGCGCTTGTTTTCTATAACGACGATACTCGCGAAAAGTAAGGGGTTCTGGCGAAAAGAAGCTAAATTGGTCCGTAGTAGAAGCTATCTCATAAATAGCAGCCCCAAGTACTGGCGACAAAGCCCCGCCTTTGTCATTTCGAACGTAGTGAGAAATCTCGTCCTACACCAGGATGTTTCCTCTTTCTTATGGGACTCTGTTGCTGAAGGAAAGGTGTTACTAGGGTGCTGAGGGACGAGATTTCTCACTACGTTCGAAATGACAAAGGCGGGGCTGATGTGCTCATCTCCTTACATAGTTGTGGTCTGACGTCTATTCACAAAGTGAGGTCTGGGGCCGCTGCGCGCACCTTGAATCAGGCTCAGGGACGCAAAAAGACCGGCCACACAGCCGGTCTTTTTGCAGAAGAAGAGAAAGTTCTAAGTCTGGGGGTTTAGATCCACACCCTGTAAACAGTAGTGGGGGGTGCGGCGACCGCGCCGCCTGCCGTGACTCTTACGTTGGCGGCGATCTGCCACGAGAGCGACTGCACTGAGCGGTGCTCGGTGGGGCTGATAATGCCGTTCTTCAGCATCTCACTGCTGGCGGCGACTACGTTGTTGCCCTTGATGGCCTGGCGGGTGAGTTTCTCTAGGATGTTCAGGTTCATGGCTGCTATGCTCCTCCACATGGTGATGACAATGGGTCCTGGTTCGTGGCCGTTTTTTGACAATGCCAAATTGCGCCTTTCTATAGGCACTTTCGGGCACTTACCCGGTTTTTGTCGAAGGCGCTACGGACGAACGGTCCAGGAGCTTCCGCAGCACCTTACATGGACCAGTACAGGGAAAGCACCGCACCAACTAAGTGGTACTTTGGTACTAACGAGTACTATCCATCTCCGACGCGCAGAGTATACCAAAGGTACTACCCGTATACAATAGGTAGGACCGAAGTACTAGGCACAATTCTCCTAATTACGTAAATCTACGTAGGTTGGCACCTTGCAAGCCGGGGACGTTTAGGATTGTACTAAAGAATCGTGGGCTAGCAATAAGAAACCCGGTGGGGTCCGACCCCACTGGGTTTAGGCTTGTGATAGCAATTAAACGAACTGCTAGGTTCTACTGCACCCGCGCTAGACTATCTTCAGTGGGGATCTCGGCAAGCTCCGGTTGCTCCTTGAGGATGCGAATGAAGGTAGTAACGACGTACGGGTCGAACTGCGTGCCAGCGTTCCGCCGAAGCTCGTTGAGCGCCTTTTCATGCCCTAGCGCCTTGCGGTACACCCGGTCCTCGGTCATAGCGCCGTAGGCATCGACTATCGCGATGATGCGCGCGCCGATGGGTATCTCCTCGCCTACCAGCCCGTCGGGGTAGCCCTGGCCGTCGTAGCGCTCCTGGTGGTGCCGCACGATGGGCACGACGCCCTGTAGCGCGCCTACGGACTGCACGATACGCGCGCCAATCTGGGCGTGCTGCTTGATGGTCTCGTACTCCTCGTCGGTCAGCTTGGAGGGCTTGTTGAGGATCGCGTCCGGGATGCCGATCTTGCCCACGTCGTGCAGGATCGAGCCGAGGCGGATATTCTCCACCTCCTGCCTGGGCAGCGAAAGGGCCTGGGCCAGCGCCACCGCCCGGTCGGTGATATTCTCGCAATGGTTGATCGTGTAGGTGTCCTTGGCTTCGATGGCGTGCGCGAGGGCCGTAATCGTATCGAGCAGCGCCTGCTCGCGGGCCTCATATAGCTGTGCGTTGTAGATGGCCAGGGCCGCCTGGCTGCCGAGGGTGCTCAACAGCGACGTATCGTCCTGGGTGAAGCGCTCGCCGGTCTTCTTGCCGCCGAGGCAGAGCACGCCTATAAAATAAGACCGGGTCCACAGCGGCACGCCCAGGAATGAGCGAACCGTCTCTAAATCGGCCGGGTCTTCCTCAAGGAAGGAGGTCGGGGCATCCACCAGCTTGCTGGTCTTCAGGACGTCATCAACCTGGGCTTCAAGGTCCTCGGGCTGAGGTTCGGTTGCGGTGTGGAATCCCGGGGCCGCGCTCTCAAGCTGTCGAAGCACGATTCCCTGTCCGGCGAGTTCGGCGCGCAAGCCTTCGAGCAACGTCGCGGCAAGCGGGCCATACTGGGCGTACAACTCCAGGTAAAGATTGCCCTCGTTGAGGGGCTGGGTGCGGCTCTTACCGCCCATGTCAGCGCCAACGCGGGAGCTAAGAGCGTGGTCGTACTCGCTGTCGGCATCCAGGAAGTCGGTCCCCAGAGTTGAGGTCAGCCTATCAATCTGCTTGGCCTCCTGGGGCTGGGACGCGAGGAGAAGTATGCCGCAGGTGAGGTTCATCAGGCGGCAGGTGCGCTCCACCAATTGGTCGGCCAGCACCTTGAGGTCTTGCTCGGCGGCAAGTTGGGCGCTGAACTGCAACAGCGCCTCTTTGTAGTCGTAGGCATCGTGGTAGATGTAGCGGTCCACCAGGTGCTCGACGCGGCGCTGTGCCCAGCCGAAGGAGAGCGCGATGAGGAAGACGAAGAGGCCGAAGCCGAGCAGCCCGAACTCGCTGCCCCACCAGCCTTGCGGCATAAGCGTGCTCACGACAGCCGCCGCTATGGCGAAGACCATGAGCACAGTAAAGCCCATCACGACGTAAACGACGCTACGACGCATCAGGCTGCGGATTCCGAGCAACTGGTGTTGGGTAATGGCGTAGGCGAAGGCCATGGGCATGAAACCGAAGGAGAGCACGGCCAGGTCCAGGCTCACGATAGGCTTGTCTATGATTATGTGCGGGAGCAAGTCCAGGAGCAAGCCGGGGCCAAAGGCGATAGCGGTGCCGCCCAGCAAGAGGAATAGCTGCTGGCGAACTTCGGGCGAGCGCTCGCCCACCAACGACCGCAGGAGCGCGCCCAACCCGGCAGCCACACAGGCGCTTACGTAGATCAGGGTAAGCATCCTGACCGTCTCGTATTCGAGGTAGTTCCCCGCCAGTACCCACAGGTAGCCCAGGACGATGAACACGGCCCCCAAAGCCACCGCCAAGAGGATAAAATAATGGTCTCTCTTTGACTTGCCCACGCGCACCGGGAACTTGAGGAAGAAGCTCGCGAACGAGCCTGCCCAGACCGCAAGCGTAATGAAGAGCATAGACTGTAGCCAGTCGATGCGCAGGTACATGGCCGAAGCCAGCGCCAGGGCTACCGCGGTGGTAAAACAGAAGAGATAGAAGGCCCTTGCGGCATCACGCTGCCGGGCTTTGACGAACACCGCCCCGCCGACCGATATAAAGATGATGCCCAGTAAGGCGTAACCCCACCGCTGGAGTGGAGTGTCGGGACGCTGGTTTAGCGTGCTTATCGAAATTGGTAGGGCTTCAGGTCGGCTAGCGGAACGGACCCTCAACTCGTAAGCTGTCTGGAAGTTGCTCGTGTTCTCCGGTAGCGCTTTCAGATCGATGGCGTTGCCAGTGGCGTCGTAGGCTGCCACAACGATATCACCCTGGTGCACTTCCTTGTCATAGCTCAAGCCGCCGGGTACTAGGGAGGTCACCCGCCATGCCCCCTCACGGTCGCGTTGCGCGGTGAGACCTGCCGAGGGTCTGGCCGAACTGGTGCTGAGCGAGAGCACATAGAGTAGCAGCACGGCGTAGAGCAGCGTGGCGGTGAGGACCACCAGCAGGCGCAAACGCTCGCGGAGGATGGTGCCGGTGCTACGCCGCGATGACGCGGTTGGGGCCGCCATGTTGATCGTGCCGGGCTGTCTCAAGGGAGCAAGCCCCGAATAGCGCATAGGCTCGCTTGAAGGCACGGCAGGGGGCCACCATGTCACCCCGCTACCGGGAGCGAGGGTGTTCTGGAGGGCGGGCTTGTGAGGTTGTAGCTGTCGCCGGAAGTGGTCCATAGAAACCTGGCCGTAGAGAGTGTTGGGCGTATCGCAGGACTCAAGGCCGAGCATAGCAGGCTAAGAGACCAGGGGCCAGGAGGAAGCAGCGATGCGATACGCCTATAATATGTTCATCTAATTGTTTTTATTCGCAACCAACCGACGCAAGGATAATTATATGGGCCATGTTGACGTAAAAGCAAGAATAAATACCACTACTGCGGTAGTACTTTAGTCATATGCGGTACCACAAGACACCAGGGTGAAGGCAAGGTTGTATGCGCTATGTAACGCAAGCTATGCGCCTGATGTAACGTGTAACGTCAGAATCCATCAGAAGATAGTTAGCGGCAGTAGAATTGTTTGGTTGATCGTGGCGTGCGGAGAGCGATTTACAGGGCCGTTGTATACTTAAAACAGCTCGAACAGTGTATAATATGTACGCGGCTGGGTTACTCACTACATAGCATAACGGCAGACAGAATATCTCATCACAATACCAGGAGACAAGGAGCAAATCATGGCTACAGGTACAGGCATGGAAGTTACGGCGCAGGCCACGGACGCGGGCTACGCCAACCCGGATATACTCGTATCCACACAGTGGGTGGAGGACCACCTTGACGACCCGAGCATCAGGCTCGTGGAGTCGGACGAGGACATTTTGCTGTACGAGCAGGGGCACATACCCGGCGCGGTCAAGCTCGACTGGGTGGCCGACCTCAACGACCAGGTGCGCCGCGATTACATCAGCCGCGAAGATTTCGAGAGGCTGTGCCGGGAGCGGGGCATCTCCAACGACACCACGGTGGTGTTCTACGGCGACAAGAACAACTGGTGGGCTACGTACGCCCTGTGGGTGTTCCACCTGTTCGGGCACAGGAATACCAAGATCATGAACGGAGGCCGCCAGTTGTGGGTGGCCGAGAACCGCCCGATGACCCGCGAGGTGCCGAGCCATCCCCCGACCGACTACACCGCGCAGGAGCGCAACGACAGCGAGATTCGCGCCTTCCGCGACGAGGTCATGGCCCTGCTGGACCGCTCCAGCAACAGCCTGAAGGAAGGCTACGCGCTGGTGGACGTGCGCTCGAACCCTGAGTACACGGGCGAGATGCTACACATGGTGAACTACCCGCAGGAGGGCGCGCAGCGCGGCGGCCACATCCCCGGCGCGCAAAACGTGCCCTGGGCGACAGCGGTGCGAGAGGATGGCACTTTCAAAAGCCCCGAGGAGCTACGCAACATCTACGAGCCGAAGGGCGTCACTTCCGACAAGGACGTGGTAGCCTACTGCCGTATCGGGGAGAGGTCGTCGCACACCTGGTTCGTGCTAAAGCACCTGCTCGGCTACCCGAACGTGCGCAACTACGACGGTAGCTGGACCGAATGGGGCAACCTGGTGGGAGCGCCCATTGAGAAGGGTCCGGGTGGGCAGCAGTAAGGCGGACGATGGACGATAGACGAGGGACGATGGCAGCTTCTACCATCGTCCCTCGTTTGTTTTTACTTGAGGAAGCGCCTGGTCAACAAGGCCAAACTGCCACCGTAGACCAGGTGCGCTCCCAGCGCCTCGGCGTGTATCTTCTTTGGTACTTTCCTGGGGTCGGGGGCGATGTTGAGGGCGCGCAGGGTAATCTCGTCCAGGAAGAGCCAAATAGCAACACCGTAGAGCAGACCCGCGAACAGGCCGGTGCGGGGGCGAAGGGCGGCTATCAGGCCGAAGAGGCTGCCCTGTAACGCGCCCGTGATGTAGTGGACGGCTACACCCGCTGCGGGCTTGGCTTCCTGGGGCACTTCCTTGCCGGTTACAGCCTCGGCTAACTTGTCCGCGATAATTTGCGTGGAAGGCTCGTTCTTCTGCTGCCCGCCGCCACGCCTGGGTTGCTGTTCCGGCCGTGCTCCGGGCACGCGCTCAACTATTCCCCAATACTGGTCCATCACCGCCGATGCCGCCAGGCCCGCCACGAGTCCCGATAAGAGACCTTTGAGGGGGTTCTGTCGCTTGCGCCCTTTGCCTTTTGCCATGTGGTCGTACACTCCTGGTTCTGAAACGTGGTTCTGAAACGTGAAACGGGGTTCTGAAACGTGAAACGTGAAACGTGAAACGTGATGCGGCTTGCTCAAGGTTGTGCTGTAAAGGGTTTGTCGGACACAGGCGATTCAGAGGCTCCTTGTCATCCTGAGCGTAGCGAAGGATCTCAGATGCTTCACCTGGCACTATGCTGAACAGTCGCCACCAGGTTCCTCAACGCCCAACACGTTCAACAGCATCCCTGGTCACCTTCTTGAGATCCTTCGCTACGCTCAGGATGACAGAGGGGGCTTTGGTCCTGCAACATGAACACAGTTGCATTCACGTACCAAACATCACCAGCCGCATCACGTTTCACGTTTCACGTTTCAGAACCCCGTTTCAGAAATCACTTCCTCATCCTGATCTGCACTCGGCCCATACGCCTGCGGACGTCATAGCTTGGCACGGGGGCGGTGGCGGGGCCGTGCAGGAGGGTGCCGTCGCGGACGTCGAACTGGGAGCCGTGGCACTGGCAGGTGAGGGTGTGGTCGTCCAGCTTGCCTTCCCAGAGGCCGCAGCCGTAATGTGGGCAGGTGCCCTCAAAGGCGTGGATGCCATCGTCGTGCTGGAGGAGAACGATGGGCCTGCCGTCGTAGTCCACCTTGACCATCTCGCCTTCGCGCAACTCTTCCAACGAGGCTACGTCGGTGAACTTGTTGGGGCCGTCCACCCAAGCGTCGCGGTTCACGGCCTGTCCGAGGTTGTACACCAGCTCGCCCGCCACGTAGGCCGCAGCCGCGTTGAAGATGTAGCCGCCAGCAGACAGCGACCGGGCCAGGCCGCGATTCTTCTTCCCGCCCATCCTCAGCGCGAGGGAGGCGACGTTCAAGGTAAGGCCACCCACGTTAATCAGCGCGTGAGCCAAGCCCATTCGCCGGTGCGAGCCACCCACGTCGCTCCAGTCGGCCAGCCCGGTGACAGCCGCGCCCAGCGCAGCCACGATGCCCGCACCCAGCGTAATGTCGGCGGCTGCATCCAGGCCGGGGTCGTCACCGCGCATGAGGCTTATCAGGTCGAGAAGCTGCGTCATGGTCCACGCGCCCACGGGTACGTCGGTGATGACGGGGTGGAGGGGGTGGCCGAGCCACACGCCGTTGAGGAAGTCCTTGGCTATCTTGCCAACCTCCCCGCCGCTGCTGAAGGTGTCGTTGATGAGCGGCTGGAGCTTATCGGATATGTCGTCCAGCCATTTCTGCCTGTCGATGATCGCCTGGGAAACACCGGTAGCCATGTAAATGCCTCCGTCAGAGGGTATTCAACAATATGCTAAACATGGCTCCTGGGTGCACGAAACGTGCCAGTAGAGCACCACAAATTCAGCATTGGGATAGTGGTTACAGGAGACGGAAACGCCAAGACGCGGAGACGCCAAGGACCACGCCAAGTTAAGGGTTCTTCGGTGCTAAGCAAAAGGAGCAGAATACGTGATATCGTACCCCGCTCCTCTTTGGATTTTCCCAAC
>DASVRN010000046.1:0-9925 GCA_036388595.1 Chloroflexia bacterium
CCGGGTTGTTTGGGGTTGCTGTTGCAACTGCTCCTTTACAACACCGGAGAACGTCTTGTCAATCCATCCTATCTAGCATAACTCCCCCCTTGTCATCCTGAGCGCAGTGAAGGATCTAAAATACTACCTTTACCGCTATGCTGAACCTCTAGCACCAGCATCCACTACGTTCAGCACCATCCCTACTCACCTTCTCTAGGTCCTTCACTGCGTTCAGGATGACAGGGGCAGGTTGGGTGCTCCTATTCTGCTTTGACACAGCCATGTTCCGACCGGTCCTTGCCATCCCTCCTACACAAGCGTTACAATTATAGTGAGGTATAATTGCATCTTTTTAGTGCCCGGTTGAGATAAGACCCAGCGAACACACCCTCAACGTGGTGGGAGGACCAAATGGCAGTAGAAACATCTACATTGACGACAAAGAAGGGCCTTGCCCAGATGCTTAAGGGCGGGGTTATCATGGACGTGGTGACGCCCGAGCAAGCCCGCATAGCCGAAGAAGCAGGGGCAGTGGCCGTCATGGCGCTGGAGCGAGTGCCCGCCGACATCAGAGCGCAGGGTGGTGTGGCCCGCATGTCGGACCCCGGCATGGTCAAGAGCATCATGGAGGCGACTACCATCCCTGTCATGGCTAAGTGCCGCATCGGGCACTTCATGGAGGCGCGCATCCTTGAGTCTATTGGCATCGACTACATAGACGAGAGCGAAGTCCTCACACCCGCAGACGAGCGCTACCACATCAACAAGCACGACTTCAAGGTGCCGTTCGTGTGCGGCTGCCGCGACCTGGGTGAGGCTCTGCGCCGCATCGGTGAGGGTGCCGCCATGATCCGCACCAAGGGCGAGGCGGGCACCGGCAACGTAGTCGAGGCTGTGCGTCACATACGCTCGGTTTGGGACGGCATCCGCAAGCTGCAAAACATGCCCCGCGAAGAGCTGATGACCGAGGCCAAGGAGCTAGGTGCGCCTTACGAATTAGTGGTGTGGGTGGCCGAGCACGGCAAGCTGCCGGTGGTAAACTTCGCCGCAGGTGGTGTAGCCACTCCGGCCGATGCCGCCCTCATGATGGCACTGGGCGCTGACGGCGTGTTCGTCGGCTCCGGCATCTTCAAGTCAGGCGACCCGGAGCGCCGCGCCCGCGCCATCGTGCAGGCCGTGACCCACTGGGACAATCCCGAAATCCTGGCCGAAGTCAGCATGGACCTGGGCGAGGCAATGGTGGGCATCAACGTCGCCGTCCTCCCGCGTGAGGAACTACTGTCCGTCAGGGGCTGGTAATCGCAAGCGCGACAGGCAAGCACTTTGCCTGATTACGAGGACTAAAGGTGGTCCTGTCATCGTGAGCGCAGCGAAGGATCTCAACATTTGAGATTGCCAGGTTATTGGACTTGAGTACCCCTGGTCGAGGACGTTCAACATCATCCTTACCCACCTTCTTGAGATCCTTCGCTGCGCTCAGGATGACAGAGTGGAATAGGGTTCCCCTGAGTGCAACAAGGGCACCTCAGAAGCCGTATACACAGTATGAAAATAGGCGTACTAGCCCTCCAGGGGGCATTCAGAGAGCACATAGAGACCCTGCGCAAGCTGGGCGCTGAGACCGTCGAGGTGCGGCTGCCGGAGCAGCTTGAGGGGCTTGATGGCCTCATCATCCCCGGCGGGGAGAGCACCGCGATAGGCAAGCTGGCGGTGAAGTACGGGCTGCAAGACGCGATACAGCAGTTCGCGCGGGCGGGCAAGCCTGTGTACGGCACCTGCGCGGGCATGATCCTCATCTCGAAGGACGTGGGGCGCGACCAGCCGCTGCTCGGCCTGATGGACGTGCAGGTGGAGCGCAATGCCTTTGGCCGCCAGATTGACAGCTTCGAGACCGGCCTGCCCATGCCCTGCCTGGGCGACGAACCGTTCCCCGCCATCTTCATCCGCGCACCCAAGATAGCGAGCGTGGGCGAGGGTGTGGAGGTGCTGGCAGCACTCCCCGACGGCACGCCAGTGGCCGCCCGCGAAGGCCACATGCTCGTTACCTCCTTCCACCCGGAGCTGAGTGACGACCTGCGCCTCCACCGCTACTTCCTCGATATGGTAGAGGCACAGCCAGACAAAGCGCCTGCCGAGTCGCACCTGGTAGAAGCGTAGTTTTGAATTAGCGTGCGGATGTATTACACTGCCGGTAGAGGTGACTATAATCCAGGACTCAGGACTGACAACTCGGAACGGCAGGGGCGGCTACGTGCGCGAAGCCACGCCCCTGGACCTGCTGCGTATTGTCGCCACCCGCCGCAGGCAGAGAATTCTGCGCCTCAATCCCCCCTACAGCCTGATACAGCCCCAGTCCCTCGTATCCGAGCTGCTTCGCACCCAGGCGCCCTTCAAGTTCCGCGCCGGTTGCGTGCTGGTGTACGTGGACAAAGGTTACGTACAGGGCTTCGTGCAGGCAAGGCCACGCTGGGGGCGAGACGACGAGTGGGCAGTCACCACGCTGGCGACCCTGGACCGCGCGCCCTACCACGTCTCGGAGGCGCTGCTGGAAGCGGTGTCGCAAGCGGCGGGCGAATGTGGGGTGCTCCGCCTGTTCGTGAAGGTGCCCAGCGACGAATCTGACCTCCCACAGTTCCGCCGCCTCGGCTTCACCCACTACACCAACGAGCACATCTGGGGGCACCTCTACTTCGCCCAGCGGGGGCAGGGCACCGCTGCCGATGAACCAAGTACGGGGCAGGTGCGCAAGCAGGCCAACGCCGACGCCTGGGACCTGCTACAACTCTACTCAGCCGTGACGCCTCCCGCCGTGCAGCGCGCCGAGACGCTCAGCAGCCGCAACTTCCGCCGCAGCTACTTTCCGCGCCCAATGCTGCCATCGTCCGGCCTGGTGGAGCGAGCTTACGTCTGGCCCGATGCAAGCGGGCAAAAGCAGTCGCTGGGCGGCTACATGCGCCTGGTGACCGGGGCGCGCGCCCACTGGCTCACCACCATGTTCCGGCCCGACGCCGCTAACCGCGATATCTGCCCCCAGGCCTTCGACTACGTGCTGTGGAAAGCCGCGAGGTCGGGCCACAAACCGGTGTATTGTGGCCTCAGAGATTACCAGACAGAAGTCGGCGGCATATTGGAAGCCAGGGGTTTCCATCACTTCAGCGAGCAAGCCCTACTCGTGAAGTACCTGGCCGAACCGATCAAAGTAAAGCAGCCGGTGCTAGCGCCCTTCCTGGCCCGCAACAACACCGAGTTAGTCACCACGGCGAAAGCAAGTGCCGAGTTCTGAGTGCCGAGTTCCGAGTGAAGAGGTCTCAAGACTGAGACAAAAGACGTTCTCAGGGCGGACGCCCCGCCGCTCAGTTCCTGCTACTATGTACAGTGGGGAATAAGGCCCCTGATTGAGTGGCACCAAATCACTCGGAACTCGGCACTCAGAACTCGGCACTATACTTTGGCACTAACTTTGCACATAGAGTGAGCGAACGCCACCGGGACCGCTTGGGACCGGTTTGTAACATGAAGGGGTGATCTCTTAACAATGCATGAAAATCTAGCTCGTGGTAGCTATGAAGGTCTCGAAGCAGACCTGCCCAAGATCGACCATGCACCCGTCGCGGCCCCCGCGCAGGAGTTGGCCGAACAGCACAGGACTACTGAAAACCCCAATGAAGTAGTGCGGGACGGCGGCGAGCACGTCGTCACCGACGACCTCGAAGCCATCATAGCGGCCCTACCGGACCATATCATCCGGCCAATAAGGGAATATAACGACCGCGTAAACCTCCTCGAAGTGGTGATGGACCTGGGCCGCGTGCCCGAAGCCCGCTACCGCAACAAGGAGCGCACCCTCAGCCCCTCCGAAGTCAGCCGTGCCGACCTCGACTACGTTACGGAGCGCATCGGGGAGTTCGGCGGCGACAACCGCGCGGGCATCGAGCGCACCCTGCACCGCATCTCCTGCATCCGCAACCGCAGGGGCGAGGTGGTGGGTCTCACCTGCCGCATAGGCCGCGCCGTGTACGGCACCATATCCATCATCAAAGACCTGGTCGAAACGGGCCAGAGCATCCTCATGGTGGGGCCTCCGGGCGTGGGCAAGACCACCCTGTTGCGCGAGTGCGCCCGCGTGCTCTCGGACGAGGTGCGCAAGCGCGTGGTCATCGTGGACACTTCCAATGAAATCGCGGGCGACGGCGACATCCCCCACCCCTCCATCGGGCGGGCGCGCCGCATGCAGGTGCCCCTACCCGAACGCCAGCACGCTGTGATGATCGAGGCGGTGGAGAACCACATGCCCGAAGTGATCATCATCGACGAGATAGGCACCGAGCTTGAGGCCCAGGCGGCCCGCACGATTGCCGAGCGCGGCGTGCAGCTAGTGGGTACGGCCCACGGCACCAGCCTGGAAAACCTGATGCTCAACCCTACCCTCTCGGACCTCGTGGGCGGCATCCAGACGGTGACGCTCGGTGACGAAGAAGCGAGGCGGCGCGGCACCCAGAAATCGATCCTGGAGCGCAAGGCCCCGCCCACGTTCGATATCATGGTGGAGATCCTCGACCGCGAACGTGTGGCGGTGTACCGAGACGTGGCCGAGATGGTCGACTCGCTGTTGCGTGGCGACATACTCCCTCCTGAGATACGCACCCGCAAGTCCGACGGCACGATCCACACCGAGATCGCGCACATCGCACCCAACCGCGAGCGTGCGGGCAGCCCGTCCATGCGCCGCGAACAGCAGCAGACGAGGGGCGGCCGCTACAACGAGCGTGGCTATGGCTCCCACGGCAGCTTCGACCAGGGGCCGCCCAACGCGCCCAGGCGGCAGATGCAGGGCGGGCAACAGCCGGGCACCACGCGCGGCGAGCGGCTGACAGGGCGCAACTTCCAGGACGGCGGGGGAGGCGGGAGAAACCGCCCTTTTGAGGGTGGGCGCGTTGATACCGGGTACGCAACATCGTCGAACGCAGGGTTCGGCGCGCCCACGGCCCCCGCACAGCCGACAGCTTACGATGAGAACGACCTGGTAGACGTGCGGCAAGAGGAAGGTCGCGGCGAAGGAAGCCCGGACGGTGGTCGTGAGGCCGCCCGCGAAGCCAGCCGGACCACCCGCATCGGGGCCAGCGCCTCCTCCAACAAGCCGTTGCGCATTTACCCGTTCGGGGTGAGCCGCAACAGGCTGGAGCAAGCGATCAAGGACCTGCGGGTGCCCAGCACGATGGTGCGCGACGTTGACAACGCCGACATCGTGATGACGCTGAAGAACTACTACCGCAAAAGCCCGCAAATGTTGCGCCAGGCCGAGCAGGACGGCGTGCCGGTGTTCGTGCTCAAGAGCAATACCCTGTCGCAGATCCAGCAGGCCATCGCCAGCGTGTTCGACGTATCGGCGCCCGCCGACCCTGTGACCGTGGCTCTCGAAGAGACCGAGGACGCCATCACGCAGGTAATGGAGGGCGACCGCCCGGTGGACCTCACGCCGCAGTCGGCCCCTATCCGCAAGCTACAACACCAACTGGCCGAGCGCTACAACCTTGGCTCGATCAGCCGGGGCAAAGAACCGTTCCGCCGGGTGAGGATCTTCCGCCAGGACTAACTAGGCCCAGGTAGGCAAAGGTCTAAAGCAGTGGAGCGGCAGACACTATTAGTTAGTGTCTGCCGCTGTTGTATGAAGCTGGTTCATGATCAGCGCTGCCGGACATCGGCATCAGACTCCGCCTTTGTCATTCTGAACGCAGTGAAGAATCTCGTCACTCAGCACCCAAATATCACCTTTCTTACTGCCACACGGTACCGCAAGAAAGAGGAAACACGTGGGTGGAGGACGAGATTCTTCACTGCGTTCAGAATGACAAGGTCCAACTAAATGCTAATCTCCCACCGCTAGATTTTTCAAGAGGAGTCGTGCTGCGCCTCCCCCTGAAGATTGCGTCCCGAAGTAGGTGGTAGCGGGTAGGTCTTGACAATACGCGCGTCATGCACTAGCATAACGGTCGCAGATGTGGCAATATAGCACAGTAGCGACGTAGGGCTGATCCCTGGAGACGAGCATGAAGGCGATAGTAGCGGTAGTGCAGGGCGAGGACAACGCGCGGTTGAGCAACGCCCTTCGCAAGAACAACATACGCTTCACCACGGTAGACAGCACCGGCGGCTTCCTGCGCGAGCGCAACGCCACCTACCTCATGGGTGTGGAGGACAGCCAGACCGACAGGGTGCTGGACCTGCTGGCCGAGAACTGCCACACCCGCGCCGAGTACGTCTCCTCCTACCCCTCCGCCTTCGACCCCACCGAGTTCTACATGCCCCGCCCCATAGAAGTGCAGGTCGGCGGCGCCACTGTCTGGGTGGTGGATGTGGAGTACTTCGAGCCATTGTGAGCGACGGAACCGCCAAGACGCCAAGAACGCCAAGGGCGCGCCAAGATTAAGTAGATGTTCTAAGCATAGGGAGCAGGGTACGTGATCTCATACCCTGCTCCCCTTGTATCGGCCAAACTTTCCCTATCTCCGCGTAACCTCTGCGTCCCTTCGGCTGCGCTCAGGGCAGGCTCTCTGCGTCTCTGCGGTGAACCGTTCTTAACCTTGGCGTGGTCCTTGGCGTGGTCCTTGGCGTTCTTGGCGTCTTGGCGGTTCCGTCCAATAATGACTACGGCTGCGGCGACTGCGTTGGCTGGGCTGTGGCCGTCTGCTCAGGTGGTGCCGTTGTCTCCGCTGTGGGCTGCTGAGTTGGCTGCTGCGTTGGCTGCTGTGTGGGTTGTGGCGTTGGCGTCTGCGGCGGCTGGACGTAGCGCCAGTTGTAGTATTGCAGGCCGGTGTTGCCGAACTGCACCTGGTATTGCTGCACCTCGGCGGGGTCGTACGTGATGGTGCGGCGCTCGAACACCTGCACGAGCACGTTACGCGGCCGGCCCGCCACCTCGGTGCGCGTCCAGTACGGCTCCGAGATGGGGTAGCCCGCGATGTACACCCAGTCCCACGGCTGCCCCTTGAAGTAGCTCATGAACACTTCGGGTACGTTATGCCCCGTCTGCGGGAAGAACTCGCCCACCTTCGTCGTGCCGCCAAGTGCTGCGTCCTGCGTTATCGTGCCGTCCTTCGCGAGCACCGCCTCGATAGGCTGGCCGGTGCGGTCCTGGGCCTTGCCCGCGTCGGTGCCCGCCGCCAGCTTGTTGAAGGTGGCGTATGTGGGCGCGTCGGCTGCCGGGTTGTCGCCCGCCACCAGCACTTCGGCGGGGGTGCGCTGCTCGTAGCTGTTGGCTCCCGTGGCTATCTGCCCGGTGACAAGCTCCTTGGCGAGCGCGCCCGCGGTGACGAGGTAGCGGGTGGGCTGCGGCGGCGATGGGTTGACTATCTCCATGCGCCCCTTGTCGAAGTAGACCACCGACATCTTGCCGCCGGGGGCCTCCGCGAAGGTCTCGGTGCCCGAATATATAGCGGTGGGACCCCACAGGTAGGGACGTGCGGCCTGCTGGTTGGCTACGGGCAGGTCTACCGTGCGCCAGGCGAACCAGAAGCCGGACATCGGCAAATCGAGGCGCGGCTTGGGCCGCCAGTTGGCGTTGAAGCCGTCCACCAGCTTCTCGCCCCCCGAGCCGTCGGTGCGCACCAGCCACGACTCGTGCGTGTAGACCAGTTGCCCCCGCTCCGTGGTGGTGCGGGACACGCGCAGGAGCATCGTCTTGCTGTCCGACGAGAAGAAAGGCGGGCCGTAGTCGCTCACCTGGCCGGTGTAACGCGCCACGTGTGAGTGCGAGAGGATAAGCTGCGGGTTGCGGCCATCGAGGTCGGCCAGGAAGAGGCGCTGCCCGTCCTGCGCGGCGCTGTTGATGGCGAAGGCCACCTTGCGTATCCCCGCCGACCACGACACGCCGGGCCGCGCTATACCTGCCTGCCGGAACGAGCGGGCTATGGTTACGAACTCGCCCGTTTGCATGTCGAGCACGCCGTAATCGATGCCGTCGGTCATCGCCAGGTGCCGGTTGTCGGGTGCCCAGCCGCCCGCCACCACGAACTTACCCTGGCCGCCGCCCTTGAACTGCTCGACCAGCACTTCGGAGCCTGGGCCGCCTGAGATGTGCAGGATGCGCCCCGGCCACCCGGCTGCGATTTTGGTGCCGTCAGGCGACCACGCAACCGCGGCGGCCCCCGGCGGCAGGGACGGTATGTCCTCGCCCCCCGGCACGAGCCACACGGGGCCACCGGACGCGGGGATGATGCGCAGGTTGCCCCGCGCTATCGGTATGGCGAACTTCTCGCCTCCCACGAACGCGATGAAATGCCCGTCGGGCGACCAGAAGGGCGGCGAATACGCACCGAGCGCGATCTTGCGCAGGTCCGAGCCGTCCGCGTTGAGCGTATATATCTCGGCGCCCTCGGTGGTCACGGCCAGCTTCTTGCCGTCGGGCGACCACGAGGCGAACCACACGTTGAACCCGCTGGTAAGCTGGCGCTGGTCGCTGCCGTCGAGGCGCATTACCATGAGGTTGCGCTCGCGTTGCGGTAGAATGTCAGTCACGTACGAGAGCATGTCGGGAGGCGCGGGTGGGGGCTGCGCGGGCGGCGTGGTGGGCTGCGCGTAGGCGGCTGCGGCGATGCTGCCCGACATGATAGCCAGCGACATGACGATAGCTGCTATCGTCCTGGTGCGCCTGTTGGCGAGGCTCGGAGGCATAGAAGGTTCTCCTGGTGTAAGCGGTCTGCTGCGGAGCGTAATGCGAGGTATATTCGGGAGATTATAGCACAGAACCGTTCGACGGCACTCGCCGCGCAACTATTACGCGGAATCTCACGTTAATGCTATGTAGCGGTAGTTGAGTTGCTACACGTTGGAGATACGGGCACCATACCCTCAGTGGATAAGGAAACGCAATGATTATGCAAGCGCGCTTTGGCCGCATTCAAGTCCTGGCTTATGTTCTACTCGTCCTGCTATTGGCGGGCTGTGGGAGTGGCACCGCTGCCACTCCAATAGCCAACACCCCCGCCACGGTGGCCGTGCCGACGGAGGGCCCCCCGCCCACCGCCACGCCTGTTGAGAGTGGCGCACCCACGCCCGAGCCTGTCACTCCCTCGGCCGAACCGACGTTGGAGCCTACCCTGCAACCGACCGAGGCACCCACCTCCACGGAAGCCGCCGCTACAGCCGATTCGGGGCCGACGATGGAACCGGTCCCCACGCATGGGCCCCAGCCGCCGGACCTGGGCGAAGCCAGCATGCCTCCCGCCCAGGCCAAAGAGGTCATAGCGGACAGGGCCACCCAAGCGATACAGGCGCTCAAGGACAAGGACATGGAGCGCCTGGCCGCCCTCGTTCACCCGGAGAAGGGCCTTAGCTTCTCCCCCTACTCGTACGTTGATGAGACTAACCTGACGCTCACCCGCGAAGAGCTTACAAACGCCTTCACAAGCACGGAGAGTCGCAACTGGGGAGCTTACGACGGCAGCGGCGACCCGATAGAAATGACTTTCGCGGCCTATTACGACCGCTTCGTCTACAACCACGACTTCGCCGCCGCGCCGGAGGTCCACTACAACGAGTTCCTCGGCATCGGCAACACGCCCAACAACAGCGCCGAGGTCTATCCCGGCTCCATATCGGTAGAGTACCACTTCCGTGGCTTCGACCCCCAGTACGATGGCATGGACTGGCAGAGCCTCACCCTCGTCTTCGAGAAGCACACCGACGGAGCCTGGTACCTGGTCCACATCGCGCACGGCCAGTGGACGATCTAGCCACCGGTTGATAAGACGGAACCGCCAAGACGCCAAGGACGCCAAGGACGCGCCAAGTTAAGTATGGTTCACCGCAGAGACGCAGAGGACGCAGAGGGTGCGCAGAGATTAGGAAGGGTTTAGAGAATACAAAGAGGACCAGGGTACTTGGTGTGTACCCTGGTCCTTTTGCTTAGAACACCATACCTAATCTTGGCGCGCTCTTGGCGTCC
>DASVRN010000047.1:0-3698 GCA_036388595.1 Chloroflexia bacterium
GGCCTCCAACAAGGGCTGGGGCAGAATCGGTGCCGACATCGACTACCTGGGGCTTCAGGGCCTGCTGGACGCGTTCGTCACCTCGGAAGACACACCCCAGCGCAAACCCCACCCCGCGCCTTTGCTCAAGCTGGCAGAGAAGCTGGAAGTAGAACCCCAGTACTGCACCTACATAGGCGACTACCGGGGCGACATCATAGCGGCCAGGGAGGCGGGCATGGTGTCTATAGCCATAATGTGGGGAGGGATGTTCCCCACCGAGACCCTGTTGGCCGAGCACCCCGACTACGTAGTCGCAAGGCCGGGGGAGTTGCTTGAACTCTTCCCCGGCCCCGAAGCCCCTCAACTAGCCCCGCCAGGGACCGGCATAGAGCCTGAGCGCCTTTGCTAGCTAGCTTGTCTGCACAGTTGTTGAGGTACGAGCACGGCACCCAAAGAAGCCCCTGTCATCCTGAGCGTAGCGAAGGATCTCAGATGCTGCCTCTACGCATGTGTTGAACTTCCAGCACCCTTGTACCTCTATTCAACAGCCACCCTACTCAGCTTCTTGAGATCCTTCGCTTCGCTCAGGATGACAGGGTGGGATTCTGGGTGCCGGGGTTGTAACAGGCGGCTTGCACAAATAGCGTCTGCACGCCGCTCGAGTGTTACATATACGGCTGGTGCAGCTCTACCGACTTGGCCGTCTTGCTGCGCACGCGGATATTGATCATCTCGACGAACACCGAGAAGGCCATAGCGAAGTAGATGTAGCCCTTCGATATGTGCTGGTCGAACCCTTCCGCCACCAGGGTCACGCCGATCAGCAGGAGGAAGCTGAGCGCCAACACCTTTATGGTCGGGTGCTGCTCTATGAACCGGCTGATGGCCCCTGCCGATATCATCATTATGCCTACCGCGATTACCACGGCGGTAACCATCACCCAAAGCTCGTTCGCCATACCAACGGCGGTGATTACCGAGTCGAGGGAGAAGACAATATCGAGCAGGATTATCTGCACCAGGGTAGAGACGAAAGCCGCCCTGCCTCTTGGGGCGGTCTGAGCCGCGTGGTCGTCCGGCTCGCCCTCAAGCCTGTGGTGTATCTCCCAGGTGCTCTTGCCAAGCAAGAACAGCCCGCCGCCTATCAGGATGAGGTCGCGGCCCGAAATCTCCTGCTCGAAAACGACAAACCAGGGCGCGGTGAGGCTGATAATCCACGATAGGGAGAGCAGCAGCAATATGCGCGTGAACATAGCCAGCCCCAACCCCACGGTTCGAGCGGTGGCTTGCTGCTCTTTGGGCAGGCGGCCCGCCAGGATGGAGATGAAGATAATGTTGTCTATGCCTAAGACGATCTCCAGCACGGTGAGAGTCGCCAGCGCGATAAGGCTGTCAGGGTTCAGTAACCATTCCATGTACCGGTCCTCCGGGAACAAATATTGGCATCCGCGTACGCGGCAAGGCAAGCCGGGTGCGTCACTTACCATATTACGCAATATTCCTGCCATCAGATGCAGTAGCCGCCGGGTGACACATTGGCTACAATGGGGAAAGAGTAGCGGGGAGGAACAGCACAACATGCCTGAGCGCCGGACGTACGATGCGGTAGTGGTCGGAGCAGGCCCGAACGGGCTGGCAGCCGCTATAACCATTGCGCGGGCGGGCAAGTCGGTACTGCTAGTGGAGGCAGAGGAGACCATCGGCGGGGGCACCCGCTCCGCCGAACTGACGCTGCCCGGCTTCACGCACGACGTCTGCTCGGCGGTGCACCCGCTAGGCGTGGCCTCCCCTTTCTTCCGCACCCTACCTCTGGAGGAGCACGGCTTGGAGTGGGTGCACCCACCTGCCCCACTGGCTCACCCCCTGGATGACGGCTCGGCTGCCCTGCTCGAACGCTCTATAGAAGCAACTGGCGACTCCCTCGGCACGGACGCTGAAGCCTACCACCGCCTCATAGAACCGGTAGTCAACGACTGGTACCGCATGGAGGGTAGCACACTGGGGCCGCTCAGGTTTCCAAAGCACCCCATCGCACTAGCCCGATTCGGGTTGAGAGCGATCTTCCCGTCCCGGCTGCTGGCCCGCACCACCTTCAAAGGGGAGCACGCCCGCGCCCTCTTTGCGGGTATGTCCGCCCACTCTATACTGTCCCTCGACCAGCCTCTGAGCGCGGCGTTCGGCCTGGTGCTGGGGGCGCTGGGGCACGTCGCGGGCTGGCCGGTAGCGCGTGGTGGCTCGCAGAAGGTAGCCGACGCACTCGCTTCCTACCTCCGTTCGCTGGGTGGGGAGATAGTCACCGGCTGGCGCGTGAAGTCGCTGGACGAGCTGCCCACCACTCGCGCTGTGCTGCTGGATGTCACACCCCGCCAGTTGCTCGGCATGGCAGGTCGCCGCTTCACTTCCAACTACCGCAGCCAGCTGAGGCATTACCGCTACGGCCCCGGCGTGTTCAAGCTGGACCTGGCCCTCGCCGGCCCCATCCCCTGGAAGGCCACCGAATGCTTGCGGGCGGGCACGGTGCACGTGGGGGGCACGCTGGACGAGATAGCGGCCTCGGAAGGTGCGGTCTCCAGGGGCACGCACCCGCGCAAGCCGTTCGTGCTCGTGGCCCAGCAGAGCCTGTTCGACCCCACGCGCGCCCCCGAGGGCAAGCACACCGTGTGGGCCTACTGCCACGTACCGAACGGCTCCACCGTGGATATGACGGCGCGCATAGAGGCCCAGATAGAGAGGTTCGCCCCCGGTTTCCGCGAGCGCATCCTGGCCCGCCACGTCATGTCGCCTGCCGACGTGCACAGGCACAACGCCAACTACATCGGCGGCGACATCGGCGGCGGGGTGCAGGACCTGCGGCAGCTTTTCACCCGCCCCGCCGTGCGCCCCGTGCCCTACACCACCCCCGCCCGCGACTTGTATATCTGCTCGTCCTCCACCCCTCCCGGCGGCGGCGTGCACGGCCTGTGTGGCTGGGAGGCCGCAAGAGTAGCGTTGCGGCGGAGCTTCAAATAGACGACAGGCAAACAGACGAAAACGCAAAGGCGCAAAGAACGCAAAGATCGTTAGGAGTGTAGATGCTGGTACTCAATGGATAGCTAGACATCGTCTCAATGAGGCTATCGAACATGAGTACCCAAGCCCCGACCCCTGTCATTTCGAACGTAGTGAGAAATCTCGTCCTCCACCCCGATGTTCCCCTATTCTCATGAGACTCTGCATCGTAGGAATGGCGGGACTTGGGTGCTGAAGGACGAGATTTCTCACTACGTTCGAAATGACAGGGTGGAACGCTGCTGCCCGCATTTCCCAATCTCATTTTTTTTGTGATAACGCCTCTATCCGGCGGACCTCAGCCTTCCTTGCTTCCAGCTAAATTGTATCGCTTAATGTAGCCCTTTCTGGGTTGGTTCATGTATCACAAAAGCCTTCTGCTTATGCATTGGGCTTGCTAGAATGCGGCATAGAGACTTACGGGACCTCGAACAGAAGCGAGCCTAAAGCCCGTAAAGGTCCAATAGTAAAACAAGCAAATCTAAACAAAGCATAAAGGAAGGAAACCATGAAAAAGGCATTCAGAAGGTTGCCCGGCGCGGGGCGTTGGCTGTTCGTGTTGGCGCTCATGGCGAGCGTGCTGCCCGCTATGGCTTTCGGGGGTGCGAAGTCGAGTAGCGCGGCCCCCTCGATGCAGGCGGTGACGGATACAATAACGGTGGCGGGCG
>DASVRN010000048.1:0-18971 GCA_036388595.1 Chloroflexia bacterium
CGAGCAGATGAAGAAGAAGGGCCAGGGCCTGGTAGAGTACGCCCTGATCCTCGTACTGATCGCCATCGTGGTGATCTTGATCCTCACCTTCCTTGGCGGCCAGGTGAACACCACCTTCTCCAAGATCGGTTCTGGCCTCAAGGGTACGTAATACCTCGAAGCTAGTACAAAACAAAGAAAGACCCCGATGGGGTCTTTCTTGCTTTAAGGAGCAGGATACGCCGGGTGCCTACCCACACGCCTGCTGGTAACCCTCGATGGTCAGCGACGTAGGGAACCGGCACTGACCACGCAGTTGCTCCTGGGGGCTATGAGCAAGATGTAGAAACAAGGTATCAAAGGTGGACCCTGTCATTCTGAGCGTAGCGAAGAATCTCGTCCTACACCGGGATGTTAACCCCTTTCTTTTGCACCATAGCATCATAGCACCCTTGCAGCAGTGAGGTAGTGAGGCACGCTGTTGGCATAAGGAAAGGTGGTATTTGGGTGCTGTAGGACGAGATTCTTCGCTGCGCTCAGAATGACAAAGGGGACAGTATCCCGCACACCCAGCAGTGTGCAGATAGTCCCTAGGCAGCCCTGTAGCCAACCAGGCCGTAGAGATAGAAGCCACCTTGAGAGGAGTACGTTGCACGACCTTTGTAGGGGCAGGAGCAGGTCTCTGTGCCCGCACTGTGGTAGGGGAGATTAGCCCCAGCCATGCCCAGGGACCTGCCCCTACAATACCCCTCTTTGAAGCATTCAACTGGATTCAAGATAGCAGCCCCCAATACTACCAGTAGGCAGCGCCCTGTTGTTGCGAGGTTGAAGTGCTCATCTCCTTGTGCCTGGGTTGTGAGCTGCTGTTAACTGGTACGGCACGAAGGTTAGCTCTTCAGGCCCACTACCGGTATCGGGGTGGGTGATGAGCCTGCGTACTACGAGGCCACCCCTCAGCCCCTACCCATCCTAGAAGGGTAAACAGCAAGAGCCGCACACAGTGTGCGGCTCTTGCTGTTTTAGATGTAGCTTAGAATGAGAACTAAACCGGATAATTGCGAGATTACAGGTGAATATTTGCTCCCGTCGGACCATTACGCATTCCGGCGCGCCCCGTGTGGAGGTTCGCCAGGTGCGATAGTGGACAGTGCTTACGAACCGTTGACAGAAATCATAGAGCTACCAATCTTGGAATAGTAATTGACAAAGACCACCTGACCAAGGTAAGTCAGGATGAGCAATACAACTACAGCCAGCAGAACTATGATCATCGCGTACTCCACAAGCCCCTGACCACGTAAGCGCCACTGACGCAAGCCAAACCATTTTCGCGGAGTGGCTGCTTTCACGCTTGTACCTCCTTTCAGGCATGCGCCCCTTGTATGCCGTCGCCGGTATGACCGGTCCAGGAGAATGTTACTTCCCTGGTTATACTATAGACCCGTTGTACGCCCGCTTGCAATAGCTCTTAGTTGTATCTGGGCGGGGTACTTTTGTGCTAAGACTATGAGGAATTTGGGAATTAGGATTTCGGATTTCGGATTTCGGATTTGTTTCGATATCAACTAAATCCGAAATCCGAAATCCTAATTCCCAAATCCGGATCAGTCTTCGAATGCTGCCGGTAGCGTGGCGTTGATGCGAGTGCCCTTGCCGGGGGCGGTGTCTATCGTCATCTGGCCGCCGTACATGCCGACACGCTGCCGCATGGTGGCAAGGCCCTTGCGCTTGGGGTCGCTCATACGCGCCTCGTCACCCACGAAGCCCGCACCGTCGTCCTCAACGGTCACAGCGACCACCTCGCCGTTCACGTCAATAGTGACCTGGGCGTGCTTGGCGTGGGCGTGTTGGGCGACGTTCTGGAGGGCTTCCTGCACGATGCGGAAACAGGCCACTTCTATGTCGCCGGGGAGCCTGCCGTGCATACCGTTGATGGTGACGCCCACCTCTACCTTGTGCTTGCCGGTGAACTGCTGGACGTAGCGGCGCAGAGTAGGCTCCAGGCCGAGGTCGTCCAGGATCATGGGGCGCAGGTCGAAGATGAAGCGGCGGGTCTCCTGCAACGTGGCGTTGACCACGCTCTTGAGGCCCGATAGCTCGCTCTTGGCGCGGGCGGGGTCCATATCGAGCAGGCGCTCGCATATTTCGGCGCGCAGCACCAGGTTGGTCATCGTCTGGGCGGGGCCGTCATGGATCTGGCGGGAGACGCGCAGTCGCTCGTCTTCCTGGGCCTGGATCACCTGGCCGATTACCTGCTTGCTGTCGAGAGCATCTTCCAGCGGGCTGGAGATGGTCTGCGTGGCCTGCACCTGTATATGCTTGGGACCGGCGGGCTGGCTCATGCCAGGGTTGTAGCCTTCAGGGGCGCTCAGGAGCACGCTGGTGACCTTCTGGAGGCGGTTTTGCAGCAGGCGCATGCTGTTACGCTTGGCCTCTAGCTGCTCGACCTGGGCGCGCATCATGAAGAGGCGCATCTGCACTTCGTGGGACGAGTTGTAGATCGTCTTCATGTCGGTGCGGCTGTAGTTATCGAGGTTCAGCTCCATGTCGCGCACGCGGTTGGTGACGGCGTTCTCGCGGTTGGCGAGCTTCTCCACTTCCATGTTGCTCTGGCGTATGAGCATGTCTATTTCGGTCGCTTCACGCTGGAGAGCTTCCGACTCGACGCGCAACTCGCCCAGGAGTTGTGTTACCTTGTTCCCGAATTCGTCGGTGCCGGGGCGCGGCCCCTGTGTCAGCCCTTCGGCGACCTGTTGTGGCATAACCATTCCGTTTTCTCCAAAGGTCATTTTCGTTACACAAGTAAGGAATGTGCAGGGCAAAGGCACTCTTCTTCCTGCAACCTAAGCCTAACATGCGGCATGGTTATCCACAATAAGCCTTTGGTACCGCGCGTGGTGGCTACTTAGTCCTATTAAGTATTAGATGATAGGGAGAGACGAAAACGCAAAGACGCCAAGGACGCAAAGAACGCAAAGGACGCGCAAAGAGAATTAGGGTTTGGGAGACACGCGACACATATGTCTTGGTGGGCAGCCCCAATATCGCTTGCGCCGTACCGTATCCCTTCTGTCATCCTGAGCGCAGCGAAGGATCTCAGATGTTGCTCATGTAGACCTGTTGAAGCTTTGGCACCACGCGCCACAGGCTCCGCCCGTTCAACAGCATCCCTGCCCACCTTCTTGAGATCCTTCGCTGCGCTCAGGATGACAGGGTGGGGCTTGGTCCTGCTAATTTGACGGTGTGGCTGCGTAAGGGCACGGCGAGTCGTGTCCCTACTCACAACTACGCCCTTCTATTCTTGGCGCGTCCTTAGCGTTCTTGGCGTCTTGGCGGTTCCGTCTCTGCTCCAGCTACCGCACGAAGACGATTGCCGCCTCGTCGTCGTAGACGGTGCGCCACTTGGGGGAATCGGAGGCGAAGCGTATGAGGTGCTCGTGGAACTCTCTGTTCAGGATGAGGGTGCGCACTCCGTAGCGGTCGAGGGTCTGCTGCCAGTCGGCGCGGCCCCTGGAAACGGAGAGGTAGTCGTTCCAGACCGGCACCTGGCGGGCCTCGAAACGGCCGTCGATGAACATCTGGTACTGCGGGTATAGCTCGTTCTCCAGGTAGCCGCCCCACTCCATATAGTTGAAGACGGGCGAGGGCACATTGCCGCTCTTGAGAAACGCGGCCAGTTCGACCGGGGTCCCCGCCGCGAGGGCGGGCTTGGCCGCAGGCGCTACCAGCGGGTTGTTGGCGCGCCAGACTGGGGTGAAAGCCAGGGCACCGCCTATCATGAGGATTGCCAGGAGCCAGTTCATGGCAGGCAATTCTTGGCGATTTTGGATTTTGGGTTTTGGATTTTGAATTTCTTCGTCCGCTGCTAGTTCGGGAGCGTAGGCTTCCTCTCGGCGCTGCTTGCGGTTGGCGGCCCATGTGGCAAAGTTTACGGCGGTCATGGGGGCGGCCAGCCAGTTCCACCACATGGCGTTGCGGAGGGAGGTGAGCGATAGGTAGGCGAACGCCAGTACGAGCAGGATTTCGGTGGGACGCAGGCGGCGGCGGCTGGCGTAGAGCGAGGCGGCAAATACGAGCACGTTGATGAAGAATAGCTGCCCGGTGCCGTCGTAGAGGGTGGGGCCTTGCCATTCGACGTTGAGGGCGCGGGCTATCGGGTCGTTGGTGGCGACGAAGAAGTAGTTGTATATCTGCGTGAAGTAGGGGTTGGCGAGGGTAGCCAGTATAGCGGCGGC
Source organism: Chloroflexia bacterium (assembly GCA_036388595.1). Classification (GTDB taxonomy): domain Bacteria; phylum Chloroflexota; class Chloroflexia; order QHBQ01; family JADMIH01; genus JADMIH01. The sequence goes on from DASVRN010000048.1 coordinate 4,215, forward strand.
GAAGCATGCGGCCTGCCACATGGCGGCACGCGAGGTGAGCCACCTGCGGCCACCGGCACTGCCCATCTTCTCCAGCACGGTGCCGAACCCGTAGATGCCGAGCATCGCCACGCCCAGGAAGAACGACCCGTGCACGTTTACCCAGAAGAGCATGATAGGCACAAGCAGCGGCAGCCATTTAGGGTAGCTGTCCTTACGATCTAATAGGAAGTAGAAGCCCACGAACGGCAGGAAAGCGAATAACTGGGGCCGCATGCCATAGTTGGTCCACGAGGCCAGGTAAGCGATTACGGTAGCCAGGGTGGCGGCCTGTAGCGAGCGGGACTTCCACGCGCTGAGCCACATGATTACCCCCACCGTGGCCGCGATGATGAGAGCGCGTACCGTCAGCAGCAAGTAGGGTGACGCGGCGTACAGCCAGTGGAAGAGGAGTTGCGAACCCCATTGCGGGTTGTAATACGGCTCGCGCACCGGCGTCCACACCAGTACGTCCCTGGCGAGGAACTGCCCGGTCTCGGCCATGATCTGGCCGCTCTTGACGTTCCACCAGAAGTCGTAAGGCTCGATGAAGTCGATGCTGCTGGCGAACCATGCGATGGCGAAAGGCAGGATGGTCCACAGGTGCTTCAGGCGCAAGCCACGGGTGGATGCCTGTCTCTCCTGGGCGCTGTCGGGTGTGGCTACTTCCCCTTGCGAATCGCGCTCCGAAAGCGCGGAAGTACTACTCATGACGCGATTGTAGCCGACACCCGGCGCGCAAACAATGAGATTTTTGTACGGTGCGGTAGTAGTACCAGAGGACAAGAAACCACCGGGCGCGTGCCCGGTGGTTTCTGATTTCCGCTATTTAACGGTGTGTTGCTGCCTACCTCCTCGCGGGAGTCTGGCAATTGGGGAAGAAGGCGTTAGCCGCTATCTTAGCCATCTGTCCGCGTGTGGTCAGGTCGTTGTAGCGGAAGCAAGGAGCGCCGGTCTCGGGGCACTTGGAAGCCTCCCCATAGCCGGAGATAACCCCGCGTCCGGATAGACGCTCGATGTACACCCAGAAGGGGCTGTCGGTGGGTACGTCGGTGAAGGTCTGCTGAGTAGCAGGTATGTCTTCTCCGTAGGCCGCCGAGATAGCCACGATCTTGGCGATCTGGCCCCTGGTCGCGGGATTGTTGGGGCGGAAGAAGGGCCTGTTCAGGTCGTCACAGCCTTCGCCCGCGGTTGCGCACGGGTAACCGGCTATAGCGCCTGTCTGGGCCAGCCTTTCCACGTACATGTAGAAGGGGTCGCCCGGCTCGACGTCCGCGAACTGCTGCTGGCCTTCGGCTATGGGGTCGTTCAGACCGGCGGATAGGGCGACGATCTTGGATAGCTGCCCCCTGCTTACGTTAGCGCCCGGCCTGTAGTACGGCTCGTTGCCCCCATTACAAGGCTCGCCCATCCCGCCGCACGGGTATCCACCCACTATCTGGCGGCAAGCCAGGCAGCGCACCCAGGTGTAGAAGGTGGAGCCTTCTCCGCTGGAAGGCACGTCCGCGAACTGGATGGGGCACGCCGTAGGGCTGGCGACCGGGGTCGCGCTGGGCAGCGGGCCTCCGACCTCCGCACGCTCAACCGCGGCGAAGGCATCTATGCGGCCATGACCGAAGAAGTTGTTGGGGATGTCCGCCTCAGTTGTCCCGCCGCACTGCTGGATCGGGTCGATCACAGCTACGTGTGGGTTGGCGGTCTGCTCCAGGAGGGTCCTCGTCTCGGTAATCTGGCGCACTAGCTCGGGCCGCGCCGACCAGACCAGGGCGACCACTCCGGCCACGTGCGGCCCGGCCATCGAGGTGCCGCTGAACTCAGCGTATGCAGTGTCACTCCCACTGACGGAGGAGCGGTTGTCCACCCCAGGAGCCGAGATGTCGGGCTTGGTTCGCATAGATCCGTCGGTCAGCACAGGGCCGCGGCTGCTGAACTCAGCCAGGGTATTGTTGATGTCAATGGCGCCAACAGTGAACGAGGCCTCGAAGATAGCGGGCGGCACGGTCACTGTGGAGCAGGCAGGGCCGTCGTTACCCGCTGAAGCCTCCACGAAGATACCTGAAGCCACGGTGGCTTCGACAATCTCCCTCAGGGTCTCGGGCGTGCAACCTTCGGGACAGCCCCAGCTATTTATGATGACGTGGGGACGCTTGGTGGGGTCCGGCATGGTCCCGTCAATCTTGGTCGGCGCGAGGAACCACTCGAAGCACTCAGCATAGGTGTCAAACACGGCTCCGAAGCCGACGCCCGCCGCCATCATGTTGCGGCAACCAATCCACTCCGCGCCCGGGGCTACGCCGATCTTCTGGCCCATGCCGTCGTCACCGACCGCCGTGCCCACCGTATGGGTACCGTGGTCGTGGCCGTCGCACGGTTCCTCCGTGTCGGGGCCGCAGGGGTCGCTCGGGTCAGGGATGTGGATGGCATCGTGCCAGTTGTAGTCGTGGTTCGCGACCATGCCGTCCCAGCCCCTGTACTGGGACTTGAGGGCCTGGTGCGTCCAGCGTATACCGGTATCCGCACCGGCCACCACGATTCCCTGGCCTGTGAAGCCCAGGTCCCAGACTTCGGGTGCTCGGACGTTTTCCACGCCCCATTCAATCGTGATGGCACCGCTTGGGGCTAGTGGAGCGCTTGTTGCGTTGGACTTTTCAGCCTTAGCACGCATAGGCTCCATCAGGTACATGATTGCGTTATGTTCGATTGCGCGTACATCGGACCGTTCGGAAAGCTCGTTGACGAGGGCGCGGTCGCCGGTCACCACCAATGCATTGGCGATCCACAGGGTCTTGTATTGCACGCCTTTCGCATCAAGTGAGGCGCGTATCCCGGCCTGGCTGCGGTTGGCGGTCTCTCTAAGTGTGTTGTAGACGTACCAGCCGCGGGCGTCCTGGTCCTTCATACCGTAGGCCGGGGTCAGGTTGGCCTTCTCTGACATGAGCACGACGAAGGATGTGCTCTTGCCGTCGAGCGTCTCCAACAGCACCTTCGATTCGATTTTGCTTGCGGGCTGGGTCGTGGCCGACGCCGTGGCGGAACTATTTGACCCAATAGATACCAGCGCCATGATAGACAGCACCAATAAGGTCAGGGCCATAAGCAACCTGAGGTTGGGCTTGCGCGCCGGTGTAGTCTCCTTAGTAGGCATTTGCTCCTCCTTTTTCTTCGTTAGACGACGTTGTCCGAAGCTTGCGCGGGAGAATGGATGCAGGAAACGTACCCTTGTTTCCGATGTAGAAAATATGTCGTCCACTTTGCCATGTCGAGCCTGCCCTACTTATATGAGTTCCCAGGATAGAACCGGGCAGGTTATACTATTTGCCATGATACATCTAGCCGCCGTCCGGCTCGAACAGGACGACATTGAGGAGCAGCAAGGCTTCCCCTTCGACGTGCCTATCGTGCGCTCACTGGAGACGCTGGAATTTCCCTCGGAGGTGACTTTCCTGGTGGGCGAGAACGGGTCGGGCAAGTCTACGCTGCTGGAGGCGATTGCCATGGCTACCAGGCTCCCGGCGGTGGGCAGCGACAGGCTGGAGGCGGATGCCACGTTGGAGGCGATACGGCCCCTCGCCAGCTACCTGCGGCTTTCGTGGCAGCGGCGCACCCACAAGGGCTTCTTCATGCGCACGGAGGACTTCTTCGGCTTCTCCAAGCGCCTGAGTTCGATGCGTGCCGAGTACGAGGAGGACCTGCGCCGCGTGGAGCGCGAGACGGAGGGACGCTCCACCCTGGCCCGCAACCTCGCACGCCTGCCATACGCCAAGGAGCTACACGAGATGGAGCGCCGCTACGGCAAAGACCTCTCGGCTCGCTCGCACGGCGAAAGCTACTTTACGCTATTCCAGTCGCGCTTCGTGCCGGGCGGCCTCTACATGCTGGACGAACCGGAGGCCCCATTGTCGCCGGTGCGGCAGCTATCGTTCATCTCGATGATGAAGGAGATGGTCGAGCAGAAGCAAGCGCAGTTCGTGGTGGCTACCCACTCGCCCATCCTCATGGCGTACCCTGGCGCTACCATCTACAGCTTCAACGACGGCAGCATTCGTCGCGTGGCATACGACGAGCTAGAGCACGTCACAGTCACCAGGGACTTCCTCAACAACCCCGAGCAGTTCCTGAAGCACCTTTAACCGGGAGGGCTGAGATTATTACTAGCGGGAATTAGCAGCCAAAGCCCCACCCTGTCATCCTGAGCGCAGCGAAGGATCTCAAGAAAGTGAGTAGGAAGGCTGTTGAACGTAGGGAATCATGGTTCGTTGGGTCCAACGCTGAAGTAAAGCCAACTTCTTGAGATCCTTCGCTGAGCTCAGGATGACAGGGTGGGGCTAGGTCCTCGGAGTTCAAAATAGGGGCTATGTGAGGGCATGATGCAGCGTGCTCGGCGACACAGCTTGCTAGAACTGGAACTTCTCATCCTCACCATTACTCTCGCCTTCCTCCTCGTCCTCCTGCTCCACGTCGTTCCGCACTTCGACCTTCTTGAGCGTCATGCTCAGGCCGTCGTGCTCGCCTTTGAGCGCCCCGTCAAGTACCGATTTCAGGGCTTTGGTGGTGGGTGAGATGAAGTCGTCGGGGGCGGGCATGTCGCCTTCGACGTAGATGAGGGCGGACAGGTAGATGCCTTTGCGTATGACGTTCGTGGGCTTGGTCTGCTCCGCGGAGGCGGGTTCTGCCGCCTTTTCCTCTGCGGGTGGGGCGGGTGGAGCTTGCGTCTGCTCCTGCTTTGGGAGCGGGGACTGCTCGGGGGCCGACTTGCGCCACTTTCTGCGCCGGGACTTACCTCTTGTCGCCATATGCGTACCTCGAAATCAACACCTTGTCGGCGTCGTAAAGCTCGGCTATATCGCCGCGATTGGCCCACACCGGCCGCCCTGAGGCGAGGGTGAACCCGCCGCTGTCCTGGTGCACTTCGTTGGTGTAGACGCGGATGGAGGCCCCCGGCTGCATGACGTAGCTCTCCCACTTGTAGAGGTCCTCGGCGCTGTTGTCCTGCAACACCCAGTCGGTGATGTCCACAGGCTCCGAGCCGGTGTTCTTTATCTCCACGTACTCGTCGGGTTCGTTGGTCTTCTTGCCGTCGGCCAGCACGGACACTATGCGCACGGTAGTGTTGTCCTGCACGCTCCTGTCGCTGACCGGAGGCATGGTGGCGACGGCTTCGGGTGTGACGGGCGGGGCGGTCTGGGCTACTTCCCCTTGCGCCCGCACGCCCGTGCTGCCGTCATCGAGGGGCCGCCACGCGCCGCGTGAGAAGGTCTCTATCTGCATGACGGGGTGTATCTCCCAGATGGTGCCGCGCGTCTTGCCTAGCTGGTCGGGGTGCTCCGGGTCCATCATCAGCCAGCCGCTGATGCGCACCTTCTCCTTGCGCCGGGCGAGGTCGCTCATGTTGCGCAGGCCCCATTCGGGGTGGTGGGCGCGCACGCGGGGCGAGGTCTCGAGCACGATAGATTGGTTGCGGTCCTTGCCGGGTTCGTCCACCATCCAGATGTGGTAATCAACGTGCTCTACGGAGTGGCAGTTGCAGGTTTCCGGGCTCATCTTTTTGGCCTGCACCAGGTAGCCCTCCAACTGTACGGGAGTGCCTTCGTGCTGCGCGATAGCCTGCGCGTCGGCGGGGGACCAGCGGGCGCGCGACCTGCCCTCTATGGTTTCGGGCCAATCGAGGGCCAGCACAGCAGATATGGTGGTGGGTTGCCACACCGTCTCGTCCACGCGGTTCTTCAGCGTGTTGAGCACCGGGTCGCCTCCGTCGCCGGAAGGGGGGCAGCCCTGGAAGTCCATAGCGATAGGCTCGGGCTTGCCGATGCTGTTTGTGAGCGCGCCGGGCTGGTTTGCGGCGGGGTCGGGCGGGGGAGTGCCGCCGTCCTCCTGGCGTGTCAACCAGAATACGACTCCTATGATGATGATCAGGAGAATTATGGAGCCAAGAGATAGCTGGCTGTTGCGGCTGCCACTCTTGCTACGTTTGCTCGTGTTGCGACGGTTGCGGCCCAATATATTCCTCCGGTTTCTGATGCTTTTTGCTCTAATAACGTGCGCCCCGTGAATGCTAGCGCGTTTGTTCTTCTGGGTGCTACTCCCCCTGTCATCCTGAACGTAGTGAAGGATCTAAGATGTTGGCTTTACTTCGGCGCTGAACTCACTGGACGATATGCTGCGGTTTTCGACAGCGTCCCTACTCACCTTCTTGAGATCCTTCGCTACGCTCAGGATGACAAGGGCACTCTTGGGTGCTTGCAATGACGCATAGTTGCATTCACGTAACTGTCGCTTTGGCGACAGCTTTCAGTCTATCTAGTGTCTCCCGGCACGCGCGCAGCACCGGCACGTGAGAGAGGCCGGTGAGGCAGGGGCGGGTGCCGCAGCCTTCGCGCAGGCCGAGGTCGTGCCCCCGGTAGAAGCAGGGCATGCACGGCAGGTCGCGGGATACTATCGTGTGCGGGCTTTCCTCGCTTACGGGTGTGTAGGGGCCCCAGGCTCGCCAGTTGGAGGGGCCGAACACCGCCACTACCGGGGTTTGCATGGCCGCCGCCAGGTGCATGGGGCCGCTGTCGTTGCCGAGGAACAGGTCGCACTCCTCCAGCACGGCGGCCGTCTGGTGTATGCTGGTGCGCCCGGCAAGGTTGAGCACTCGCCCCGTCTCACCTACTAACTGCTCCAATTGCGAGGCGGCTTCCACCTCGTCAGGACCCCCCAGGATGACCACGTTCGCGCCGTGTGACTTGATGAGTCCCCTGGCGACCATGCCGAAACCTTCCACGGGCCAGATGCGCGCCGGGCTGTATGCACCCGCCCCAGGGTGGATGGCGAGGAGGGGTGTGGCACGTTCTTTGCCGAAGTAGGACAATAGGCTCCGCGCGGCTGCCTTGTCGCTTTCGCCAACCGGTATGCGTGACCTCCAGCCGGACCCGGCGTCAGCACCTAACAAAGCAGCCACGCTGAGCCAATATTCCGCCTCGTGCATAGCGCCAAAACCGTCGTCGGAGGCCCTGTGGGTAAGGAAGCGGCCCCTGCCGTTGTCTATGCCCGCCCGCACCCGGCTGCCGGAGGCGAGCGCCAGCACCGCGAACTTCAGCGTGCCCCAGCGCGACGTATAGTGGTGGAATATCGTCATGCCGTCGTAGCGGGAGGCACGCAGCCGGGCCAGGAACGAAACAGTCTTGGCGATGCCGCGTATATCGAGCAAGCCACGCAGGCTGTCAAATGCGAACTTGTCGAAGGTGACGATCCGGTCTACGTACGGCGCGTCCTTCAGCAAGCCCGCCGAACGGGGCGGCACCAGCAGGTCAATAAGGGCAGCGGGGTGGGCGGCGCGCAGGGCCTGCAAAGCCGGTGTGATGGTGAGCAAGTCGCCCATGTCGGCAAGCTTTACGGCCAGGATGCGCTTATACTGTGGCTGCATAGGGACATTATACAGGCTGCGGACTTGTGGCGATGTCGGGACGCTGCGATGCCCATAGGAATGGCACTCGGCAGTAGTATCAGGGTGGGGTCGTTCTCGGCAGGGGATATTCAAGCAAAGGTAAACGTGTTACAGGTGCGAAGGGTGACGTCGGTTGATTGATCCCGTACAAGGTGCAGAGTACGAAGGACGACGCCCGTCGATTGATCCCGTACAAGGTGCAGAGCGCGAAGGACGACGACCCTGGAATTTATTCCAGGGCTACACCTTGCAAAGTCCCCTTCGGGGACTGGCTATCTGCTAAAGAGATTGTATCGGGGTGATGATGTTGCTAAAGTAGTCCGCCGCATGCGGACTTCGCAAGGTGTAGCCCTCGATTTCAATCGATGGGCGTCTCCTGGGGGGCGTTGTTGGAACCGCATCCTTCCACCGACGGGCGTCATCCTTCGCGCTCTGCACCTTGTACGGGATCAATCGGCGGGTGTCATCCTGCGGGTCTGCCCGCACCCTGGTAGGGGTCTAATTCACCCAGCTTATAATATGTACATTACTCAACAAAACGAAACTACACCCGACGGAGTATTGCCTCAGTAGAAAGGCGTGTGGTAGAATCGGCAGGCGCATGTGAGGCATATGCGCATTAGGAGAGCAGGACCGGATGCGAGCAGAGACCATACTGGTGATCCCCTTTGCGGACGGCATTGGGGACTTTATCAACGCGCAGCCACTCGTGGCCGCGCTCAAGCGGCGTTTCCCCGAGGCCGCTTTTACGGTGGCAGCCTCCGAACACGGCAACCTGCTCGTAAACGACCCCACGGTGGAGGTGCTCAAGCCCTCGGGCTTCAACTACGAGCCGGGCCGCATGGCAATCGCGCTACGCCCCCTGCTGCCGCAACGCCTCCTCGCCTGGTTCGCCGGGCCTTCCTTCGACCGCGAGCTTGGCCCGTTCGACATGGTCATCAACCTCTTCTACGCGTGGGAGAAGGGGATGGACTTCCGCACCTACTGGACGCCGCAGGTGCCCCCCGTGCCTGGCGCGACCCACTCTCTCGACTTCTTGGCGGACGAGATTGAGAAGCAGCTAGACATAACCATCACGCAGGAGCAGCGCAAACCTCGCTTGATACTGCGTCCCTCGGCAAGCCTGCACGCCTCACGCTTCTGGCTAGACAACGAGCTTGAGGGGCAGAAGGTGGTGGCCCTGGTGCCCTCCACCAACATGGCTATCAAGAGGTGGACCCTCGACGGCTGGCTGAAGCTGGACGCGCATTTGCGAGAGCTGGGACACCGCACGCTCCTGTTCTGCGACCGACAATCGAGTTCCGTGCAGCGGGCTTTCGAGGCGGCAGGCTCCACGGCCATCCCGGTGTACACTTCGCTGGATAACGTGGCGGGGGTCATGTCGCGGTGCGACCTGGCGGTAGGCGTGGACACGGGCTTGCTGCATATGGCGGGGGCGCTGGACGTGCCGTGGGTGGGTCTGTTCGGCCCCACTAACCCCGAAGTCACTGGCCCTTACAACCGCAACAAGGGCATCAGTCTCGTCGCGCCGTTTGAGAAACCGGCCTCGTGTGGGGGTTGCTGGAAGCACTTCAAGTACGAAGACGACACCTGCCGCACCCTGCAAGAAGGCTCCTGCATGTCGCACCTGGGGGAGCCTGAAGTGCTTGCCGCCTGCGTGGACGTGCTCAAGCGCGAGCGCACTATGCCCCCGCTGTACCTACCAGCCTACGGCTACCCCGAGCCGGTCGGAGCATACGCAGCAAGTGCGTGAGATGGGCGATAGACGATGGACGATGGACGATAGACGATGGTAGGAGACGGAAACGCAAAGACGCAAAGGACGCTAAGAACGCGCAAAGAGTAGGTAAGGGTTAGTGGGTACAAAAAGGACCGGAGTACGTAATGTCGTACCCCGGTCCTCTGGTTTAGAACACTCTCCTTAATCTCTGCGCGTTCTTTGCGTCCTTTGCGCCTTTGCGTTTCCGTCTCTATCGTCTATCGTCTATCGTCTATCGTCTATCGTCTATCGTCCATCGTCCGGTTCCACCTCCGGGTAGACCAGGCCCGCGCCGGTGTTGAGCAGGACTACTTGCTCGCCGGGTTTGATCCAGTCTTGGGCGCGCAGGCGGCGAAGTGCGGGGAGCAGGGCAGCGCCTTCGGGGCAGAGCCAGAAGCCGGTGCGCGACATATCGCCCAGGCCACGGCGGATATCCGAGTCCTCTACAGCCAGGGCGGTGCCGTTGGTCTCGTGGAGGGCGCGCAGCATGAGGGGTCCTGAGAGGGGGCCGGGCACCCGCAGCCCCGCAGCTATAGTGCTCGCGCCTTCCCAGAACTGAGTAGCGGTCTCGCCACTCTCCCAGGCGCGGACGACGGGTGCGCAGCCGGTAGACTGCACCACTACCAGGCGCGGCTGCTTATCACTCTGTAGCCAACCCAACTCGGCCATCTCAAGAAAGGCCTTCCACAGCCCGAGGAGGCCCACCCCGCCGCCGGTGGGGTAGAGTATCACGTCAGGGGCGCGCCAGCCTAACTGCTCGGCTATTTCCAGGCCCAACGTCTTCTTGCCCTCCAGGCGGTATGGCTCTTTGAATGTAGAGGCGTCGTACCAGCCGTGCTCGCGTACGCCCTCGGCCACCCACCGGCCCGCGTCGCTGATGAGGCCGTCCACCAGGTGCAGGCGCGCCCCGTACATGCGGACTTCTTGCAGGGTGAGTGGCGGGGCGTCTTTGGGCATCGCCACGACCACCGGCAACCCGGCACGCGCCCCGTAAGCCGCCCAGGCCGCGCCCGCGTTCCCGGCTGTGGGCAGGGCAATCGTCTCCGCGCCAAGCTCCTTCGCCCGCGATACACCAACCGCAGCGCCCCTCGCTTTGAAGGTGCCTGTGGGGTTCAGTCCTTCGTCTTTCAGTCATAACTCTACATCAAGCTCTTCGCTCAGCCCTTCGAGGGCGAGCAGGGGTGTGGCCCCCTCGCCCAACGTTACGCGGGCTTCTCTACTCGAAACGGGCAGCAGCTCGGCATAACGCCACAGCCCCTCGCCCCACGACCGCGACTCGATGGCCTGGCGGGGCACTTCAGCCCGGATGCCTGACAGGTCGTACCGGGCCAGCAGTATGCCCCCGCAGGCGGTACACAGGTGCTGCTCCTGGTCCGCCGGGTAGCTATTCGCGCAATTAGAGCACTCTAGATATGTGAGGTAGGAAGTCATAGTTTGTTTGGTCCTGCATTAACGAAGCCTGTTTTGCCCGGCTCCCCTGCGCGGCACGGGGAACCAAGCCCCTTATTTGTCATGCTGAGCGTAGCGAAGAATCAGCGGCCCGTGTTTGGTTGCCCCCATTGCAGTAGTGATGTTCCTCTCACTGCCGGCATCCCCGGTGTTGCGGACTCTCGCTTCCCCTCCTGATTCTTCACTACGTTCAGAATGACAAAGAAGGGGCTTGGTCCGCCAATTCCTACCTGCGGGGCTCCTCATCAGTGGGTGGCAAGTCCCTACGCCTCTACGATGGCGAAAGCTCGCACGGCGAACGAAGTTCCCCCTTCGATGGCAGGGGGCACAGCGAAGAATCGGAAGCCCTCGCTCGACAGTTGGTCCAGGCCGCGCAGGTGCTCTACAATCGGGATGCCCTCGGCGAGTAGCACGGTGTGGGCAGGGCGTGCGGAGTCGGTCATGTTATCGATGTTGGCACAGTCGATGCCCACCAGGGTCGCGCCCGCCTCAACGAGCCTGTGGCAAACATCTTCTTCCAGGTAAGGCCCTGAGCGGAAGTAATCGGGGCCTCCCCAGCGTCGCGCCCAGCCGGTCCGCACTAGCACCGCCTTGCCCCGCAGGTCCAACCCTTCAAATGACTGCCAGGGCACGGCACCGTCGGCCACACCCTCAACGACCACGCCCGGCAGGTCCGCCAACCTCTCCAGCGATAGGCCGGCCAGGTCAGGCCCACCAGGGTGCCGGTGGAAAGGGGCGTCCACATAGGTGCCGGTGTTTCCGCCAAGCTCGTAGGTGGCTATCTGGAAGGTAGTGCCAGGCGAGTACGTGCCACGCGCCGCGCTCTCCTCATGCGTGAACCAGGTGCGAAACTGCGGCTCAGGCAACCCAGGATAAGCGGGCATGCCAGGCGCGAGCTTGTGGCTGAGGTCTACCAGGCGAGACAAACTGGAGCTCCTTTACGGGACGATGGACGATGGACGATAGACGATGGACGATGGACGATAGGCGTAATGAGGACTGAGTATCAGTCACACATCTAAACCATATCCTCTTGGCGCGTTCTTGGCGTCTTAGCGTCTTGGCGTTTTCGTCTCCTACTATCGTCCATCGTCTATCGTCCATCGTCCACCAACAGCCTCGCCGCCGTGGCCGGGTCTATCTTACGGGCTTGCAGGTCGTCCAGCACGCGAGAGAGGTCGCCGCTTTGCTCCACTCGGGCCAGGATGCGGCGCAGGGCGAGGTCGCGGGCGCGGTCCAGCACTTCCGTTTGCAGGCGGGCGCGGCGCTGTGTCTCCAGGCGACCTTCGGCTGACAGATACTCCTGGTGTTTGGCTATGGCGTCGAGCAACTCCGCGATGCCCGTGCCCTCGGCGGCTACCGTCTTGACGATGGGTGGGGTCCAGGCGTCCTCGGCCTGCGGGAGGAGGCGCATGACCGTCTTGATCTGGTTCGCCAGGCGGTCGCCACCTTCCCGGTCGGCCTTGTTGATGACGAACACATCCGCGATCTCCATCACGCCCGCCTTGATCGCCTGCACGTCGTCGCCCATGCCCGGCACTTCGACCAGCAGGGTGGTGTCGGCAAGCCCGGCGATGGATACCTCGTCCTGCCCGACGCCCACCGTTTCGATAATGACCACGTCACGGCCCATCGCGTCGAGCACCCGCGCCACATCCACCGTGGCCGCCGCCAGCCCGCCAAGCTGCCCGCGTGAGGCCATCGAGCGCACGAACACACCGGGGTCCTGGTAGTAGCTGAGCATGCGTATGCGGTCGCCCAGCAACGCCCCGCCGCTCACGGCCGAAGTGGGGTCCACGGCGACCACGCCCACCGTCTTACCCTGCTGACGGTACGCCTTGATAAGCTCGTTCACCAGGGTGGACTTGCCCGCGCCCGGAGGCCCTGTCACCCCAAGCATGTGTACCCGTCCCGTGTGCGGCATGAGCAGGCGCATCGCCTCGCGGTAGCCGGTGCGGCGGTTCTCCACGATGGTCATCAGGCGCGAGGCCGCCGCCCGGTCGCCGGAGAGCATGCGGTCTACAAGTTCCTGTATCGTGGGTGGGGCCTGCGTCTTCGTACCCGCGGCCACTAATCTTCCTCTTCCATGCTGTGCCGGGGCTGGACGTTCTCTTGTACGAAGCGCACGGCTTCTTGCATAGGCGTGCCGGGGCCGAATACGCCCGCCACGCCCATCTCCTTGATGGCGGGCACGTCCTCGTCGGGGATAATGCCCCCGGCGTAAACCATCACGTCATCCAGGCCGCGCTTGCGCAGTTCTTCCATGACGCGGGGGAACAGGGCCATGTGCGCCCCGGAGAGGATGGAGAGGCCCACCGCGTCCACGTCTTCTTGCAGGGCGGCCTCAGCTATCATTTCGGGCGTCTGGTGCAGGCCGGTGTAAATAACCTCCATACCGGCGTCTCGCAAGGCCCTGGCGATCACCTTGGCCCCCCGGTCGTGCCCGTCGAGGCCGGGCTTGGCAATCAACACGCGTATCTTGCGGCCCGCCCCGCCGCTCGTTACCTGCTCGTCCAGTTCGGATGGCGACTTTGCCACCATTTGGCGCCTCCTAAGTCGTGGGTGTTCGCATGCGTTCACCCCATATTACAACTTTGGCCCCGCCTAGTAAAGGAATGGTTGGTGTGTTGGTAGGGTATGGGCATGCCCGGCAGGGGCGGCCAGCCTATTGATCTTGTACAAGATGCAGTGTGCGAAGGACGACGCCCGGCGATTGAAATCGAGGGCTACACTTTGCAAAGTCCGCCTATGCGGACTGCTACATCTTATTACGTCTATTTAGGTTCTGTAAGATGAATCAGTCTGCCCTGCGGCAGACTTTGCAGAGTGTAGCCCTCGATTTCAATCGCCGGGCGTCGGCTGGCGATAATTTGACCACTCATCGACGGGCGTCGTCCTATGTATTTTGCATCTTGTACAAGCTCAATAGGCTGGCCGCCAAGCCGGGAATGTCCACACCCTGAGCGGGTCAGATCCTGCGCGTGAGGTACTCAGGGTCCGTATAGCCCCACGTCGCCATCCAGAGGGGTATCACTTGAGCGTGGTCCTCCTCGACCATCTGCCGGTATGTTACGCCAGTCAAGGTTGTGTTTGCTCCTTACAGTACACATGTACCGTACTAATAATCCTAGCACTTTGATGTTAAAGTCCCTATCAGATTCGGGACTGTAGTCCCTACTTTTAGGACCGATAGTACCGAAGTGTACGGGAAGATGAGACCTTAATCCTATTACCCTTTGGTCCCCCATGCCGTACAGTGCTACTAGAAGTGTCAGACTGTGGCATCGTAAGTACCGATTTTCCGGCCACAGGCCCGATTATACATCCGGTCCGATTCGATGTGCCTGCTAAAGAGCACGCGGACTCAGGACGGCCACACATTATCTTTTTGGAGGAATTATCTAATGGTTAATCTAGGTACTCTGAGGAACACCGGCAATCTGAAGAAAGTGCTGCTCACGGTAATGGTCCTGGGCATGGTGAGTGGGGTCCTCGGCTCGGGGACGTTCGCCACCTTTACGGCCCAGACCACCAACCCGAACAACACCTTCCAGGCGGGCACATTGGTGCTCAGCAACACCAAGACCGGCGGCACCACCTGCTTCTCGACCGGCGGCGGCAACACCGATACGAACAGCAACACCAACTGCGACCAGTTGATCAACGCCACCGTGCGCAAGCCCGGCGACACCGCTTCGCAGACGCTGACCGTCAAGAACGAAGGCTCCCTGGCGGCCTCGGCCCTCAAGCTCTTCTCCACCGCCTGCACCAACGCCAACAGCAGCGGCGAGTCGTACTTCGGCACCGGCCTGGCGTGCGGTAAGGTGCAGCTTTACGTCCAGCAGTACTCCGACGCAAGCTTCACCACCCCCTCCGCCTGCCTCTACGGCGGGGCCACGGGCGCTACCTGCGACTTCTCGGAGGCCACCAAGACGCTCTCTGCCTTCCAGACCGCATACGGCTCTTCGGGCAGCGGCCTGACTGTCGGCAGCGGATTGGCCGCGGGGGCCTCGGTCTACGTCAAGATAGCCGTGCAACTCCCGACGGATGCCAACAACAGCTTCCAGGGCCGCCAGGCGACCATGGACTTCAACTGGTACATGAG
>DASVRN010000049.1:0-10656 GCA_036388595.1 Chloroflexia bacterium
CTCTTGTACCAATTACAACCAGGCTCACCTCGCCAGGTCCGCCAGGTCTGCCCGCCGTCGGTGCTATGGTTGAGCAATGGGTTCTCGGCGCCGCCACCCGCGAAGCCCCAACCGTGCAACTCGTCCGTAAACCTGACCTGGGCAACCCGCTGACCGGCATTGATCGGTAGCCAGTGTTTGCCCCCGTCCGTGGTAGCCAGCAGCCCTACGCCTGCCGACGCCCAGCCGTGTTGAGGAGATACAAAGCTGAGGGCGTTGATTTCGCCTGCATTGATTACGGAAGAGGGCACGCTTGTCTGTGCAGGCGTTGGTCCGGGTGTCGCTGGAAACTGGACCTGCCAGGTCTCACCACCGTCTTTGGTACCCATTATTGCAGTGTCTGTAACGATCCACCCGTGAGCTTTATCGGCAAACGCAACATGAGTTACGTTCCGGCTGTGTTGCCTGGCCCAGTGCCCGCCCCCGTCGGTTGTATGCAGCAATTCGCCGTGGACCACAATCCACACGCTCTGGGTGCCCACGAACGCGAAGTCTCTTATCACGTCTTCAAAACCATTGTTTGATACTGGTGGCGTGGCGTCCATAACGGGAGAGGACACAGACTCAGTGGGGACCTGGTGTGGTGTCGTGGATGGCTGGGTTGGCAGGGACATAGCTGTGGGAGACGGGATTGCAAGCTTCCGAGGCAAAGTCATACCCGCGTCGAGCATAGCCCAGGTTCCTATGCCGGCAAGCAAAAGCAGACCTGCAATAAGGACACCCTGGCGTACGCTCATTGGTCTCACCCCCATGTAGGAGTCCCACTCTCTATAGCTTACAACAGCTACAACCAGAACTGCTTCCAGGCGGACCACCAATCGTCCGCCGTCGACACCAGCAGCCTGGGCGCTACTATCTGCACACCCGGCTTGTTGCGATAAGGCTCGGCTCGGTCGGGCGACACGAACTCGACCTTGATTTCACAGGGCTTGCGGGGGTCGTAAGGAGGCACGGGGCGGCGCTCTCTCATTGCCTGTTCGGCGGCGTCCTCGATTAGCTCGCGGGCGCGAACGGGCGGAATCTGGCGGGCCGTGTACCTGCCCAGGCCCTGCTTGACTGCTACCGTCTTGAGGTCGTCTCCCAGCAGGGCGCGCGCCTCGTCGCAGGTGGCCTGGTCTCCCGTGACGAGGAGCACGGGGCAGCCCCAGGTGCCGCACAGCGCGGCGTTGATACCCGTCTCGCCAACCAGCACGTCGTTGAACCACAGGTTGTGCCAGGCTTCACTGGAGACGGTGTGGCTCAGCACGCCCAGGGGAGTACCGGCCATGGCGTGCATGCCGACGAACAAGGCGGCCTCGCAGCCCTGTTCCAGCGCGCCGGTGTAGCCGGTCCACTTTTCCTGCACTACGTACTCGCAGCCAGGGTCGAGCATGTCGGGGATGAGGGAGTTGAAGGACCAGGGGCCACCCGCGCCGTGGCAGTCCATCACCACTATCTCGGTGGCCCCACCCGCTCTCGCCCCACGCACCGCCGCGTTGATCTCCTCCGTGTAGAGCTTGCGGCACTCCTGGTACAGCGCCTCCCCGCCCATCACCTGCTGCCACTTGACGATGCCCGATACCCCTTCCATGTCACTGATGATGATTACTCTCATAGCATGCGCTCCACACAACAGATTTAGAGAAGCCAGTATGCTGCAACCGGGTGCGATAACGCAAGAACATGGCGGGTCCATGCTGGGCGGCAACATGGATGTGCTAGTTACGGTATAAAACAAGCCGAGAACAGCAGACCTCCCAAAGAGGGAGCATTAGCACCTGGGAATACAGGCCTCATAGCTGTGGTATAGCGGCGGTTGAGGTCAGATGTAGGTGACACCTTTCAGCATGAGAGCAACTCATCGAGCACCTATATACCAGGCATTAACCGGAGGCATCTTGTGGTGGGGCCGGTAACTCTATCGGCCCTTGCCAATATCCAATAAGACGGTCGGCTTCGCACGTGTTCCCGTCCACGCGCGCCACCAACGGGCTGTTCCTACCGAAGGGTTCCCATACTTGTGCGGGCCGGGGCACATCGTTACTATTGACTGCGTACCAGTACCAGCCTGGCTCTCCCGGTGTTTCTCGTGTCCAGTCCATACTCAGCCCAACCTCCTATCTCCCCTGCTGCCCGTGCTCGGTCTTGATCACACCCATAGACAAACACCAAAAGGGAAAGAGCCTGTGCTCCTAAATTGCCTGCTCTTTCCCTTATTATCATACTTTAAAGGTCAGCGCTTATTGCCGTCACTGGGTCTTGCCCATGTTTATGGGACCTGGCAGGCAGGAAAGAAGGTGTTGGCGACCATCTTTGAGATTTGGCCGCGAGTGGCTTTGTCACCTATCTTGAAGTAGGGCAGGTTACCAGGGGCGACGCACATGAGATCGGCGTTATCGCATGTGTAGCCCGACATGACCTTGTGCAGCACGAGGCGCTCGACATACGGGAAAAACGGATTGGAAGCGGGCACGTCCTGGAATGTCTGCTCAGGCGTCGGGTCCTGGAAGCCAGCGGCTTGCGAGATAATCTTGGCGATCTGACCTCTGCTCGCGTTGTCACCGGGGCGGAAGTATGGGCGGTTGCTGCCGGGCATGCAGGGAATGTCGGGAGCACTGTTGCAGGCATAACCGCTGACGACCCCGCGCACCGCGAGCCGCTCGATTACCTCGTAGAAGCCGCTGCCGGGCGGGATGTCCTGGAATATCTGGATCGTGGGCGTGTCGCTAAAGCCGGCTGCGTTTGATACGATCTTTGAGAGCTGCGCTCGCGTCACGTTGTTGCCCGGCTTGAAAGTGCCATCTACGTAGCCGGAAAGCACGTTACGACAGGCAAGGCAGCGCACGAAGTTGTAGTACGTCGAGCCGGGTGGTACGTCCGAATACTCGGTTGAGCAGGTAGTGGGCGCAGGCAGCAGGTCAGGCAGCGGCGCTATCGGGAAGCTGCTACCGAACATGCGGGTATCATGGCCCACGCGCTGGCCCCACGAATCGTAGTCGCCACCGGACGTCTTGTTGTTGAAGACTACCATGAAGCCCGCGGGGTTGGTCATAGGGGCGACCGCGGGGCTATCCTGGTTGTTGTAAGCCTGGGCGGTGTTCAGCACGGGGAAAGCGGCGGCCACGGGCGTACCATCGCCTTCGTACAGGCGGGCCGAAACGTGCCACGGAGTGGGTTCGTAGCTGTTGTCCCACAGCACCATATACCGGCCCGCCGATATACTATAGCTCACCGCATAGATAAGCTCACCATCGCTACTGGTAGAAATTGGAAAGTTGTCTCCTTGCAGAGCGCCCGTGCCACCTGTGATTAGCTGTCCATATACATCAAATGCTCCGCTGCCTGCACGCTCGTCTGTCCAGCCTACGAACCACTGCTTCTGCACCGGGTTGTAGTCGGCGGTTGGGGCGAGTTGCCGGCTCGTATTGGTTGTAACGTTGATTACGTTGCCTTGCAGAACACCGCTGTTGTTGACTAGCTGCCCTTGAATGTCAATATTGGTATTGCTCAGGTCGGCGGCCCACAGGACCAGGAACTGCCCGGCGTCGGGGTCGTATGCTACCCATGGGAACCTCTCCACGTTGCCCGTAACGGTAATGGAGATCGTACCTGGACTTACCGTACCGCCGGACGAAATGAAACGCCCAAACACATCAGCGTTGCCGCTCTGGCCAATATACGTGAACCACACTACCAGGAACTGGTCGGTTGCCGGACTGTATGCTATGGAGGGGACGAGTTCCACATTCGCGTCAACCAGGATGGGGAGCGCGCCGCCGAGCAACGAGCCATCTGTGGCAGATACCCTTTGCCCGTAGATGTCCCAGTTATTGCCGCCTGGCTGGAGATCCTGCCACACCACCATATAGGTGTTGCTTACTGAGCCATAGGAGGCGCGTGGTGCGCTCTGATAACTGGTTGCTGTGCTGATAGCGAAGTTGGTACCGATGGGGGAGCCGTCGCCCGCTAGCAGCTGCCCATAGATGTCTGTTATCATGCCATCATTGCGCGTGTCTATCCAGACCGCGAGGTACTGGTTTGCGGCGGGGTTGAAGGCAATGGAGGAATAAAACTGATTGCCTGTGACCAACGGCGATGACGATTTGACCGAAGCTGAGGGAATGCTCTCACCGGCGGCTCGCGGCGATGGGCTGCCGGTAGCGATCTTGCCGGCGGCCATCACGCTGCCTTCGGAGAAGAGACTACTCAAGAGCAGCCCACCCATTAGTAACACGAATAGAATACCCGAGAATGTTGCCCTGAGGGCTGCCTTTAAATTCATCCTTATTTGTCTCCTTCGGTGCTTGTTCTTTCTCCGGTTGTTTGTCTGCTCGGCCACCTGTTCACCTGTTCACCTGTTCACCTATTAATCTGACCGCCCTGTCATATTGAGGCAAAGCAAGCGACCGTACATCGCGTAAACTAATTAACTCGGGCGCCGTAGATCAATTAACTTTGGGAGTGGTCACAAATGAGAGCCACGCTAAAAAGGCACATCTCACTATATAGCTTGCATGGCCACTCCCGTAGAAGCTAAGGATATGGGGCGCGGGGCATTTCTCGTGCGCCAGGGTCCGTTGCAGCTTGCATTCTCCGAGACCCGAGTTTTTATCCGCGTTGCCCTAAGTCCTGCAGAAGGTGTTCACCAGGCGCTGGCTCAAACATGAAGTCCCTAACCTTGGTGCCTCGACGTTGCGGAAGGGCCTCTCTGAAAACGGACGGAAACTGGTGACCATCGCGGCGAAATCAGGAACTAGAAACTTCGAGAGCATGTCTACCAGGTAGAAGACCCCGCCGTCGACGAGGATGATGCCTAACCCCTTGGGGAACATCCCCGACTTGTAGGCGAGATACCCCTGTGGCACCGACCACAGGCCGAGGAAGGTTTGAGCTCTAACTTGTCAATACCTTTTCGAATATTGCCTCAAAACTCTTGAAGTCTAGGCGGGGCTTCGGTCGTGCGCAGCTTTCAGCGTCCTCACAACCGGCCGCTGCAGCGGAGATCGCTTGAAAACATCAGCCCTGGGATCTAGTAGATGTAGTGCCGAGCGGATATACTGCGGGTATAGCGCAATTCGAGTTACGATAGCGTGCATTAGCGTGCATTTACTGCCCGCCATAGAGGCATGCACTCAACGCTACTTCTTGAAGTATGGGCAGTCTGGGTAGGAGGTTTACAGGTAGGCCATGTCTACACCTGTCTTAGCAACTAAACTTTATATCCCTCCGGCTCGGCCTAGAGCTGTCTCCCGCCCTCGCCTGGTCGAACGGCTGAATGAAGGTCTGCACCGCAAGTTGACCCTCATCTGTGCCCCTGCCGGATTCGGTAAAACAACGCTGACCGGTGCATGGGTGACCACCTGCGGTCCACCCGTCGCCTGGCTATCGCTGGACGAAGGGGATAACGATCTTACGCGCTTTCTGACCCACCTTGTTGCTGCTTTGCAGACGATTGCGCCAAGCACCGGAGAAGGGGTCTCGCGTTTACTGCAATCCCCCCAGCTACCGTCGGTCGAAGCAATTCTGACCGCGCTTCTCAATGAGATTACCACTATCCGAGATAAGTTCGTGCTCGTACTGGACGACTATCACGTCATTGATGCCAAGCCGGTAGACCAGGCCCTCACATTCCTACTTGAGCACATGCCACCACAGATGCATCTGGTGATTGCCACCCGTGAGGACCCACAACTCCCTCTGGCAAGACTGCGTGCCCGAGACCAGCTGACCGAACTACGCGTCACAGACTTACGTTTTACCCCCTCAGAAGCCGCCGGATTTCTCAACCATGCAATGGGTCTAAACCTCTCTGCCGAAGACATCGAAGCCCTGGAAGCCCGCACGGAAGGGTGGATTGCCGGTCTGCAATTGGCCGCTATTTCTTTGCAAGGGCACAAAGATGCCACCGGCTTCATAAAGTCTTTCACCGGTAGCAGCCGCTTCATAATAGATTACCTTGCCGAAGAAGTGCTTGAGCGCCAACCTGAAGAGGTAAGAGTGTTCCTTTTGCGGACATCCATTCTTGAGCGAATGTGTGCCCCGCTATGTGATGCGGTGCTCAACCCAAACAGCGAAGCGGCTCCCCCAGGCTCGCCAGAACTAATCTCGTCACAGGCAATGCTGGAGAAACTGGAGCGGTCCAACCTGTTCATCGTCCCATTGGACAACGAGAGATGTTGGTACCGCTATCACCATCTCTTTGCTGATTTGTTGCGACAGCGACTGGGCCTGCGTGCTGCCTCGTCTGCAAGGGATGAAAAGGACAGCGTTGCAGAATTACACATACGTGCCAGTCAATGGTATGAAGACAACGGCTTGGAGATTGAAGCGTTCCAGCATGCGGTCTCCGCTAGTGATATCGAGCGCGCTGAACGCCTCATTGAAGGAAAGGGCGTGCCTCTACACTTTCGTGGCGCTGGCGCCCCGATAGGAAGCTGGTTGGGCTCGTTGCCTGCAGTAGTGCTGAATGCCCGGCCCTCGTTGTGGGTGACATACGCCTCGGTATTGATGATGACCGGCCAACCTACCGCCGTCGAAGAGAAGTTACAAGCTGCTGAAGCCGCCCTGCAAGGCATCGAACCGGACGAAGAAACCCGAGACCTTATAGGACGTATTGCCTCTTTGCGGGCCACGTTGGCTGTCATGCAGCACGATGTAGAAACTCTACTTGCCCAGTCGCGCCGCGCCCTGGAGTATCTGTCGTCCAGCAATCTGCCGCTGCGCACCGCCGCTAACTTTACGCTGGGACATGCCTACCACCTCCAGGGAGACCGTGCAGCGGCCAGCCGAGCCTATGCCGAAGTTATTTCTATCAGTAAGTCGTTTGGGCCTTCCATCTACACTACGGCGGCTACACTCTGTCTGGGCCAGGTTCAGGAAGCGGACAACCAGCTCCATCTGGCGGCGGAGACCTACCGGCGCGCCATCCTTTTGGCAGGTGATCCGCCGCGTCCGATTGCCTGCAATGCCCATCTCGGCCTGGCCCAAATATACTACCAATGGAACGACCTGGCCGCCGCGGAGCAGCACGGGCAACAATGCCTCCAACTGACTCGCCAGATGGATAGCGTCGAAACCATTGCTGCCTGCGGGGTATTGCACGCCCGCCTGAAACTTGTCCAGGGAGACCTGCCTGGCGCGGTCGCTCTTTTGCATGAGGCGGAAGAGTTCGTGCGCCAGCTTAACTTCATGTTTAGGATGCCTGATGTTGCAGCCGCGCAGGTGCTGATCTTAATTCACCAGGGCAACCTGGCGGAGGCCGCTCAACTGGCTGAGACGCACGACCTGCCCCTCAGTCAGGCCCGTGTTCACCTCGCGCAGGGAGACTCGGCCACGGCACTGGCGGTGTTGGAGCCACTGCGCCAAAATGCAGAGGCTAAGGGTTGGGAGGATGAACGGCTCAAAGTTATGGTCTTGCAGGCGGTCACTCTCTATGCACACGGGGAAGAGGACCAGGCTGTGCAAGTGCTGGGGGATGCGCTGGCGCTTGCAGAACCAGAAGGCTTCATCCGTACCTTTGTCGATGAAGGGTTGCCGATGGCACAGCTCCTCACCGAAGCAGCCTCTCGTGGACTAATGCTCGACTACATAGGTACTTTGCTGGCTGTATTTGAATCGGCGAAGGCGGAGAACAAAGTTACCTCGTATCTGCCCGCAGTCCCCTTAGTCTCCCATGCCCTCCCAATCCAGCCCCTGACCGAGCCATTAAGCCAACGAGAGATAGAAGTGTTGCAACTTATGGCTGAGGGACTCTCGAATCGTGAGATCAGCGAGCATCTTTTCCTTGTGTTGAGCACGGTGAAGGGGCACAATTTGAAAATCTTTGGCAAATTACAGGTCCAAAGGCGCACCGAAGCGGTAGCACGGGGCAGGGCGTTGGGTCTGTTGTAGTCGAACCGTCAGGTGTCCACAAATCTGCTAGTGATTAGTCCTTCGCTTGCCCGGTGGTGAAAGCACATGAGTTGATCGATGCCTACCCTAATTTTATCTACTAAACTCTATATCCCTCCACCTTCGCCCAAGGTAGTGCAGCGAGCTCGCCTGATCGAGCGGCTGGATGAGGGTCTGCATCGTAAACTCACCCTCATTTGTGCGCCCGCTGGCTTCGGTAAAAGCACGCTGGTCAGCACCTGGGTCGCCGCTTGCGACCAGCAGGTGGGCTGGCTGTCGCTGGACGAAGGGGATAACGATCTTACACGCTTTCTGTCCTACTTCATCGCTGCACTACGGACGGTTGCGCCCAATATTGGAGAAGGCCTACTCAGCATGCTCCAATCTCCTCAGCCACCCCCAACCGAATCAATACTGACGGCCCTGCTCAATGAAATCACCACCATTCCGGACAGGTTCGTGCTCGTGCTGGACGACTATCATGTTATTGATGTCAAACCGGTTGATCAGGCCCTTGCCTTTCTGATTGAGCACCTACCACCACAGATGCACCTGGTGATTGCCACCCGTGAGGACCCGCAGCTACCATTGGCACGACTGCGTGCCCGGGATCAACTGACGGAACTGCGTGCGACAGACTTGCGTTTTACCTTATCAGAAGCCGCAGGATTTCTTAACCAAATCAGGGGCCTCGACCTCTCGACGGAAGAGGTTACAGCTCTGGAAGCCCGCACCGAAGGCTGGATTGCAGGTCTACAACTGGCCGCAATCTCCTTGCAGGGTCACAAAGATGCTACTGGCTTCATACAGTCTTTCACGGGTAGCAGCCGCTTCATAATAGATTACCTTGCCGAAGAAGTGCTTGAGCGCCAAAGCGAAGAGGTGCGCTCTTTTCTGCTGCGGACCTCTATTCTCCGGCGAATGTGCGCCTCCTTATGTGATGCGGTGCTCAACCCAAACAGCGATGCATCCCCTGTGGGATTATCACACGTGATAGCATCGCAGGCAATGCTGGAGAACCTGGAGAGGTTTAACCTGTTCATAGTCCCCTTGGACAACGAGCGGCGCTGGTATCGCTATCATCACCTCTTCGCCGAGGTTCTGCACGCGCACTTGATGGAGGAACACCCCGAGTGGGTACCTGCGTTGCATCGGCGGGCCAGCGCGTGGTACGAGCAGCACGGCCTGCCATTCGAAGCGATCCGCCATGCGTTTGCCGCTGAGGATCCTGGGCGAGCAGCAGGGTTGGTCGAGCTGGAGGCTCGAACCATGCTCATCAGTAGACAGGATCAGACGTTCCTCGGCTGGCTGAAGGCATTGCCGGACGAGCTGGTTCGCACTCGCCCCGTGCTCAGCGCGTACTATGCCGTGGCGTTGCTCTCTCACGATCTGGAGGCGAGCGAGGACCGCCTGCGGGATGCCGAACGGTCGCTCGATGGTGCGGCGCGCATAAGCGAACGACCGGAAGCTCCATCGGCCCCGATGGTCGTCGTGGACGAAGAGGAGTTTCGGTGCCTGCCGGGGATAACGGCCATCACCCGTGCCTATCACGCCGGAGCCCTTGGCGATGTGTCCGGCAGCGTGACCTACGCCCGGCGGGCGCTGGACCTCCTGCCTGAAGACGACCATTTGTGGCGTGGCGCCGCAGCTGCACTCCTGGGGCTCGCGTCCTGGAACAGCGGAGACCTGGAGGCAGCCTACCGGTCCTTTGTCAACAGCACGGCGAGTCTGCGGCGGATCGGCGACATCACCCAGTTGATCAGTGTCGCATTTATGCTGGCGGACATCAGGACGGCGCAAGGTCGTCTCCGCGAGGCGGAGAGAATCTATGAGCAGTCATTGAAGCTCGCGGCTGAAGAGGGCAAACCCGTGCCCCTGCCAACAGCGGACCTGTATGTGGGAATGAGTGAACTGCGCCGTGAGCATAATGACCTGGAAGCTGCTTCACAGTGCTTGCTGAAAAGTAAGGAGCTGGACGTGCACGCTTGGATACCGGAAAACCGGTATCGCTGGTACGTTGCGATAGCGCGAATCAAGGAGGCCCAAGGAGACTTCGGTGGCGCTCTTGACCTGCTCGACGAGGCGGAGCGCCTGTATATCAATATCAGAAGCCCTGACCCCTACGTGCGTCCCGTTGCGGCACTCAAGGCGCGGGTGTGGATTAGGCAAGGAAGGTTGGCCGAAGTTCTGGAGTGGGCGCGTGAGGCGGGGCTGTCCTCTGGCGACGACCTCAGCTACGTGCGCGAGTTCGAGCACATCACCCTCGCCAGAATGCTCATCGCCCGGTATACGAGCGATCGCGTAGATAGCGCGATTCACGAGGCGATGAGCCTGTTGGAGCGCCTCCTGCAAGCAGCGGAAGCAGGAGAGAGAACGGGAAGCGTGGTCGAAATTATGGTATTGCAGGCACTTGCTCACCATGAGAAAGGCGACATGCCTGCTGCTCTCATGCCGTTGGAAGGGGCACTGAAGCTGGCTGAGCCGGAGGGCTACGTCCGGATGTTTGTGGACGAAGGCATGCCTATGGCCCACCTGCTTCTCGAAGCTGCCGCCTGCGGAATCATGCCAGATTACATAGGCAAGCTCCTACAGGCATTTGAAACCGAGCAACAGCAGGGTTCCCAGCCTGAATTGGACCTGAATGCGAAGGAGTTCGCGTTCCGCTCATACCCCCAAGAACCGCGAGTGAGGAGCGCCGACGAGTCTGGTTCCCACACCCCCACCTCCCCCACCTCCCCCACCTCCCCC
>DASVRN010000050.1:0-9615 GCA_036388595.1 Chloroflexia bacterium
CTCGTTCAACAGCACCCAAGTACCATACTTCTTACAGCAACCAAGTCCCGTAAGAAAAAGGAAACATCCTGGTGTAGGACGAGATTCTTCGCTGCGCTCAGAATGACAAGGTGGGGCTTGGGTGCTAGGATAGCCACGATCAAGACAAAGTGGCTGATTCTTCGCTACGCTCAGAATGACAAGAGGGGGAGATGGTCCTGCAATACCACTCCCCCTTTCACGTACCCTATAACAGAAGCCGCATCACGTTTCACGTTTCACGTTTCAGAACCACGTTTCACGTTTCAGACGCCAGACTCCCCAGCCCAGCTCGGTCAAGCCGGTAAATGCGCCAGTCGTCCAGATGCCGGGCACCCAGGCGCTCGTAGAAGCTGATGGCGTGCTGGTTCCAGTCGAGCACGGTCCACTCGAAGCGGCCGCAGCCCCGCCGCACCGCTTCGTGGGCGCAGTGGAGGAACAGGGCGTATCCCACGCGCTTGCCCCGGTACTCTTCCAGGACGAACAAGTCTTCCAGGTACAGGGTCGGCAGGGCCAGGAACGTGGAGTAGGTCTCAAAGACGAAAGCGTACCCGGCTACCGCACCCTCTTGCTCGGCAAGAAAGATCTCGAAGCGCGGCCGGGGGCCAAATGCGTCGTTCAGGAGCCGGGATTGTGCCGCTTCATCGGGAGGTGGTAGCTTCTCAAAGTCAGCCAGCGCGGTAATGAGACGCACGATGGTGGGTCCATCCTGCGGCGTTGCGCGGCGGACGCTCACTTCTGGTACATGAGACGCAGTGTCACCTGCTGGACTAGACATGCGTGGCTCCAATTCAGCAGAAGACTACGTTCCCTTCTCCCCATGTTCCTCACGGGCTTCAGGCTGCGCCTGGCGATGGCGGCCGATTTCGCCCAGGGTGTCGTGGGGCTTGTTGACCATCTCGCCACCGTCTGCCGTGCCCTGCGCGGATTGCTTGCTGTAATAATATTCCGGCTCGCGCCCGGCGTGCTCCATGTGGTCGGCTCCAGCGGCCTCACCTGAGACTTCTCCGGCGGCCTGTGCGGTTGTTGTGCCCGCCTCCGACACCATCTGGTACTCGGTGCCCATTGCCTGCGCTGTGGGGCCTCCTAGCTTGGCTACGTCCTGCTCTTCCGGGTCGCCGCCACTGTTCTGGGATGTATTTTCCATGTTGCTCTCCTCTATCCTTGAAATGCGTTACCTGCCTATTGTCTCCACCTGCGCCCGTAGCGAGTCGAGGCTCTCCTGGATGCGGCTCAATTCAATGTCGGCCGCCGTCATGCGGGTTTGCTCCAGCCGCACGAAGCGGGTGTACGGGGCAAGTGCTTCCCTGATGCGGTTGGTCGATTGGTCAAGCTCCGTGTTGAACTGGGTGCTCATGGCGGCTACGAGCTTGTCACGTAGCTCCTCGGTGCGTTCGCGAAACTCCTGCTTGGCCTTACGCTTGCGGTATGGCAGCACGAACAGGCCAGCCGCCCCCGACAGCAGCGCGGCTGTGATGCCCGTGATATCGATAAAGGCCGCCGCGAAGGCCAGCGACACAAGCACGCCCACGGCCACCCCGCCGCCTGCTACCATCATTTGTCCTACCGCTGTCCTCATGTCCTGGGCTATGGCGTCGGCCTGCTGCCTGCGGTCGTAGGTCTCAACCACCCGGCGCGCTTCGAGCACCACCGAACGCAGCAACGACTCGCGATTAGACTCGAATTGCCCACCGATGCTGCCTATCACGTGCTCGTCAAACCCTCGAGTGGAGGCAACCCCGGCATCTCTGCGGCGGCTGACGTACTGCATCACCGCCTGCCACAGCCGTAGGTCCTGGTCCACCATCCAGTTGATGAGGCCGCTCACCGCATCGTCAATGCGCCGGGCGCTATCGGATACTACCCGGTCCTCGAACTCGCGCTTTATCTTCTCGGAGTTGAGCAGGTCGCGGATGCGGCCCACGCGCAAAGTCTCCTCGAAGAAGGCGTCACCGCGCTCTCGCATCTCGTAGATGATGTTTTCAATTTGCGACAGGCGGCCCGCGAACTCCCGCTCCATGTCGCCACGGTACAGCCCTATCTGGCCCTCGATGTTCTCCACCGTCTTGAAGTCCTCGGCCAGCACCGCCAGCCGGGTGCGCGTTACCTGGTGGTACCTCTCCGCCACCCGCCCCGCGATGCCCAGCGGCGTGGATAGCTTGAGGCGGATGCGGCCTACTTCGTCCAGGGTGCTGAAGATGTACTTCTCCAGTTGCTCCATGCGGCTGGCGTTCATGATGGCGTCCCGCTCGATCCCCGGCTGCATCTCACGCGCCCTCTGCGCGAGCCGGGCCGACACGGGGTAAATCTCCGGTTGCTGGCCCAGGAGCGCCAGGCTGTTCTCCTGGATGAAGTGGAGCACGCGGTCGAGGTCCTCCGTCGTCTGCAACAGGTCGATCTTGTTGAGCACGACGACGATCTTCTTGCCCCACTCGCGAATCGTCTCCATGAAGCCCCGCTCCGACTCAGTGAAGGGGCGGTCGGCGGAGGTAAGAAAGAGCACCATATCAGAGCGGGGCACGAAGGTGCGGGTCAACTCCTCGTGCCGCCGTATGATGGCATTGGTGCCCGGCGTGTCCACGATGCTGATTTCGCGCAGGAATTCGGCGGGGAAGGTGCGCTCGGTCACAAAATCGGAGACGAGGCGCTCGGTGGGCTGATCGCCGTGGCGCAGGAGGTTGATGGTGGCGGTGGTAGGTGTTACGCCTTCGGGCAGCACCTTCTGCCCCAGGAGAGCGTTGATGAAGGCCGACTTGCCCGCGTTGAACTCACCCACCACTACGAGCAGGAAAAGCTCCTCCAGGTCCTCCACAGCCTGCCGTAGCGCCCCGCTGTCTTTGGGGTCAGGCTCCAGCGGCTCGATGGCCTGTAGCAACTGCCCAAGCGCCTGCCGTTCGGCGTGCCTTATCTCCAATTGTCGTTCGTCCAGGATGTCTATCATGCTTACCATCTACCGCCAAAGTGATTTGCTGCCTTTGATCGCAGGCTTAACAGTCCCAAAGTCTTTCGCATGCCAGTAGTATCGCCCTGAATTCAACCGGCTATACGACTACATAGCAAAAAGGTTGCCATTGTGCGCTGTGACAGTGTGTTTCCCGCGCCGTCGGGAGAGCCAAGCCCCCCTTGTCATTCCGAACGTAGTGAGGAATCAGGTGGCTGCCGTTCTCTGCTGCAATGCGACCCCGACATGGCTTTGCCACTTGCCTGCTCCAATTCAGCACCCTATCTACCCACCTGATTCCTCACTACGTTCGGAATGACAAGGGGGAAGTGAGTCCTGAAACACAGCTTTGACATCTACGCACGCCAGCGCCTATACTCATCTATCCTTACGCACGGAAGGCCAAGAGAGTTGCTAGAGATACTGGTGCTTCGACACGGCCAGTCGGTGGCCGACATCGAGAACAGGCATGAGGGCCGCGCCGACTTCCCCCTGACCGAGCTTGGCCGGGAGCAAGCCCGCATGACGGCCGCGTGGATAGCGGGCAACTGCGTTCCGTCGGCCATTGTAGCCAGCCCCTTGAAGCGCTCCTCGGAAACGGCTGAGATAACGGCGGCTGCTTGCAGAATGACCGTCGCATATGATGAGGGGCTGATGGAGTTCGACAACGGGGCACTGGCGGGGCTGCCGTACGATGAAGCGGAACGCCTTTACCCGGTCCGCGAGACTGAGAGGCCTCCGCACGAGCGTGGGCCATGCGGCGAGTCGATGCTGGAGTTTCGCTTCCGCGCCGAGGAAGTCTGGTCGCGCCTCACGACGCAGTACGCGGACGCGGGGCGGCTGTTAATAGTCGCTCATGGCGGAATGATTAGCATGCTGTTCCGGGCGTTCGCGCGCCTGCCGGTTGGAATCGAGGTGTGGTTGCACACCGGAGATACGGGTATGCACCTGTGGCGGGTGGACGGCACCGAACGCAGCATCCTGTTCGCCAACCGCCTGTGCCACCTGGAAGGTCTCGGCGGTGCGACTACTCTAGGGGCACCGTGAACCAGAAGGTGCTACCCACGCCGCCCGGACCTTCCTCCACGCCGATGTGGCCCCCATGCGCCTCCACCGCCAGGCGCGAAATGTAGAGGCCCAGCCCCAGCCCCTGAGCGCTGATCTCCTTGCCCCGGTCCCCCCTGTACGCCCGCTCGAAGATGCGTCTGCGCTCCTCGGGCGGCACTCCCGCGCCCTGGTCCGTCACCGACACCATGAGGCTTGCCGGGGCCAGCTCGGCGGTGGTGTACTCGCTGGCGGGCAGGGCAAAATGCTTGTCGGGCGGCGTGCGCTCCACGGCTACGGTGATAGCACCACCCGAAGGGGCATACTTGACCGCGTTGGTCATCAGGTTGGTGAGCACCTGGTCGATGCGTCGAGCGTCCATCTTCACCTCGGGCAGTTCCGGCTCGATGCGTACGTCGAAGGTGTGGAAGTTGGGCGCGTGGCTCTGCTCTGTGCTGATACGCCCGGCCACGCTCATGACCAACGCCCCCAGGTCGCCACGCTCCTTGTTGATGGCCTGCACGCCCGACTCCAGCCGCCCGGAGTCCACGAGGTCGCCCACCATGCCGCTCATTCTAAGGGCGTTTTCCTTGACGAGCGACACGTAATTGACCTCTTCCTGGAGGCCGAGCCTGCCGAGCCGCCGGGAGAGCATCTGGGCGTAGCCGCTGATCACGGTGAGGGGTCCGCGCAGCTCGTGAGAGAGGATGCTCAGGAACTCCTCCTTCATGACGTCGGCCTCGCGCTCTTCCGTGATGTCGCGCACCAGTATCACCGCACCGTCACGCCCGCCGCCGGGCCGCCGCACCGGAGAGGCGGTCAGGCTCAACACCCGCTCGTCGTCGCGCACCACCCACCTGATGTGGTAGTTCCTGCACTCGTCGCCCCGCGCGAATACCCTGCCTAACGGCCAGTCCGCATCGTCCTCCGCATCATCCAGCATTTCGCTGGAATTGGCGCGCCAGGCACCCCTCAAGACGGAACTGCCCACGAGGCTCGACATCGGCATGCCCAGGATGCGCGCGGCGGCCCGGTTGGCTCGGATGATGGTGCCGGAGTTATCGCACATGAGCAAGCCGTCGGACATGCTGCCCAGCACGGTCTCCATCTCGGCCACACGCCGCCGGAACTCGCTATCAGCGGCTACCAACGCCTTCTCGTGCATTACCGCGTTGGAGATCGACAGCCCGAGTAGCTGCCCCACCACGCGCAGCAATTCGAGATGCACCGTGTTGAAGGCGTTATAGTTGTGGCTGGAAAGGGTGAGCACGCCCCAGATCGTGTTGACGGCCATTATGGTTATGGCGGCCCAGCTCTGCGTGCCCGCTTCCTTGGCGGCCGACGATATAAGCCCGCCAGACTCCTCTAGCCGCTCGCTACGGGTGACAGCGCCGCCGGACTCCAGTACCAGGCGCAGTGCGGGTTCGTCGGGCGCTAAGACTGCTCGCTTCTCGTTAAGCTCTCCCGGCAGGTTGTGCCGCACCTCAAGCAACCACGTGCCGTCGGGTTGGGGCACGTAAATGCCTCCCCTGTGCGCGCCCGTCACCTCGGCAATCCGCGCCAGCGCGCTCTCCAACAGTTCCTGGGTGGTCTGCGTCGAGTTGATGGCGTTGGAGATGGAGTCGATAGCCCAGAAGACGCGCGTCTGCTCCTCCAGGCGCGAGGCCAGGTTCTGCCAGCTACTGTTGTCCGGCCCTTCCCAAAAGTTCGACACGAGACGCGACCCCTGCTAATACAGTCGGATTTCTGCTTGACTACTGGTTGAACATCTGATACAAATGCCACGAGTAGCAACCGGTATGTCAAGAGGCTCACAGCACGACTCTGCGTTCAAAGAAGGCTGCTTACCGTCTACTACACCTGGTGCAGGCAATATGATAAACCAAAACGAGCAGGAAGGAAAGATGCAGACAGGCCGGGAGCCGGAGGGCCAGCCCGTGGCGCTGCTGTACTGCACGGACCTCATGTTCGGCGTGCAGTTGCAGAACATGGCGCGGAAGGCAGGCTATCGCTTCACCAACGCCCGCCCCGGCGCTCCTTTAGCCGAGGCGGATGTCATGGTCGTGGACCTGGGTTCGAGAGGCGACTGGGAAGCCGCGATACGAGAGGTGTCGGCGCGTGCAGTGCCGGTGATCGCCTTCGGCCCCCATATGGACGCTGAAGGCCGGAAAAGGGCAAGGGCAGCAGGGGCCAATCGCGTGCTCGCCAACTCGAACCTGGCGCGAGACCTGCCCCATATACTCACGGACCTGAAGGAGCGCGTACTGGCACCAGTTGACGAAGATGAAGAAAGCGAGCACTAACCATAAGCGGGTGTTCCCGTAGGGCCTATTTTCGATCTAGAGGGAGACAAGGATGCCTGATATCGAAGGCGTGGTGGTAAAGGAACTGGTAACGCACACGGACGAACGCGGTTTCTTTCGCGAGCTTATCCGCAAGACGGACGACTTCTTTGGCGAAGGCTTCGCCCAGTTGAGCCACTCGCTCATGCACCCCGGCGTGGCGAAGGCGTGGCACATCCACAAGCAGCAGATCGACTGGTGGTACGTGCCGGTCGGGGTGCTCAAGGTGGCCCTCTACGACACCAGGGCCGAGTCGCCCACAAAGGGTGTCCTGCAGGAGTTGTTCATGGGGGGCGACTACGGGCAGCGCATCCTGAAAATACCCCCCGGCGTGGCCCACGGCTGCAAGGCGATAGGGGGCCCTGCCCACCTAGTGTACGTCACCTCCAACACCTACGACCCCAAGGATGAAGGTCGTATACCGCACGACGACCCGGAGATCGGCTACGACTGGGTATCCCTCCCGGAAATAAAGTAATGTGGGACATTCAGCACAGTTTCTAAACGCCAAGACGCCAAGACGCCAAGGACCACGCCAAGTAGGTTAAGGTTTAGAGCGTAAGTAAAAGGACCGGAGTACGACATCACGTACTCCGGTCCTTTTTCTACTCTCCAAACCTCTATTCTCTTGGCGCGTCCTCTGCGTCTTGGCGTCTTGGCGTTTAGTTACCCAGGAGCTATCGCCACCACAAGTCAAGCTTGAGCATGTTGGCCCCCAGCAGGCCGAGTTGCACCTCGAAGCGCGTACCGACGAATTCGGGGTGGTATTCAAAGCGGTTGCGCTCGAAGTACTGCACCTGGTACTCCTTTCCATCAGTGGGTGACACCTCGGTTATCTCCTGAGAGATAGGGTAGCCGTAGACGGGTAGTCCACCGTTCTCCTGCCAGTACTTCAGGAATGCCCCACCCAGGGTGTGCCCCGTTTCAGGGAAGTAGAGCATGTCGGGGGTCAGCAGCGCGGTGTCAGCCTTGTCGAACGCGCGCCCCTGAGTGAACTCGTTGCCTAGCAGCCGCAATTGCACCTCGTAGGGTGTGCCCGTGTGCTCCGGGTGGTACTCGAATATGGCGCGCTCGAAGAACTGGCTCAGGTAGCCGTTGAGCGGCACGGGGCGGCTGATGGGGTAGCCGAATAGCTCCAGGCCGCCGTTGTCGCGCCAGTAGTCGGTAAACTGCCGGGCGATTGCCTGTCCGGTCTCGCCAAAGTACAACTGGTCCGTGCCCAGCACCTGCACTTCGTCTACAGGGTTGGTAATAGCGCCTCCACGGGCGATCTCCTGGTACGTGCGGAAGGCGAGCTTGCGTATCTCGACGGAGCCGGAGGAATGGTAGCCCGTCCGAGCTTCGTTCTCCATCAGCCTCACCAACCCGTAGTTGTGCGTGTAGTTACCGGGCACAAAGTCCTCGTACTTGAACCAGAAGACGTGCGGTATTATCGCACGTAGCTCCGAGTCCGCCAGGATGCCCGAGTAGAGGCCCCGCAGGTAGTCCGATTGCTTGATCTCCTGCTCGGTGGGCGAGTCGCCACGGTTGGCGGGCGGTACGGCCTGCTGCCCTATCTCGGTGATCCAGAGCTTGCTCTTGCTGTCGCCTCGGTCCCGGAACTTGCGGGCGAACTCGCGCAACAGGGCGAAAAGGTCCGGGTGGTCGAGGAAGTAAGGGTGTACCGCCACGCCGTCCCAGGGCACCACATTCCACCCCGTACGGCTGCTGAATCCATCGCCCTGGTACTTCTGCACCCAGGGCGACGTGTAAAGCTGGTACAGGTAGTCGAACTGGTCGTGGTCCTGACCCTCCGGGGGAGAGCCTATCATGATGCCGCCCACGATCACCTGCGCCAGGGGGTTCACGCTCTTGATGGCACGGTAGCCGTTGAAGATGAGGGCGGCGTAGCGTTCCGGCTTTATCTCCGCCGACCCGTGCCCGCTGTCCAGCCACAGGTCGAAGCTGATGTTTGGCTCGTTGATGATTTCATAGGCGCTAATCGCGGTGCCATAACGGGCCGCTATCGTCTGGGCGCGCGCTTTGAAGACGCGGATGAAGTGGTTGGAGCCGTCGCTCGGGTCGCTGCCACCACCATCCGCGGGGTCGTTGAAGGCCAGCGTGCGCAACGTCTCGCCGTTGAACGCCACCATGCCCACGTTCAGCAGGGCTAGCACCTTGAGGTTGTACTTGGGCGCAAGCTCGCGGATGAACCAGTCGTACTTCTCCCAGTTGATCTCGCCGGGCTGCACGGAGCCGTCGTAATCAGCGAAGAACTCCATGCGTATCCAGCGCACGCCCAGCGAAGCCAGTTCCGCGGCCTGCCGCTCGAGCGCCACTTTGTTGGGCTGGTTGGGAAATCTCACCGGGTCGGTGTTGAACTCGTAGAAGGGGTCGCGGGCCACCATGCCGAAAAGCTCGCCGTCGCCGGTGCGCAACGCCAGCGGCGAAAACTCCAGGCCGGGACCGGCGGGAGCCGTGGGGTCCACAAGGGTCTGGGCGCGGGCGGGTTGCTGGGCCGGTCCTATTCCGGTCGCCAGGAGCAGCGCGCATGCCAGGACCGTAAATGCCCGTTTGTTATGTCGTAAGAATGAAACCAGCATCTCTTTTTGGCTTTACCTCAACTACTTCAACAGTCTTACAGGCGCGACAACAAGCCGCGTGGCATGCGGCCGGACGCACAGCAATGGGCGAATAGTGCGGTGCCGAAGCTGGCACCCTAAGTAGAAGACGGACCAGTGAGGCGCGGGTTGCGCCCCCAGTACGCCTTGTGTAACAGAACGGAGCCACAGACCATGCCGGGCGGCTCCGTCTGCGCCTCTCTCTAGCCTAATTATAACAGTTTCAGCCGCCGATTGGCGCGGGCAATGTGGAAAAACTACCGATTGTAACTAATGCGCATCCACGCTGCCGGGGGGTGTTACGGGCAATTTCTCCGCTTGCCAGGCGAGCATCCCGCCTTCCAGGTTGGCCGCGTCGATGCCGACCTGGCGGAGCATGGCAGCTACGTAATTGGAGCGACTTCCGCTGTGGCACACGACCACCAGCTTGCGCTCGGCATCAAGCTCGCGCCAGCGTGTTTGCAAGTGGCCCATCGGTATCCACTTCGCCCCCTCTATGTGGCCCTGGTTCCACTCCTCTGGCTCCCGCACGTCGAGCAGGTCCACCTCGCCCAGCTCAAAGTGCTCCTGAGTGGCCTTTGGGTCAACCTGTGGAACGCCCGCGAACGGGTCTTCGTTCGGTCCGTACATTCTCTATATTGCCTTTCTACCTTGAAACTCGTCAAAAACG
>DASVRN010000051.1:0-6723 GCA_036388595.1 Chloroflexia bacterium
CTTAGTCTTGGCGCGTCCTTGGCGTCTCTGCGTCTTGGCGTTTCCGTTCCCCGTTTCCGTCTCTAATGCGGCTGGGCGAAGAACTCTGTCACTTCCGCGTCGATGTACTGCGCGCCCCGGTACCTGGCGACCGATATGCGGTGGTGGCCGTCCTTCACGAAGTAGAACTCACCGAATTTGTTCAGGCTGACCGGCGGCAGGCTGACGTTCGAGGCAAAAGCCTGGTTTACCCGCACCCAACGCTGGCGTGTGTGGTTGCCCCGCGGGCGGAAATCGCGGTCGAAGTCAGCCGAGCGGTCCACGCTGCCGGAGATGGCGGAAATCGGCACCTGCATCGTGCCCAGGTATCGCTGGCCGTAGCAGACTTCTCCCTCTTTCGCCTCCGCCAGCGCCACCAGCGTGTTCCGCCTGCCCACCAGTGTCCCAAACAGCCGGTTCAGAAAGGCCCCACGTCTTGCGGCCTGGTAATCTTCAACGTCTACCTGCGCGTCCAGTGCTGCTTAGCCTCCATTACTCCTGTTGTCTGGATTGTACTTCCGTCAGCATGCGTGGGCATCGTCATAAGGCTTCAAGTCCGTAGCGGGATTCCCCTGCGGTAGGAGTAGGTCTAGAGGCTTATTGGTGTCAACTTTCTTTGACAGCATGCCTCCTCTGTGCTATTCTTCCTCCGAAAATGCTTATGGAGGGGTTGTGAAAGGACTGATTCTGAGCGGCGGAAAAGGTACGCGCCTGAGACCGCTGACCTACACGAGCGCCAAGCAGCTAGTGCCGGTAGCCAACAAGCCCGTGCTCTTCTACACGATTGAAGACCTGGTGGGCGCGGGCATCACCGATATCGGCATCGTGGTCGGCCCCACGGCCCCCGAAATCAAGGCGGCGGTGGGCACCGGCGACAGGTGGGGGGCCAACATTACCTACATCGACCAGCCCGACCCCCTCGGCCTCGCGCACGCCGTGGTGGTGGCCGAGGAGTTCATCGGCGGCGAGTCGTTCGTGATGTACCTGGGCGACAACATGCTCGAAGACCGCGTGGCTCCCTTCGTGCAGCAGTTCAAGGAGAACGAGTGGGACGCCCAGGTGCTGCTCAAGCGGGTGCTCAAGCCCGAAGCTTATGGTGTGGCCGAGCTTGAGGACGGCAAGGTCAAGCGCCTGGTGGAGAAGCCCCGCGAGTTCGTGAGCGACCTGGCGCTGGTCGGCATCTACATGTTCAACCACCACATTTTCGAGGCGGTCCACAACATCAAGCCCTCCTGGCGCAACGAGTTGGAGATCACCGACGCCATACAGTACCTGCTCGACCACGGCTACCACGTCCACCCCCGCGTGCTGGAAGGCTGGTGGATAGACACCGGCAAGCTGGAAGACATGCTGGAGGTAAACCATCTCGTGTTGGACAAACTCGCCCCCGCCATAGATGGCTTTGTGGACTCGGAGAGCCAGATCAAGGGCAAGGTCATAATCGAGCAGGGCGCGGAGATCATCAACTCGAACATACGCGGCCCTGTCATCATCGGCAAGGGCACCCGCATCGTCAACTCCTACATTGGCCCCTACACCGCCATCAACTACGGCTGCACCATCACCAACAGCGAGATAGAGCACTCCATCATCCTCGAAAACAGCCAGATAATCGACATCCCAGGCCGCCTCGAAGACAGCCTCATAGGCCGCAACGTCGAAATCAGCCGCTCCCCCATCAAGCCCAAAGCCTATAAGATGCTCCTGGGCGACAACAGCAAGGTAGGAGTCTTGTAGGAATTTGGGAATTCGGAATTAGGATTGCGGATTTGGTTTAAGACTTGCTAGGATATCTACTAAATCCGAAATCCGAAATCCTAATCCCCAAATGGAGAAACCATGGACCAGACTGCCTCCAGTATTATCGAGCGTGAAACGGCATTGGCCGATTTCGATCACGCCCGCGACGACTTTGTGGACGCGCTTAGCCAGGTGCCGAACGAGGCGCTGAGGTATAAGCCGGAAGGTGCCGATTACCCTATTGGCGGGACCATCATGCAGGTGACAAACTCCCTCCGCCGGTATGCCTACCTGCTTGAGATGTTGCGCGAAGCCGAGTTCCAGGAGGTGCGCCTGGCGGGAGACCCCGGTCGGGCGCTAGCAGTCGAGGGCGACCCGGCCGACGATTGGGCGCAGGACCTCCCCTCCGTATCGCCCGAAGAGACCACGCGCAACCGTCAAGCGGCCCTGGACGCCCTGGAAGCCGCACACGACAGGCTAGCCGCCCAGTTGCGCGACCTCGTCAAAGAGGACTTCAGCCGCCAGGCCGCCATCTACCACCCGGGGGCCACCGAGACCTCCCCGACCTCCGGCGCGGACATCCTACGCTGGCAAACCGACCACTACAGGGAGCACATCCTGAAAGTGCAACAAATGCTCCAGCAGTGGCAGAGCGAAAGGGCCTAGCCTGCAACGCCCATTCGCCACATTCGTCATAACTAACGTGTATGCGACCTCTTCCCACCAACAGGACCATACTCCCCCTGTCATCCTGAGCGTAGCGAAGGATCTCACGAAGGTAGTACAGGGATGTTGTTGAACGTCAGGGAACAGGATGCGAAAGGTTGAACGTAGCGGCAGGACCAACATCTGAGATCCTTCGCTACGCTCAGGATGACAGGGGGAGCAGGGTTCCCAAGTAAGAGACAGCGCCATATTCACGAACCCCATTTAGCAAGCCGCATCACGTTTCACGTTTCACGTTTCAGAATCACGTTTCAGAACCGAACCAGGAGGGAAACCACATTGCAGAGAATCATGGTCACAGGGGGCGCGGGCTTCATCGGCAGCAACTTCGCCAGGATGATGCTTGAGAAGCACCCCGACTACCACGTGCTCGTCTACGACAAGATGACCTACGCGGGCAACCCGGAGAACCTGGCCGATTTGCAGGGCAACCCCCGCTTCAACTTCGTCCGGGGCGACATCGCGGACCAGGAGAGGGTAGACGAGACGGTGCAGCAGTTCGGCATCGACACCATAGTGAACTTCGCCGCCGAATCGCACGTGGACCGCTCAATCGAGGAGCCAGGCGGCTTCATCCAAACCGACGTGTTTGGCGTGTACGTACTATTGGAGGCCACGCGCAAGTTTGGCCTGGAACGGCTGCTTCAGGTGTCTACCGACGAGGTATACGGCACCGTTCTGGAAGGCTCATCAGTCGAAAACGACCGCCTCGAACCGCGCTCGCCCTATTCCGCGTCCAAGGCGGGCGGCGAGCTACAGTGCTACGCCTACTTCATCACCTATAACGCGCCAGTCGTGATTACCCGAGGCTCCAACACCTACGGCCCGTACCAGTACCCGGAGAAGATGCTGCCCCTCTTCATCACCAACATGCTCGAGGACAAGCCGGTGCCCATGTATGGCGACGGCAAGTACGTGCGCGACTGGATGCATGTGCTCGACCACTGCGCGGGCATAGACGCGGCCCTGCACAACGGCAAACCGGGCGAGGCGTACAACATCGGCGGCGGCAACGAGCGCGAGAACATCGACGTGACCTACCGCCTGCTGGACCTCCTCGGCAAGCCCCGCACCCTCATCCACTACGTGCAGGACCGCTCCGGGCACGACCGCCGCTACTCCATCGACACCACCAAGGCGCGGGAAGAACTCGGCTGGACCCCCCAGGTGGACTTCGATGAGGGCCTGCAACAGACGGTCGAATGGTACGTAAACAACCGCCACTGGTGGGAGAAGATCAAGTCAGGCGACTTCGCGGAGTATTACGCCCGCATGTACGGCCAACGCGAGGTGCTGTCGAAGCATGACTAGACGGACGATGGACGATGGACGATGGTAAGAGACGGAAACGCAAAGACGCAAAGGACGCTAAGAACGCGCAGAGATTAGGATGGTTGTTGGCAAGAGCGCAATCCTCTACTCAGACCTCAGTCCTCAGTCCTCATCACTCCCATCGTCCATCGTCTATCGTCTATCGTCCACCACAAGAGGTATGAAACGTGCTATACACACGTATTTCGTGCCTCTTGTTTGTGCGTGCTGTAGCTTGAACATGAATCAAATCCGCAATCCGAAATCCCAATTCCCAAATCCGTCCCGGGGGTATTGATGGCCCTTTTTGACTTCTTCAAGAGCGACGACGAGAACTATTACCAGCTTTTCGAGGACGCGGCTAACAACATGCTTGAAGCCGCGCGAGCCTTCAGAGAGCTTTGCTACCACTTCGAGAACGTGCACGAGTCGGTGGAGCGCATCCACGAGTACGAGCACCTGGGCGACTCGATTGGGCACCGCATGTACAACCTGCTCAACCGCACCTTCATGACCCCGCTCGACCGCGAAGACATCATCAACCTCTACAGCGCCATTGACGATGTGACCGACCTGGTGCACTCGGCGGCCGACCTGATGGTCATCTACAAGGTGGACAGGGTGACGCCGGTGGCCCAGCAGTTGTCCGACTGCATCGTGGCCTGCGCCGAGGAAGTCACACGAGCGTTGCCCAAGCTACGCAAGCGCAGCGAGCTAAAGGGCATGCAGGAAGCGATCATCCAGGTACACAGCCTGGAGAACAAAGCCGACGACCTGCACCGGCAGGGGCTGACGGAACTTTTCTCCAACCCCGCCGACGTGCTCAACATCCTCAAATGGCGCGACATCTACCAGGAGATGGAGCAGGCGACCGACCGCGCGGAAGACATCGCCGACGTGCTGCGGGGCCTCGCGATCAAACATGCCTGACCTGAGCCTTTACCACTGGATACTCGTATCGCTGGTGGTGCTGCTGGCGGTCGCCTTCGACTTCATCAACGGGTTCCACGACACCGCCAACGCCATAGCCACCGTAGTCTCCACCCGCGTGCTACCCCCCGGCACGGCCATATTGATGGCGGCGGTGCTCAACTTCGTAGGCGCGCTCACGGGGCAGGCGGTTGCCAAGACCATCACCGGCGGCCTGGTGGAGCCGAACGCGGTCAAGGGCCTCGACTTTTCGGCGGCCCAGGTGCTCGTCATGGCGGCGCTGATCGGGGCCATCACCTGGAACCTCATCACCTGGTACTTCGGCATACCCTCGTCGTCCAGCCACGCCCTCATAGGTGGCGTCGTGGGCGCGGGTGTGGCAGCGGTGGGCGTGGGCAACGTCATCTGGGAGGGGCTGCTGAACAAGGTGTTGCTGCCGTTGGTGCTCTCGCCCATCACCGGGTTCATTGTGTCGCTCCTGCTGATGAGGTTCCTCTACTTCCTGGTCGCCAAGGCCTCCCCCAGTGGGGTGGGTGGCATGTTCCGGCGTCTGCAACTGGTCTCCTCGGCTTTCATGGCCTTCTCACACGGCTCCAACGACGCGCAAAAGACGATGGGTGTTATCACCCTGGCCCTCTACTCGGCGGGCTTCCCGCTGGCCGTGGACCCGGACGGCACCCCCAACATCCCGTGGGAAGTTGTGTTGATAGCGGCCACTGCGATGGGCCTGGGTACGGCAGCGGGCGGGCGGCGCATCATCCACACGATGGGCCAGCGCCTCGCCCACCTTGAGCCGATTCATGGCTTCGCCGCCGAGACCACCGCCGCCACCATAATCGAGACGGCCTCCCGCCTCGGTTTCCCCCTCAGCACCACGCACGTCATATCGTCCTGCATCCTGGGCGTAGGCGCTGCCCGCCGCAAGTCCGGCGTGCGCTGGGGCGTGGCCTTCAACATGATCCGCGCCTGGATTTATACAATCCCCGTGTGTGCCACTATCGCCTTCCTGATGTACCTGTTGCTCCACCTCCTCTTCAACGAAGGCTGAGTTCTGAAACGTGAAACGTGAGCAGCAAACAAATCCGCAATCCGAATTCCCAATTCCCAAATCCGCCCAGGCTCAGCCGCGTAGCCGAAACCGACTCCACGTTCACGCGGCAGGGGCGGTTGTGGGTGGGGAAGTGCCTCATCTGCAACGGGCCTATCGCCTTCGATGCGGTCACGGGAGAAGGGGCCACGCTGGAGCACATACTGGCGCGTTCGCGTGGGGGCACCGACGACCCGCACAACCTGGGGATAGCCCACGGCTCGTGCAACGGGGAGAAAGGCCGCCGCTGGGACAAGAAGCGCAGCCGCACGCCGGAGGAATACGAGGCCCTGGTGCAGCGCTTCCGCGAACGCAGGCTGCAACGCTGGCGGGATGCGCAGTAACGTTGTAGTTACGCAGGAGCCAAAAATGACAGGTGCCAGAGCTAGTATCTTGCGCCGTTGGGTCGCAAAAGTTCAGATTCTGCTGGCGTATGTGCTTACTATGGCTTCTAGTGCTCTCGTATTCCAATGGGGAGTAGATATGTTCTCCCTATTCCAGCCTATGTCAAAGGCGGAGCAATTCGAGGTGCCGGGGATAGCGCGCTCGGAAGTCTACGAGATGGAACCCTGGCTCAAGGTACTCGGCCATCTATACTTGGGCAGTATGTTGCTCGCGTTCGCTTTGTACGCTGCCTGGGGCACCAGGGAGTTTGTTCGTGCCTGGAGTGGTCGCAGGACTGTGGACGATTATCTCTGGTCCGCTGGTCCCGCCTTGTTTGGGTTCTGGGTATTGGCTCTGCTCGCGTTCATCGCGGCAATTGCTCTAGGCATGGGCGCCATTGGCGGGATAAGCTACGGCATGGATTGACGTACTGCTTGCCCGGATATCTTACTTCGCCTAGCAGTGTCAAAGTCGAATGTAGAGGTTAAAGGTGCCCCTGTCATTCTGAGCGTCGCGAAGAATCAGCC
>DASVRN010000052.1:0-34556 GCA_036388595.1 Chloroflexia bacterium
CGGCGCTGATGGGGTTGTAGGGGTCGTCGTTGATCTCGCTGCCCTTGATGACGGGGATTTCCTCGTCGAGCAGGTTGATGAGGGCGCGTGCCAGGCGGGTCTTGGCCTGTCCGCGCTCGCCCAGGAAGATAATGTCCTGCCCCGAAAGTACGGCGTTCTCTATCTGCGGGATGACGGTGTCTTCGTAGCCAATGATGCCGGGGAAAATAGGCTGGTTCTCGCGCAGCTTGCGTATGAGGTTCTTGCGCATCTCCTCCTTCACCGGCAGCGACTGGTACTCGCTACCGCGAAGCTCGCCCAGAGTGCGCGGCCTGGCGGGGGTTTTAGGCATGGATAAGTCCTTCTATGATATGGCTGAGTGCTGGTAAATGGAGGTAGGGTAATGTGCCCTGGTGTTGTAACTATACGCCTTTGAGTGGGTTGGCGCAAGGTAGCTACAAAGTGCTACCAGGCATCTACGGGAAAGCTCCATGCCTCCTGCATGCGTTGAAAATCGCTGTCGGCAGGTACTATTGTCAGACCACGTTGAATAGCTGTGGTTGCTATTCCTCAGTATGCTCCATTGTCCCTTCCCAGGTGCCTCCTAGCTCTCTCATCTCTATAGATTTACAGACTTATCTACCGTGCAAACCCAACAAGTGCCTTCTATCATACTCATCCCTAATAAATGATTCGATACGAACCATTAGACCAGTAACCATGTTAACAGGATGCAAGGCTTACCACCGTAGCAGTTGAAGTGCCTTTAAGGAGGCAGCTGAAAGAAGATTAGACATTTGCCGAAAATTGGGTGAAATATCCGCATTTTTTCGTCAGGGATTTTGCCTCTGAAAGGGGTTATATAGGGAAAGAGGTCAACAATCGAGAAACAAGCGTCGAACGCTACAAGTAAGGAGAAGCGCATGGGAAATAATTCTTAAACCACAAATACCAATACTAGATACCAAGATTAAGAGGAATATTGAGACCAACAGGTTCATGTTCAAAGCACTTCGAACTGGCAAGATCGAGTTCGAGGAAAGGAGGCCCGGAATGGACTACTCCCATCGCCACTACCACCATCACGAATACAGCCTGGTAAAGAGTGATAAAGGTAGATCAAACGGTGAGTCCGAAGGAGCTCGGTATGAAAGGTTTAGACAAATCCACGGGCCATGGCACCCCACTTGAAGCGTTCATAGCGCTGGTTCAGCGCATCGAACCGATGGTAACAAGAGTTGTTCGTCGTCATCTTGGTATCTCCGATTTTGAAGAGATACAGGACATCAGGCAGGATGCTTTCGAGAGAATTTATAAGTACCTTACCCCTGACAAACTGAGGAAGCTAGCTGAGAAGAACATCGAGGTAGATGCCTGGGCCCTCAAGGTCGTTATCAATACAGGCAAGTCGCGACTCAAGGCACGGATGAAGCATCCGACTATGTCTCTCGACTATGATCAATTAGAGAACGAGTGGTTCGAGCCTGTTGATTACGAGAAGGGTTACGCGCAAGTAGAAGACGCAGACGAGTTGGAGCGATTTCTTGAGGAAGCAGTGGCGAAAGGTATACCGTGGGTGACTTTGAAGTGCCTGCTACTACAACGGTTGGAAGACAGTTCAATAAGAGAGATCGCTCAAGAGCTGGGCATTACCGAAAAATCAGTGGAAAATCGCATCGCCTACGCAAAGAAGCAGCTGGGAAGGATAGCTTGGGCCAGCGACAAGGTTGAGCCAGCAACAGAAAAAACTACTCGCAAGCCGGCCCGAAAGCGAACAACTCTGCGTAGTCGTATCGAAGATGAGGTTGGTTAATTGCTATATTTCTTCTTACTTAACATAAGGAGCGAAGAAAGACTATCGATTAGAGCAAGCGACACGGGCAGGCGTAGTGGCGCGGTAGTAGAGCATAGGGCCCGAAGAGACCACAAGATTACACAGGAGGAGAGTATGTAAGGATATGCGAATGACCGAAACCCGAACCAAATCGCACCGAAACGCGGATGTCCTCCACGCGTCGGAGGGAACACACCCAACTGAGGCTGTCTACCGCCCCTACCAACAATTTGTAGAAGGCCAAACCGAGCAACCCTGCCTATCAACTGAAGGAGTTACACATTTATCCTCTATGAAGGAGCCTACCAATGTCGAACAAAAAGGGAAATCTATGTTTCATGACCCGCTGGAGGGGTCTACCCCTCCACCAGAGTCTCTTGAACACTCTCAACCCCCCCAATTCGTAATAGATACCGAACGAGAACGACGTTTCTCGGAAGAACACCTGCGTCGGTTAGACAGATGGGCGGCATCTATGGACGCAAGGGGAGAAGCAGAAGCCGAGCTGAAGTGCCTGACGCAGGAAGGCCAAAAAATCAGGAAACTACGTGAAGGGCGCGGCCTCAACCGTCAAGCACTGTCTGCTCTAGTTGGAGTAGACCCCGATCTCTTATTCTTCATTGAGCGTGGTCTGGCGGAAAAAGCGGAAGTCGCCCATGCCAAAGAAGAAATCGCTAAAGGCTTAGGAATTACGCTCGGCGAACTTGAGGATATCCTCAATGGCTCAGCCGAGCAGCCCTGAGCGGTTCGCCTCCTTTAGCCAGTCTAAAGGATCACACACCCAAAGGAGTTACCCGATGAATAAGATGAAGATGAACAGCATGAACAAGATGATGTCAGCACCTCGTCGTATGATGGTACCGACCGCTATGGCTATGGCACT
Source organism: Chloroflexia bacterium (assembly GCA_036388595.1). GTDB lineage: Bacteria > Chloroflexota > Chloroflexia > QHBQ01 > JADMIH01 > JADMIH01. Next base: position 2,697 of record DASVRN010000052.1, read on the forward strand.
GATGTTGGTCCTGGTAGTTGTGATGCGGTATGTAATAAGTTTCATGCGAATGCCCAGGAACAAGAGCATGAACATGGGCATGAACATGGACACGGGCATGAACCCAAGTATGGAGGTGAGCCGCAACCCCAACTCCAAAGCGATGCGGGACAGCGACACCCAACAGTAAAATCAGGCGGAGACTTGTCAGTTTCTTGAAGCCTCCTTCTCTATGAGAGGGAGGCTTCGTAATTTTCAGTTGTATTAGAGTCCTTAAGGGTTAACAAAGTTGAACGAGAAAGTTGTGCTACCAGAGTCATTGGCGAAAAAGCTGGAGCGAGTTCGAAGGTAATATATGGTGTTACAAAATGTCTAGTTTACGCGATGTAAGAGTCAAAGGAGAAACTGATGAAACCTAAACGTCAAAGATTAAACATCTACAAGGTCAACGTCAAGCACGAAGGATTATTGCTACTGAAAAAACTTCGCCGATCTCTGGAGGAGCTAATCGAGCAGTTTGCGAAACAACTCGTGCTTCTCATGCACATTATACTTCTCTACCTTTCAGTGGAGATTCTAAGCATGATACATGGGCTGTTCGCCACTATCTCCAAGACATTCATCTAGGAGCACCGGCGTAGAATCACCCGTGGCCCACCGCCGGAAACCGCCCCAACGCGCCCCGAGTAGCCCCAATCGCCAGTACACCTTCCTCCCGCAGCCCGTCCAGGTAGGCCTTGCGCCGCGCTATGTCCTCCTGCCACTCTTCGGGCGTGCAGTTGACCCAGGCGGCCAGCTTGGCGACTATATCAGGGCGCATGAAGCGGTGGTCGAAGGTATCGCTCGGGCGGTCCCAGCTTGAGAGAAGGGTCGGCTCCACGCCGGGGAGCATGAAGGTGCTGCCGTCCTCGTTGCCGGGGCTTAGCATATTCACGGCGTTGAAGCGGCGCACCCCACGGCCGTAGGTGCTGCTCACGTAGAGGTTGATTACCAGCGTCAGGTTGGCTATCCACCGGGGGGGCACCTTCAGCGGGTCCGAGTTGAGGATGGCAACCACGTCCTCCACCGTCTCGGCGTGCATGGTGGAGCCTATAGCGTAGCCCTGCTCGATCAGCTCGAACGTCTTGTAGATGCGCGAGCCCCACAGGTATACGGCCAGGTGGTCGCTCATCTCGTTGGCGAGCACGTAGGTGTTGCGGGGGTCGGCGTCCTCCTCGCGGGTGAAGTCGAACGTCTCGTAATGCCCGCGCAGGTAGACCCGCTTTGTGCCGGGCGGCATGAGGTCGAGCAAGGCGGTGAGGGTGGTGGTCTTGCCTGCCATCGGGGGTTCCGCCGCTACCAGCACGGAGGCCCGGCGCGACAGCATCGCCCAGATGAGCGCCATGAGTTCGGTGTCGGCGCTGCCCGCTTCGATTATCTGCATGACCGAGAGGGGAACGGGCGGTTGCCAGTGCCAGCCCCACCAGCCAAACGGCTCGTCTTGCTCGTCCATATCGCCTCCGGGGTACTCAGTTACTGGCTGATAGTTGTTAGTTGTTAGTTGTTAGTTGTGATGCGCTTGGAGGTGTGGGTGGTGCGTGAGAGGAGGTCCAACGATAGGCCGCTGGAGTGCTTATACTTATTATACGAGAGAACGCGACTTAAGATGCAGGAGGGGCGACTACGATTATGCTCGTTTCAGCAATGAAAATCATAATATCTCCGCGCCCTCTGCGCCTCTGCGGTGAATAAAATCGCGGCACCAACGCACCACGTGCTTCCCTCTTCAGGGGCACGACATGGTATAATATATGGGCTTGAAACTTGCTTTAGACCATTGGCGTAGAAACACGTACAGACATCCCGCGGGGCGACAGGAGAGCGTAGGAGATGATACTTCACAGCCGTAAGTGGCGGCTGGTGATACGTACAGTGACGTTGGTACTTACCAGCGTGCTCATGCTTGCGTTTGCAGGCGCGGCTTCCTATGCCTTGCAGGACGACAGCCCCAGCCTCCTAACCACTCCCGCTCAACTCCACAACAAGCAGAAGCCGCTCGCTGAGACCTACGTCAACGTGACCGCCGTGCCCGACCTGGCGCGTGCCTCCGCAACCGAGGAATTGCTGGGAGAGCACTACTGGATACCGTTGCAGGGCTACGGCTACCAGCTTTTCGTGCGCACCAACAGCGGCCAGTATCTCTTCCCATATGACTACAACCCCGAAACAGGCTTCGAGGGCAATGCCGCGCCCATACTCTACAGCGGCAAGATTACCCCGCTCAAAAGCCAGGCAGGGGCCGACGCGCTGATAGGGCAACTGGAGAAGCAAGGGGTCACCGTAGACAAAGAGAAAGCGATGGTGCTCCTACTCAACGAAGCCCCCAGCGCCTACCGCCCCGTGGTGCCGGTGATGCCGGTACTGGCCTGGATGTGGCTGGCCGCTTTCGTCGGCCTGGTGCAAATCTGGCGCGGCAAGAGCCGGGTCCTGCGCACCTCCCCGCAACCGCGGACTGCCTGAAACGTGAAACGTGAAACGTGACTCGCAAGGCCAACCTTTGGTCTGGCGAGTTTTGTCGTTGTACTTTGCCACCTGTGGTATGCTGACACCAAATTCCACTAGCCCCATCACGTTTCACGTTTCACGTTTCACGTTTCACGTTTCAGAGCCACGTTTCAGAACGAGGTGAGTAATGTTCTTTAAGCAGTTTGTGAATGAAGACCTGGGGTGCGCCTCCTACCTTATAGGGGATACGGACGCGGGCGAGTGCTTGGTGGTCGATCCTGGGTGGGACGTGACGCCTTATGTGGAGCTTGCTGCTAGTAAGGGTATGGCTATTCGCTACGTTGTGGAGACGCACAACCACGCCGACCACGTTTCGGGGCACGGCAAGCTGGCGCGGCTGGGGGCTAAGGTAGCGGTGCATCAAGAGGCGGGCGTAAGCTACCCCCATAAGTCGCTCAAGGACGGCGAAGTGCTAAAAATCGGGGGCGTTGAGCTAAGAGTGATACATACTCCCGGCCATCGCCCGGAGCACATCGCCCTCGCCGTGACTGACACCTCCCGCGCAGGCGAACCCTGGCTGGTGCTCACCGGCGACTCGCTCTTCGTGGGCGACGTGGGGCGGCCCGACCTGGCAATCGAGCCGGGAGAAGGGGCCGCCCAACTGTTTACGTCGCTGCACAACCTGCTCAAGCTCGAAGATGGCGTGGAGGTCTATCCGGGGCACGTCTCAGGCTCGCTGTGCGGCAAGTCGATGAGTCCCAAGCCGAATTCCACGATTGGATTCGAGCGGAGGTACAACGCACCCCTTCAGGAGAGGGAACAAGACGCTTTCGTGCGGCGAGTCACCTCTGAGTTGCCGCCGCAGCCGCCCCAGTTTGGCCGCATCGTGGAGAAGAACAGAGGCCCCTTCCTCACCGAAGCAGCCGCGGTCCGCCCGCTCACCGCCGACGAGGTAGACTCCCTGCGCAAGGACAGTGGCTTCGTGCTGGACGCGCGCGACCCCGAGGCGTTCGGCGGCGGGCATATTCCGGGCGCTATCAACGTGGACCTGCGCGGCGGGCAGTTCGCCACCCGCGCCTCCTGGGTGATACCGGAGGGCGCGCCGGTGGTGCTGGTGCTGAGCGCGCCAGGCGACTTGAAGCAGGCAATGTCGCTGCTGGAGGCGGCGGGGCAGAGCACTATAAAAGGCTACCTGCTGGGCGGCATACACGGCTGGGACAGCAGCGGCAGGCCCATAGAGACCGTCCCGCAGGTGCCCGTTTCAGAGCTGCGAGAGCGACTGCAATCGGGCGACCGTAGCTTCACCGTGCTCGACGTGCGGGAGGACTCCGAGTGGCGCGAAGGACACATCGAGGGCGCCATCCACATTCCCTTTCACCAGCTATCGAAGAGCCTCGACCGGGTGCCCAGCCACAAGCCTGTGGCGGTGGTGTGCGGCGGCGGCACCCGCAGCAGCATAGCGGCCAGCCTCCTCCAGGGCGAGGGCTTCGACCCGATGAACGTCAGCGGCGGCATGGGTGCCTGGAACTCCTCCGGCTACCCACTGGCGGGTGAAGAGGTAGAAGCCGAGGCCGAGTCCGCCAGCTAGACTACATACAAAAGCGACAAATTGGGGGGCACGCTGTATCGTTGCCCAACTCCAATAGCCTCTGTGTTTCAAGCCGGAGAACCAAGCCCCTCCTTTGTCATTCTGAGCGCAGCGAAGAATCTCGTCCTCCACCGAGATGTTTCTTCGTTCTTATTGGACTCCGTTGACATAGGTAAAGTGCTACTTGGGTGCTGCTGGACGAGATTCTTCGCTGCGCTCAGAGGGTCATCATGCAAGTAAGTTACCACAAAGAGGAGGAGGAGAGGCCTTGTCATCCTGAGCGCAGCGAAGGATCAGGTGGCAGTCGGACTCTCTACAAGTGCAGGAGCCTGACGGCAAGCCGACGTGGATAGTTCGACGTGGGTAGTCCAATACAGCTTCTTCCCCACCCACCTTCTTGAGATCCTTCGCTACGCTCAGGATGACAGAGGGGGACAGGGTCCTATTATTGGTAACTTACTGGCAACCTGCACCACTCCGAATGGCAAAGGGGAGTAGGTTTCCTCCCGTTGGAGCCTAAGGACTACCTACCAGGGAATGCGCATCGTGCCCCTACAGACGCTAACCTCGACGCGCTCCTGGCGTCCTTAACGCGATGCGCTCCCACCTCTTTACCTGCACCCCTTGCTCGCCAGTTTCTCCCGCCCCAGCAGACCCAGCAGTATCTCGTACCGCGTGCCCGCGTTCTCCGGGTGGTATTCCAGGCGCGTGCGCTCGAAGTATTGCACCGTGTAGGTCTTGCCGTCGGCCTGGCTGACCTCCTGCACAGGCTCGGAGAGGGGAAAGCCGAAGTTGGTCAGGCCGTTGTTGGCCCACCAGTACTCGCCAATCTTGCCGGAGAGCGAGTGCCCGGTCTCAGGAAAGACGGTAGCGCCCGCAGGTAAAGTGGCGCGGTCGTGCAGGGGGAAGCCTTTGCCGCCGGTCCTCTGGTCCACCAGGTCGGCTCCCAGGCGGGTGAGCTGCACGATGAGCTTGTACTGCTGCACCTTGTCCAGCTTGTCGTAGTCCTTCACCTCGCGCCGCACCTCTGGGTGGAACTCGAACCGCGCCCGCTCGAAGTACTGCACCCACATGTCGTCCTCCTGGCGCTGGTCCGTTATCGGGTAGCCGAACACCGCGAGGCCCCCGAAGCGCCGCCAGTAGTCGCGGAACTCGGCATGGATGTACTTGCCCGTCTCAGGGAAGTAGAGGGGCGGCTGGTAATTGGGGTCGGGCGGGGTCGGGTTGGGCACAAAGACGGTCAGGGGCAAGTTCGTCTTTGTCGCGCTGGGCAGCGGTTCGACCTTCCAGCCGTCGCGGAATATTGGCATGGCAGCCTTCCAGGTGCCATCCCGCCTCAACAAGCCGAAGAAGTCCTCGTGCGACTCGCGCCCCGCGCCCACGCTCCCCCCGACGGGCAGATCCCAAAGCTGCCACTGCATCAGCCCCGATAGATTGGCTTTGTTCGCCCAGTCCACCATCGTGCGGTAGAGGAAGGTCTGGTGCTGCTCGTTGTACTCGGGCGCGGTGCAAGCCGGACCGCTAGGCCAGCCGGTCTCCTGCAACACCAGGGGCTTGTTCGAGTGGGCGCGTATGTAGTGAATTTGCCAGCCCATATCACCCGCGTTGTAGCTGTGCCAGCTAAGGAAGTCGCTAAGGTCGGCGGGAGTGAGGCCGCGAGCTGGCTCGTCCACAGATGGCGCGCCTATCTCGTCCGCGGTGAACAGGTTCTGGTAGTCGGCCATGCCCACGGTGAGCAGGTGGTTGGGGTCGAGACGGCGGATTTCGGCGGCCATCCTCGCCATCCAGGCGATCATCACCTGCGGCTTCTTCACCTCAAGCCAGGTCTTGTAGTGCTCAGGCTCGTTGTGCAGGTCCCAGGCGAGTATGCGGTCGTCGTTGGCGAACGCGGGGATGATGTCGCGCAGGTAGCGCAGGTTGCGGGCCTCTATCTCGGCCTCCTGCATGCCCGAACGCCTGTCGTCCTCCGGGTCGTAGAAGTCGAACAGGGCCACTATGACCTTCATATCCAGCTCGCCCGCCATCTGCACCATCTGGCGCAGTCTGTCCAGGTACTCGGGCACCACCGCGCCGGTCTCCTTATTGGTCCAGCCGTTGGTCGGCTTGTAGGGCACCAGGATGCGCACCGAATTGACGCCAAGCTCGCGGGCGCGTGCCAGGTCGGCGCGCGTCTCAGGCCCGTTCCACTTCTTCCACATATCGGCCCACGGGCGGTCCTTGGGGTAGAAGTTGGTGCCCTTGAGCTTGATAGGCACGCCCCGCAGCATGAGCTGGTTGCCCTGCACGGTGACGAAGGCGGTGGTTTGCTGCGCGACGATGGACGAGGGACGATAGACGATAGAAGACGTGAGGAGAAGGAGCAGGGCGAACAGGGTGCGCGCTGCCTTTGCGTGCCGGAGGTTGGACATGTTTGGGCGAGAGCCTTTCTAGCGACTGGGGAGGACGAACTGCGGTATAGCTATTTCTACCAGTATATACGTGTGAATTGCAAGACTGGACGGGATGATTTCTAAAGAGACGGCACGGGCGGGGTCGATGGCGCAGGAAGCGTTGGTGCCGGGATGGGGGTGCTTTCGGGAGGGATGCCGCCCCAGACGTCCATCTGCATCACGATATTGGGTGCGGTGGGGGAGTACCTAACCCTGACCCGGCTCCAGTACATGGAATCCATCGCGTCAGTCATACTTTCGAGCAGCCCATATGCCCTGCGGAATGACTGGCAGTCAAACGTTTCCGTAAAGTTGCCCGGCCCCGCGTAGGAGTCGGAGTATTCGGTCAACACCGCGTCGTTGGGCAGCAACTCCCGGACCATTGCCTTCAGCACCTGTGGGTCGCCGTGGTCTGTATCGAACTCGATGCGGCTGATACGAGCGGACGAAGGTGCCGCCTCCTGTGGGCCGTCTGCCCAGTAAGTGACCCTGTATCTGCCGTCGTAGAGCAGCCCCGTAATGGTATCAGCACGGAACTTGCGCGCAAAGGGGCCGTCCAGCTTATGGTCGTACTCCCACTCCCTGCGGGTTGACCCCAGCCCGGTGCTGACCACGTCCGGCCTGGGCGCGGGGCTGGGCATCACCTCCATACAGCCGGACAAGATCGCGGCAAGCGCAACAACCAGCAGCACCCGGCGTGATGAAAGTCTTCCTCTTACAGCCTTGCCACCCTGCATGCAGGCATCCTTCCCGGCAGACAAAGAGCTACCAATTCCGGCGCTCACACGTCCCGACAAGTAGAACGGGGTGGGCCTGGGAAGGTTGCGGGCTGTTGCAGTGTTTGGATGGTCAGGCGTGAGGATTGGCTTGCCTGTGCAGCGCCGCCCTGAAGTCCTCTATGAAAGGTCCCGCGTAGCCAGGGTAGGCGGAACCTGCGAACAACAAGGCTACCATGCAGGACTGGCGAGCCGCCCACCAATAGACTTTATGCGCGGTCTGGTCGCTCATCTCCACGTTAAAGGCGGCAAAGAACTCGTGCCACTTACCCGGTGGCACGTACCACCATAGGAGCGGCCCCACGTCTCTCAGGGGGTCGGAGAGGGAAGCGGCGTCCCAATCGAGGAGGTAGATTCTCTCACCGGCAACCAGGAAGTTGTAGAAGTTGGGGTCTGCATGGGTGGGCACAAGATCAACAGGCTCAAAGGAGCGCGACTGTTCGCGGAGTTGGGTCACGAGAGGAGAAAGCTCCGCCCGGTGCGCCGGATCGGCTAGACCTGCTAGTTGGGTCTCGAAGCCCTTTAGCTCCTTTTCGATATGTTCCACGTGCTTTAGCTGCTCACCCTTACTCAAGAGCGCCGTTAGCACCGGGTCGCGGTGGTACACCTGGATGAGGTCCGCCAATTCCGATAGGTGAAGTGGGAACCACTCACGCTCCGGGCGAATACCCTGCACGTATTCCTGGACGATGTAGAGCCTTCCCTCGTGTCTACCTGCGGCAAGGACCCTTGGTGCTACGCCCAGTTCGGCAACGCGCTGAAGGGCCGGGGCCTCTACATCGAATTTGATGAAAAGCTCCAGCCCGTCCCTCGTGGCTATATAGCTCTCGCCCGTCATGCCCGCGGTGGGTTTTCGTAGTACCCAGTCTCGTCCGGGGAAGTGGGAGGTAAGTATGTCGGTGGCCTGTAGATTCATTGGATCGTTGCTATGAGGAGGGGGTCTTATTCAGTTCCTGCGAAGCCGAACCCTAAGTATGAATGCGTATGACCTCACCGGCGATTGCCTGCAAGAGTGCGCTCGCTAAGTAAGGCACCAGAGGCCGAAGCGACTGAATGCTGTTACTTTTCGCCCTGAACAACACCAGAGCGATGTTCCGCCTGCCGATGTTCTGTTGGTAAGGCATACCTCGATCTACAGTCATGAACACGTCGAAGTGTGGCTCGGCTAAATCTAGTAGAGCACCATTCTTTATGCCTTGACCAACCCATCTCGGTGACGGTAGCAACACTATGACCGGGTAGTTCTCGCTTTAGTTGTCGGGGCAGGCATTCGTCCAGCAGTATCCTCATCTTCCTTGCGTCACTAATGCCTGCTTAAATACCTCAAGCACACCCACCGCTTGTTCTCGCGTGACCGCCGGAAAATCATCCAGGAAACTGTCCAGCGGCTGTCCCTCGGCCAAGTAATCAAGCAGATTCTGAATGGGCACTCGCGTACCCATGAAAACGGGCATGCCGCCCAGTATCTCCGGGTCGCGGTTGATAAGCTGGTCTTCCTGAATAATCATGGTCTCTCCATTTGGGAATTAGGATTTCGGATTTCGGATTTAGTTGAACTACTATCAAATCCGAAATCCGAAATCCTAATTCCCAAATCACGATCCTACTTTATCTTCTTCCGCTTGCTGCTGACATAGTCCACCAGGATGTACTCGCCCAGCGCCTCCGGGGTGGCGTAGAAGGCGCGGCCCTTGTTGACCTTGGTCATCTGCTCCACGAAGTCGGCCATGTAGTAGCTGCGCTCCAGCATGAAGGTGTTGATGGTTATCTGGTCGCGGGTGCAGCGCACTACCTCGCGCATCGTCTCCTGGATCGTGCGGAACGTGGGGGGATAGTTGAAGAACACCTCGCCGTCTTCCAGGTGGGCGGTAGGCTCGCCGTCCGTGATGACGATAATCTGCTTGTTGGGCGACTTGCGCCTGCCGAGTAGCTGCCGCGAGAGCATGAGCGCGTGCTGCAAGTTGGTGCCGTACTGGTACTCGCTCCAATCAAGCTGGGGCAGCATCTCCGGCTTCAGCTCCCGCGCGTAACCCGAGAAGCCGATGATATACAGGTCGTCCTTCGGGAACTGCGAGCGAATGAGGTGGTTCAGCGCCAACGCCACCTTCTTGGCTGCCAGGAAGCAACCCCGTAGCAGCATCGAGCGGCTCATGTCAATCAGGAGACAGGTGCTCGACTGCGTCATGTACTCGGTGGAGTAGACCTGGAAGTCCTCCGGCTTGAGTCGCACTACCAGGTCGTGCAGACCTTCGTCTCGCTCGCGCCCCGGAGTGTGCGGCCTAAGTGCGCGGGGCCGCCGCTCCTCCGAGGTGCCTTCGCGCAGCATGGCGTTGCCCAGCGTGGTGTTGAGGTCCAGGTAGAACGGGTCGCCAAACTCGTACGCCTTGGAGTCGTAGGTGCGCTCGCCGCCCCTGCCCTTGACGCTAATCGCGTGCTTGCCGAAAGCGTCTTTCTTCAGCATGCCGAAGATATCGTGCAGCGCCTTCTGCCCTACCTTGCGCACCGCACGGGGCGTTAGCTGCATCTGGCTGCCGTCCCACTCCAGATAGCCCGCGTCCTCAAGCTGCTGGGCAAGCTCGCGCAACTGCTCCAACGCCTGCCGGGCGTCGGGGCCAAGTAGCTGCTCCACCTCGTCGGCGTCTATGTTGTCCAGGTTGGGGTCGCCACGGCGGGCGGCGTTCAACTCCCGCTCCAACTGCTCCATCTGGTCGAGCTGCTCCATGACCGACATCGCCTGGGCCATGCTCATCGACTCGTCGGCGTCGCCGGAGAAGCGATACTGGCGGCCCGGCTGCGGCGGCAGCATCTGCGATAGGTGCATGGCAAGCTCGTTCATCTCGGCCTGCAAGCCGGGGTCCTGCATTACCTGCATCATCGCCTCTTCAAGCTCCGCGCGCTGCTGGGGCGACATCGAGTTGAGCATGTTCTCCACGTACTGCATCTGCTTCTGGATGTGCTCCATTAGCTGGTCCATGTTCTCGATGCCGGGCGGGAAGTTATGGCCGTGCTTCTGCATGAAATCGTTGAAGCGCGACTGCTCGTTAGGCCTGCCCTCCTGCCGGTCCCGCATAAGCTGGTTGAGGTCGCGCATCATCTCGCGCATCTCTTCCATCGCCTTGGGGTCCTGCTGGATTTGCTGCATGCCCTTCTGCATACCGGAGACGTTGTTCTGCATCATCTGCTGCTGGAGCATTTCGAGCAATTCCTGGAACTGCTGGCGGGCGTCCGGTTCCATGAAATCGTATTCACGCAGGCCCTTTATCTGCCCGCCGATGTCCCTGGGCAACTGCTCTAGCTGCTCCTTGCGCCGTTCAGCCATTTTCTCCAGCATCTGTTGGAACGATTTGGGATTTGGGATTTCGGACTTCGGATTTGATTGCTTGGAGGCGTCTTCCTGCCCCTCTTGAGCTTCGTTGCCCTGCTCGTCCTGCTCAAGCTGCTGGCGGCTTTCTTCGACGCGCTTGTCTATACCGGCGCGCTCGGTCTCTTTGATCTTGTCGAGGCGCTGCTGGATGTCCTTGATTACGCCGTCCATGTTGTTGCGGCGCAGGGTATCCTGGCGTTGCTGCTTGAGCCGGTCTATCAGGTCGCGCAGACCGGGCATGCGCTCGCCTGACTGGAACTTGTGCCCCTGCTGCATCAGCTTTTCGAGCGCCCGGCGCACGTCACCATGCGCCAGCACGTCCTCGGCTATCGCTTCCATGATCGAGTCGGCGTCAAAGGGCATTACCTGCTGCGTGCCATCCCAGCGCGAATATCTGTAAACCATGAGGTGCTCCCTTCGGGTAATTCTTAATGTTTAATGTTTAATTCTTAATTCTTAATTGGGGTGTTGGTTGTTAGTTGGGTGCTGGTGCTGGTGCTGTTGATGACAGCATAGTGGATGGGGTGATGGATGGGAACGGGGAAAAGGGCTGGTTTCTTTCGTAGGTCGGTGGGGCTAGAGAGAGTTGGCTAGCGTTCGGCTAGGGCGGGCACGGGTTCCTGGTCCTCGACTTGGGGTGGAGTGCCCTCGGAGGCGGGTGTGGAGTCGCCGCGCTCGTTGGCAGTATAATCTTTGTCCCATATGCGCTGCAACACGACCCATTGGTCGGGGGCCTTGCGGATGTGGTCTTCAAGCACGCCTACTAGCTTGCGCATGTTGACCTCAACGTCAAGGTCGTGGTCGCCCGTCAGTTCCCACTCCATCGGAGGGGAGATGATGAGGATCGACTTGTTGTTGGGCAGGCGGCGGGTGAAGCAGGGCAGCAGCGGCACTTTCATGCGAAGGGAGAGCACCACGGGGCCGGAAGGCAAGTCGGCGGTAGCGTCGAAGAACTGCACCGGCATGCCGTTGTCGCTCACATCCCGGTCGCCCGCCACCATCAGCATGCCGCCGTTGCGCAGGAACTTGAAGATGGCGCGCACTTGGGCGCTGCCCACCCGAATCATCTCCACCCCCAGGTGGCCGCGCAGCTCGTTTATGTACTGGTACAACTTTTCGGGCTTGATGTCCTCGGCAACGATGGCGGCCTTGTAGCCCAGCACCACCGCGAGTTGGGCCACCACGCTGAAGTTGCCTATGTGCCCCCCTGTAACCAGCAGGCCCTTACCTGCCTTCATCCCGGCCTCCAGGTGCTCCAAGCCCTCTATGGATGTTATCATGTTCCGCACGTCTTGGGGCTTCATGTGGGGCAGGCGCACCACGTCGTAGTAGTTCTTTAGCTGGTTGCGGATAACCTTGCGCGCCAGGCTTCGGCGCTGGTGTGGGGTAGAGTCGGGCAGCACGTGGCGCATGTTGTCCATAATCGCCCGCCGGACCGAAGGCGCGAGATAGAAGACCAGCCCGCCCAGGAGCGAGGCCAGCCAGTAGCCCAACATGGCAGGCATGAAGCGGGAGAGCGCGGAAGCTATTCGTAGCAGGTAGTAGGTCTTCATGCGTTGGATTGTCCAAGGCCCGGTACTGTGTTTTTGCCGGACGAAGCATAGAATTCCGCGCGCCAGCCGACAGCCTGCTGTATGGCGCTACCTACCTTCTTGGCGTGCTCTTCGCTGGCGGTAGATAGAATCTCGATTGGCAGAATCACGTCCGAGTTAGAGCGGCCAAAACGCCCGTGTACCATAACCGTATATAGCTTGTTGGCATTTCTGTTCCTGAAACCTTCTATCCACGAAGCAAACAATACTGGCATCAAAATTAACGTAGCTAAGGCCCACAGCCACAGCCTCGGCAATAAGGCGACCCCATTTTGTATGACAGGAGGGTTCGCAATCAACTGCATACCTGATAGTGCTGAAAGAACCAAGCTATTGAAGGCATGTAGCACCCATATATAGGAATAGACAACAGGTACTGTAATACTAACTTGCGTGATGTCGGCAACCGGAAGCCGCTGGTGTTTATATCGTTTGTAGATTACGTAGTCCGTGGTAACCGCCGTAGTTCCGTCCCAATAAAGCGCATTTTGCGGCTCCGACGAGTCGGGGAACTCTACAGGCTTTCCCCTGGGGATCATCCTGGCATGCGGAGCTACTCTGTGGAGGGCATCTACAAGTATAGCTACTCTGCCGGCAGCATCCTTGGTTGCCTTAGGTGCGATCCACATTACCGTAGAACCAGCAGAAGCCGGGCCGGGCTTAAGCCTCAGTACAACGCTCATACGGGCACCGCGAAAGACAAAGAGGAGAAATAACACCGTAGGGAACGAAGCTACCGGAAGAAGAAAGTCGAACAAGTCCTGGGCGTAAACATTCTCAGGCTCGGATACTCCCGTGAAAACACCCCACGCGACGCGACACAAAGCTACCACGAAGCCTATCCCCAACAGGGCGAACAACCCCCAGGCAACGAAAGGCCCACGGCCGGAAAACCCCAGTAGCCGAACCCTTACTTCGTAAGCGTCAATAGCCGAGGGAGGCAAAGTATGCTGCCCCACGCGTACCTGCTCGCTGCTGACTGATATGTTGTCGTCCTGGTAGTAGACAGTTGCTCCCAACGGTATATCCCTCAGGGTGCATAGACAGCGACTCTGCGCGACGGCTCAAACGTATGGTCGCCAGTATCATTATAGCATGCCCGAAGCACAAGAGCATTTTGAAACTCCAAGACGCCGAGACGCCAAGGACCACGCCAAGTTAGATAAGGTTTGGAGATTAGCAAAAGGAGCAGGGTACAACATCACGTAGCCTGCTCCTTTTGCTTGAATAACAATCCTAACCTTGGCGTGGTCCTTGGCGTCTCCGCGTCTTGGTGTTTACGTCTGGAGGTTCACCTTACATCACCACGGGGTTGAGCACCGGGGGCTGCACCGCCGCTTTCATGGTGTCGGCCAGCAGGGTATAGACCTCGGCCCAGGCTTCGCGCACGTCCGGGGTGAATGACGGACCGAGGCTTTTCCCAAGCGCCCAGAGGAGGGCTTCGGACATTGTCTCATAATGGGAGTCGTTGACGCCGTAGGTGGAGTGGCGGCGGCCAAGCGCCTGGAGCATGGGCACAACGGTGTCGGGTCGGTCCAGGTTGGCGACCACCATGTGTAGCATCGCCATGTACTTATGCCCCTGCTCCTGCATACCGGCATTGAAGAGGAACCGGAGGCCGGGGTCAAGCTCGAACAGTCTGCCATAGAAGTGCGCCGCCACACTATCGGCTATGGGCAGCACCTGCTCGAACGATGCTTGTACGAGGCGTTTCTTTTGGGGTGACATATGTTTGCCTTTCGCTTCCCTGTATTCACGACCGGCAGCGCAGGATAAGTACTTGCTTTGTCGCTGTTTACATTATGGGCAAAGGCAGGCGGGGGAACATCGCGCATATGAATTAACTATCAGCCCGACAGCAATTAACTTCACCTATTTTGTGGAAACAAAAAAGGACGGCGTGACCGTCCTCTCATGTAAGTTTGTGTTGTCAATAGGTCGCCTAAGCAGCGCCTTCCGACTCCGGCATGCGCTCGGCCAACCTGCGGCGAAGGCTGCGAGTGCCATACAGGCGGCGCTTCTTGATTTCGGCGTTGTGCCGGGCGGTGCGGGGCCACATCTCGCGGAACATGTACCACTGCTCCGGGTGCTGCCGGATTACCGGCTCGAAGCGGCTGACCATCTCCTGCGTCACGCGCTGGATGTCGGCCTCCTTATCGCCCGTCAGCAGGGGCTTGTAGTCGATAGGCTCCATGAAGGTGCCTGAGATGGTCTTGTCGCCTGGGTCGCGCAGAGCATACCCTGTTACCAGGGCCGCGCCCGTCTTGATGGCGATAGCGGCCGGTCCGGCTGGTACGTAAGCTGTCTCGCCGAAGAACTCCACCGGCACCCCCTCATCGGGCTGCGGGCGGTCGAACAGCAGCATCACGATCTCGTTACGCTTGAGCGCGGTAAAGATATGCTTGAGCGAGCTTGTTTCCAGCGAGATGATGTGGATGCCGTGCTTTTCGCGGGTGCCGTTAATCAGGTCGTCCATCCGCTGCGGCTCGAACCGGTCGGCCACCGCGTGCACCGGGAACCCATAGTGCCCCAGCAGCGCGCCCGCCAGGTCCCAGTTGCCGATGTGCCCGCTGACCACCACCACACCCTTGCCCCGCGATAAGGCGTTCTCCAGGTGCTCCATGCCTCCCTTGCCGGCTATGGTGTCTTCAATCTCTTTGAAGCTGAGGTGGGGGAAGCGCAGGAAATCGACCAGCGTCTTGGCGTAGTTGCGAAACGAGTCGCGGGCCTTCTCCTTCACCACCTGCCAGGTAGCCTCGGTGCCCATCACCCGCCGCGTATTACTGACCGCGTTGGCCGCATGCCGCTTCCACGTCAGGTAGATAAAGTCGCCCACCAGTGTGCCTACCCAGTACGCGAAGGGCACCGGCACCCGGTGTGAAAGGTAGCTAAAGAAGCGGTACCCCTGGTAGCGTATCCCCTGCCAGACAGGATTCAGCGCCCGTTTTACGAAGTCCATAAGGCAAACTCCGTTTCAGGATTTTGGATTTTAGGTTTTGGATTTTGGATTAGCTGGAGGTACCAACCAATCCAAAATCCAAAACCTAAAATCCAAAATCGAAGTTACTTCTTCCGTCCGTTGGTGGCGGCCAGGGCGTCGGCTACGTCGGAGGCTGGGACGACTTCGGCTACGAGGTCGGGGGTGCCGTCGGAGCTGGGCAGCGGCTCGGCCTGGGTCACGGCCTCGGCGCGGGCGGCCATAAGCTCTTCGCTGCGGCTGCGCTTGCCGGAGTACTGCACGATGAAGTCCTCGACCGAGTCGTGGGCCACGTCGTCGGTGAACTGCACGGGCGGGCTTTTCATGAAGTAGGACGAGGGGCCTTCCAGGGCACCGCTGATGCCGTTCTCCAGGGCCAGCTTGATGCAGCGAATGGCGTCGATCACCACGCCAGCCGAGTTGGGCGAGTCCCATACCTCAAGCTTCAGTTCCATGTTCAGGGGCACGTCGCCGAAGGTCGTGCCTTCGATGCGTATGTGGCACCACTTGCGGTCCTCAAGCCAGGGCACGTAGTCCGAGGGGCCGACGTGGACGTTGTTCTCGCCCAGGTCGTAATCCAGCTGCGAAGTGACGGCGTTGGTCTTGGAGATCTTCTTCGACTCGAGCCGCGAGCGCTCCAGCATGTTGTAGAAGTCCATGTTGCCGCCGAAGTTTAGCTGGTAGGTGCGGTCGATGCGAACGCCGCGCTCGCGGAAGAGGCGGGTGAGCACGCGATGGGTGATGGTCGCTCCCACCTGGCTCTTGATGTCGTCGCCGATGATGGGCAGGCCGCGGTCCTCGAACCGCTTGCGCCAGTACTCCTCGCGGGCGATGAACACCGGGATGCAGTTGATGAAGCCGACACCGGCCTCAAGCGCCTGCTCGACGTACCACTTGGTCGCCATCTCGGAGCCTACCGGCAGATAGTTGATAATGACGTCGGTGCGGGTCTCCTTGAGTATCTTCACGATGTCGGCGGTCTGGCCGGGGGCCTTCTCGATCACGGTGGAGAGGTACTGGCCCAGCCCGTCGTGGGTCATGCCCCGATGCACGGGCACGTCCAGGTGCGGCACGTCCGAGAACTTGATCGTGTTGTTGGGGGAGACGAAAATCGCCTCCGAAAGGTCCTTGCCGACCTTGTTCTTGTCCACGTCGAAGGCGGCGCTGAACTCAATGTCGCTGACGTGGTAGCCACCCAGGCGGGTGTGCATCAGACCGGGGATAAGCTGGTCGTCCTGGGCGTCCTTGTAGTACTCCACACCCTGCACGAGGGACGAAGCGCAGTTCCCCACACCGATGATCGCAACCCTAATCTTCTTCTTTGCCATTGCTTGTACGTTCTCCTTATGGAAGTGCCGAGTTCCGAGTGCCAAGTAAGAAAAACTACTCGGAACTCGGCACTCGTTACTCGGCACTAAAGCTCGTTACCCACTGGAACAGTTCGCGATACTCTTTGATGCGCTCTCTATCGAGGCGATAGATGCGCTGGCGACCCTGGTGCGTGGGCTTCACCAGGCGGGCACGCTTGAGGATGTGCAGGTGCCAGGAGGTAAGGGGCTGGGAGAGCATGAGCCTGTCGGACAGGTCGAGCACGCTCAGGCCATCCACATTGGAAAGCTCCTGTAGGATGGCGACCCGGTTGGTGTCAGCGATGGCCTTGAGAAACGGCTTAAGGGCCTCGATAGAAGCAGCCTGCTCCTCCGATAGAATCGGCGGCACAACCTCGCTCACGCGGGCCTTCTTACCCTTCCTGCCTGTCTCCGGCTCAGGCTTTACGTTGCCCAACGCCGGTATGCTGCGGTCCAAAGCTTCCAAATTACCCTTCCTCGACACGTAAACACATGATGATGCATAAAGCATCGTTTATATAGTAATGCATTTATATGTGGGTTGTCAAGCAAGGTATTCTGGAGCACAAGTGTTGCCGGCTAGAATTGCCTAGTAGTTATGCACTTTGACAATATATGGCTCTGCAACATATAGTTTTGATAAATTATGCACGCGTGCAAGCATGTTAGCCACAAACATAAGGATCAGTACCTCAAGGAATGTTCACTGCGCTATAATTTGAGAAGAGAGGAAAACGGAACCCCGTTGGCCCGCCTCTTGGATAGCACCAACGGCAGGCAAACGTACAAAATACGCATAGGTACTCTAACAGATGATGACACAGAAGCCGGATAATTCGTCAGACATAACTAACACATCAGAGACAACGATACAAGCCCGCCTTGCCTTGGACATTCCTTTCCAAGAGGCATTAGAAAGGTTCATGGCGGTTGACCCACGAGAAATATCTGAAGGGGATCAGGATGATGGGAATGAAGCACGAGTATCAACAAGCGAAGCCACGCCCTTTGTAAAGTGGGTAGGTGGGAAGCGTGGTATTATTGATAGCCTTGTTAGTCGCGTGCCTGAAAAATTCGGTACATACTATGAGCCATTCGTGGGTGGCGGCGCGCTCTTTTTCTCCCTGAATGGTCGCCTCACTGATGCCTTCCTATCCGATACCAATTTTGAATTAGTCATAACCTACAACGTAATCAAGAAAGACCCACAGTCTCTAATCGAGCAGTTGGAGAAGCATACCAAGAAGCACCAACAAAATGCTGAGGAATACTACTACAAGGTACGCAGCCAACACAATCTAAAAGACCCAGTTGCTATTGCAGCACGGTTCATTTACCTCAATAAGACGTGCTACAATGGCCTGTACCGCGTCAACAAGTCAGGGGAGTTCAACGTACCCATAGGTCGCTATACCAACCCTACCATTGTCCAGCGTGAGAACATTATGGCTTGCAGTAGGGTGCTCCAAAAATCACGAGTTGAGTACCACGAGTTTGACGCTATCAAGCCACAGCACGGGGATTTCGTGTACTTCGATCCGCCGTATCACCCCACGAATGACTCTTCATTCACCAGCTACACTAAGCTAGACTTCTCTGAGCACGACCAGGCGAGACTTCGAGACTTTGCCTTGCAACTCCACAAGCGCGGCGTGCATGTGATGCTGTCCAACTCCGATACTAAGTTCATCAGGGACTTGTACAGTGACCGTGCTTTCCGTATAGTGACTGTCCAGGCACCGCGTAACGTCAATTGTAAGCCAACACAACGCAACTCCGTCAGTGAGGTGCTTATCACCAATTACGAGACGCACCCACAGATGTAGACGAGCACAGTCTACTATATGAGTAGATGGGTAGGTAAGCATGAGTAGAGGCAGTGACAAGCCGGTAACAGGTGGCACGCAAGCCAACTATACAGGGACCAGCCTAGAAAAGTTCATCCAGGACCGCTTGATAGAGCGTGGGTATGCGTTTGTCGTTAACAAGAAGTTTGATGCTGCCAAATACTTGGAGCAACCTATCTATACGCGCCGCTACTACGTTGGATTGAACATCTACGACGCGAAACTGTATTGTGACTTCATCCTCTATCACCCTCAGAAATGGCCTAAAGGTCTAATTATAGAGTCGAAGTGGCAACAATCGGGCGGTTCAGTAGACGAGAAGTACCCCTTCCTAGTGCTCAATATCCAGTACAGGTACCCATGCCCTACGATCGTGTTGATCGATGGCGGCGGTTATCGCAAGAGTGCTGAAGACTGGTTACGTGGACAGGCTGGCAGCCACAATCTAATCCACGTCTTTAGCATGTCCGAGTTTCAAAAATGGGTAAACCAGGGCCATTTGTAAACGTGTGTCATAACCGTATATGGATTGGACGAGAACGGCGGACGGCGGCATGTCCTCTGGAAGAGGCTTTAGTACTGAACCGGGAGATGAGCATGCCAGGCATTCTCGGAGAAATTCTCGCTGGAAAGTTCTAGTATTTGATGAGCGGAAGCTTACAACAGCCTGAGGAATTCACACCAGAAACCACAACGGTTTGGAGTTTCCCGCAACGGGGAGCTTGGGCTACACATAAGCCCGATTACAGAGGCAACTTTGCCCCACAGGTAGCCAGAAATATTCTCTTGAACTACTCACAAGAGGGTGAGTTTGTCTTGGATCCAATGGTTGGGAGTGGCACGACACTTATTGAAGCAAAATTGCTGAACCGCAATGCCTTGGGCACAGACATAAATCAGTCGGCTGTTGATCTTGCGCAGAGCCGCCTTAACCTTGACGTGAAGAACAATGCAGAAGTAGCAGTGCAACTTGGTGACGTCCGTAACCTATCTCAGTTTCAAGATAACTCCGTAGACTTGATTATTACACACCCTCCATATTGGAATATAGTAAAGTACTCAGATGGGCAGAATCCAGAAGACTTGTCTAGCCTCGCCAGCCTGCCAAGTTTTTTTGATCAGCTGGCACTTGGTATTAGAGAACTCTACAGAGTGCTGAAGCCGAATAGGTATTGTGCGATCTTGATTGGAGACACTAGAAAAGGGCAGCATTGCGTACCCCTATCTCACTTTCTACTAGATATGTGTATATGGAATGGCTTTGCACTTAAGGAAGAAATAATTAAGGTGCAACACAACACTCGCTATGGGCCACGGTGGTCGAAAAGCGCTTCGAGGTATAACTTCTACCTTATCATGCATGAACACCTATTTATATTCAGAAAGCCTGCCCTACATGAGGACTTATCACGTATCAAGTATAGCTCCGTGCAAGGTTGGGCCCTACGAGTAACTCGTGCCTCAGAATATTGAACACCAATTTTGCTCATACCAGCAGGAGCCAAGAAGCGGCCCCACGTCAGGTGTAGGTCATGCAGCGTCCGCGCGCTGGAGTATAATGCACATGCTACGACACTCTGCTGCATGGACTTACCCGATTGATGAGCAATACAAAAGCGCATTCTACATCGGAAAACGAGGCGCTCGGGGTACCAGGTGCCGCGCGTTCTAACGAGCAAAGGTTGTTCGGAAGTGAGTCCGGGCGCAGGTGGCTGGGCGGCATCATCCTGGCCTATGCAGTGCTGTGCCTCTTTTACAACCTCATCACACCCATAGGGGAAGCCTGCGACGAGTTGGACCACATCCGCTATGTGGAGCACCTCGTGCGCTTCGGGTCTTTCGCGCCGGTAAGCGCGGGCACGCAAATGCCTTACTCGCTCGAAGCGAAGCAGCCCCCCGGCTATTACCTACTGAACGCGGGTCTGATGCTGGGGTTCGGGCGTTGCGGCCAGCAATTGGCCCCTGAGCTTGAGAGGAACCCTGACGGCCCAAGCATGGGGCCGGACGCTCCTGAGGTCTACTGGTTTATTCGCACCCCGGTGCCGAACGACCTCCTGCCCTGGACTCACCTGATGCGGCTTGTGGGCTTGCTACTGGGCGTGGGTACGATACTGCTTACGTTCGCCACCGTGAGAGAGGTGCTGCCCTCGCACGACCACGTGCCTCTGGCCCTGGGTGCCGCCGCTATCGTGGGCCTGTTGCCTACGTTCACGTTCGTAACCGCCACGGTGAACAACGACAACCTGGTTATATTCGTGGGGGCGGCAATATGCTACTGGCTGATGCGAGTGCTGGCCCGTGGGACCACTTTGCGCGACGGCGCGATACTGGGGGCGCTCCTGGGGCTTGGCCTGTTGAGCAAAATGAACACGCTGGGATTCATTCCGGTGGTGTTCTTCGTACTCTTCGCGAACAAGCTGAAGCCACGGGCCGGTGCCCCTGCCCAACAACCGAACAGGGTTGCTATTCACCTGCCGCGGGGATTAAGCACCCGGTTCCTGACGGTACTGCTTGCCCTTGCAATGTGCTTGCTGATAGCGGGGTGGTGGTACGCGCGCAACGTGCTGGTTTATGGCGACGTGTTCGCGTCGGCGGCAGTGCGTGAGATGTCGAATGCCGTTATAGACTGGCACCGTTCCACCTTCGACCCGCGCGCTCCGGGGGCCTGGATAATTCAGCTATTCATAGTCCTGGGTACTCACTACGGGGCGTTTGGCTGCGTGACCGTGAAGGCCCCGTTGATACTGTGGCTGCTGTACATGGCGATGTCGCTGTTAGCGCTCGCCGGTCTCGTCGTGCTTCTGGCGCGGCGGCAGATCAACGCCACGCAAATCTCTCAAGTCGCCATAGCCGTGCTTACGGTGATGCTGGTCTACAGCAGCATGGTCTATAACGCCGTCGGCCAGGGCAGGCTCCTCTTTCCGACCATAGCCTTTACCAGTCTCCTCGCGACAGTGGGCACGTATGGCCTCATCAGTCTCGTGGGAAGGAAGATGCCGACTCGTACGAACGCCATTGCCACGGCTGTGCTCTGGGCCGCCTTCCTGGGAGGGACCAATATCTTCTGCTTGTTCTGGGTGTTGATACCCGCCTGGTACTGAGCCGGGATCGCGGTCTTGTAGCCGATCAGTCGTAAAGGGATGGCATAGGGTCGCAGTTCGTGTTTGCAGGCAAGAAAAGACCGTACTACCTGGCTGATAGCAAATTGATGACAGAAAGAAGTAAGCAACCATGTCCCTTCCCCTGAGCGCCATAGGCGACAACGGTCAGCCCGTGGACTGGTGGTTCATCTATAAGGTGCCGAAGAACGCAGGCTCGGCGGTGGGGGCCGGCCACACCGGGTATGTAGCCACGGGGTACGAGTACGCATACTTTGACGACCAGAGCACTGCGCTCTCAGGTTCGCCAAACCTGCTGAGCGCTCCCAACAACGCGCTCACCGCCACCCTTCAACAGGTGTTTGCGGCCGCCGCCAACCCCACGTCGGGGTGTATCTTCTACAACGACGAGTTTCCCCTGGAACTGAACCTATCTAATAACGGCGGGCTGGCACACGCGAAAGGGGTGCTCGCCTTCGATCTGGGAAGCGATAGCGCGTTCTGGCTGCTGCATTCCATCCCCCGCTTCTCGCACCCCACCAGCGGCGACTTTCCGAGCAACGAGCTTGATTACGGGCAAACGCTGCTATGTATTACGCTGAAAGACGTCGCCACGGCCGAGGCTATAGCGCAGCAGATGTTGGTGCAACAGGGGCCTCAAATATATGGAGCGCGCCTCCCTCAGTCGCTCCCGGCTGACAGCGTATGGCACAAGCTGGCCGCCAGCGACTTCTCCCTCTCGCCCACGCCCTGGGATATCACCTTCACGTCGAGGGGAGGCGCAACTTTTCGAAGCATCGCCAAGAGCCGCTTATGGGGGCAGGACTTGTGGAGCGACCTGGTGGGGCCGAGCCTGGGGGTTGACCTGGACGTGGAGTCGTGGCGGCGGGGTGCTATCCCCCCTGACGAAGACAGCAACAAGACGGACTGGGTTGCCGACGATACAGCGATTGACTTAAACCCGATTGGCATGCCTTTCGCCTGGCAGAACGCCAAGGACCATGCCAAGTGGGCCATGTCGCTTGAGAACAACGACGACTGGGTGTGCGTGGCCGACATCAACCGCCAGGTTTCCCAGGCAAAGCGGGGCGGTGGGACCATCTGCTTCCAGGACAGCCGTCTGTGGGCGGGGCTATCCGCGATTGCTAAGGCACCGCAGGGTGGGTTGGCGTAACGAAAAAGGGACGGCATGCAGCCGTCCCTCCATATGTCATCTTGTCTATCTGCAAACTACCCTATCGAGCCTTCCATCTGCAGCTCGATGAGCCTGTTCAGTTCCAGATGCCGAGTCAGCCTTGCACGCCGGTGATGCGGCCCTTCGAGGCAACCGCCACCTTTTCTCCCGCATCGTTAGCAGAGTCCTGTCCGCTTGATTTCGATTGTAAGAGGATTAACTCGTCATCATCTGAGTCATCAACGTAGTCCAAGGAATCGCTGCCGCCACCGGCCAAGATAATTTCATCCTCGCCAGGATCGTACATCCTACCAGTAGAGTCATCGGCATCGGCGCTAGCGGGCTCCCCACCGTCCGTTTCCGCGGCTAGGGCCGCCACCGTTGATCTGGTACCCCCCGTACTGTAGGTGTTCGGTGCTTGGGTAGCGTCCGACCCATACTTTTCTCTCAGGTACTCCATTTCCGGGGTGTTTGCTTCAGCATGCACAGGCTCCTGTACGGTATCGGACCACACCTCAGGGTCTGCTAACCTGAAACCCGGCAGTTTCTGCGCTAATTGCTCGTTCAGTTGAGCTTCCGTCATCTTTGCCATAGTAACCTCCCAGGCGCAGCAGGCAGGCGCGCCTACCTCCATTTTACTCTATCCTTGCCAACTTGGGAACATGTAGAACAGAATTCGCTCTAATTCTATCATTACCATGCAAGTCCCAGGCATGTGTACTGCCTGAAAGTCTTGTATTCGATAGCCAAGCCCAGCAATCCCGTTTGCTTGTGAGGCAAACCACGAGCGTAGCCTACCTTGGCGTTGAACAATGCTTGCGCAGGCGAGAGGCCTTTCTGAATATGTTCCCAGAAAGCTTTATGCATTGGACCTCCGAAGTAGTCAAACGGTGGGTCGAGCGGCGAGTAATGAGCGCCAGTACAACCGATAAATGCTAGCGCACCTGCCTTGAGAAACCTCAAGGCGATAGAGGTGTCAGGCGTTCGCGGGGTGATTTGCGGCTCAGAGGAAAGTCGTGCAGCCGGAGGTTGGGCACTCAAGGCTCCCCAGCAGCACCCTGTAAAGACCACACCTCTAAAGGTCTGAGGCACATTACCTATGTTGACTGCTTCGAGGGTACCCTCTTCATCTTCTCCCCAGAAGCGCGTGCCGTCAACATCTTTGCCATGCAACATGAAGTACACTCTGCCGGCAGCCAGGCTGAGAGGTGGGTCCGTCTGATCGTAGCGCGTTGGCATTGACTGTAGCATTACAGCATCGCCGGGCAAGTTGCTGAAAACCTGGTCCGCAAAGGGCCTTTGGCTATTCCGGATGCCATACCTCGGCGGGTCGGAATAGCTGTTAGTCGCTTCTAGCTGAGTTAGTAGCAGGTCCCACGACCCACCGTCTGGTATGCGCGTGACCGGGATCTCGGCCAGCCGATCTCCGTCCCTGTCGCCGTAAACATCATCACTCCATACGACGAATCTATCAGGGTCCCTAGTTACCCTGATTTGCTGGCGGAGGCTCGCAGGCAGCACGTCAACAGATTGCGCGGGAACTACGTCGTAACCGCCAAGCAGCACCACACCACTGATATTTTCGTGCTGTCTCAAGTGCCCACGTACCACCGCAGCCGCGCTATCGCCGCTGCCGGCACTCGCAGGGATGTTATCGACAACGATCATGCCCTGGCTACGTAGTGACTGCAAGAGGCTGTCGATGGGAGCGCCGCGAAGCTTGGCCTGCAGAGCCTCCCTACTGGTTACGAAGAGTAAGGACGGCAGTGTGCGACCGCCACCCAGGCGCACTTCGCCCGAACGAGTCGAAACAGCTGGTAAATCGGATGATATAAGGCCACGTGTCCGAGTAGGGCCATCCCTGGGCTGCACCTCGACCGTGATCGTGACACGGGTAGCCACATTGGGAATGCGTGCCGTAACCTCAATCATGTCCTGAGCAGGTTCTGGACTTACGCGCACAATCTCAGTGGTTGCTACCGGCGTGGACGGCCCAGTAGACGTTTGCGTTGCCCGCGACTGGGTTCTGGGAACTATCATGGGAGTACCTGGCGAAGTACCTTGTTGCGGAACTTGTGAGGCCTCTACCGCCGCATCCTCACTGTTGACTTCCGAGTTGTTGAGGGGCGGGCTGGCCGGTATGACATTGACCTTGCTCCCCTCGAATGTAATAGTAACCTGGCCGTTGCGGTCGGTGCGGGCCCAAGCAAGCTTTTTGCTGACCTCGTGCTCTCTCAGGACCTTGAGGACCTTAGGGCTGGGGTGAGAAGAGCTTCGGGTGCCCGTGCAGATGCCGAAGAGCCTCGTGGTGCCCAGTTCGGTGAGGATTGTCTCGTTAAATGCGTTGCTGCTGCCGTGATGGCCTATTTTGACGAAGCTGTAGGGGGCCGCATCCTTGATCGCCTTGCGTAGGCTCCTCATCGTGCCACCCGGCCCACCCAGACCCGTGACCCCAGGCGACGCGAACTGCATGTCGCCCGTGAACAGGAGCTTACGACCCTTGTAGTTGAAAAGCAGGACCATGCTCTGGTCGTTTATAGCCGCCCCGGAACTCTGAGCGTCGATGGCGTCGAGGTTGTTCTCGTCTACGAGTTGCCTGTATAGCCCCACTTCGTCAGTTCAGTCAGCTGTGTCGGACTCCGCCAGTAAGCTGCTTACCTCGTCGGTAGAGCTGCGGAGAGTCTCCTTTATGACTTCAGCGCACAGTCTGAGTTGTTCGTCTGAAGGCCCTAGGACCTCCAACCCTGTGTTGCTAAATTGCTGCAACAGCTCCCTCAGGTCGTCTCGCCCATAGCGGACCACCTTCGTGTGTTCCCTGCTCTGCAGGGTATCAATCATCGCCCGGTAGCTATCCTCCTGGTTGGCGACCTCATCGAGGAATGCGCTAATCTCTGCATCAGTAGCAGCCGCCCAACTCTCCTCGCGCAGGGCCGAGACCAACCGCAGGACCTGGGGAGATGCAGTTGCCTGTGCGAAGTCCGCA
Source organism: Chloroflexia bacterium (assembly GCA_036388595.1). Taxonomy (GTDB): domain Bacteria; phylum Chloroflexota; class Chloroflexia; order QHBQ01; family JADMIH01; genus JADMIH01. Next base: position 28,337 of record DASVRN010000052.1, read on the forward strand.
GCGATCTGAGCAGCATCGGCGGCATCGGCGGCATCGGTGGGGTTGGTGTCGTCTGGTATCTTCCCCCAGCCGAGGTCAGGGTCAGCTACCAGGGCCCAGTCAGCAGTGAGCAGATTGTTCTGCACAAGTTTAGGCAAGCAGCCTATGTGGTCGGAATGGGCGTGTGTAACTACGAGCAGAGAAACACGATAGGGGGGCTGCTGACCTAATAGCTTACCGAGTTGGTCGGGTATTGAAGGGTGGTCCCCTTGCGCCTTGACGTTCTGAGAGTGCCCGCCGTCAATAAGCACTGAAGTATCACCAAATTGGCACAAGATCGAGTCGCCGTATCTTTCTTCGCCGACGTCGAGCAGATGAATTCTGAAGTGCTGTCCCGCATCAGAGTTGAAGCTTTCTGGCATATATACCTCCCGGAACGTATCCTTGCGTACGGATAACTACCTATTTCTGCGTCTGCGGAGGGTTGCAACCCGTGATTACAGGCAGGCAAAGGTCGAACGGCCGTGCCAAGCACACTACAAAGGCATTAGCTGCCCGGCTCTCGTACCAAAGCATACTGGCAATCGTGGTGCACCATCAGAGTGTACATTATACTCAATATTTGGTGATATAGAGTGTCACAAAAACTGTCACGGTAATCTTTAAAAAGAGAAGAGCGGCAAACTGCCGCTCTTCTCCGTTTTAGCTCCGATCCCTGTAAACTAGCCGATGCTACCTTCCATCTGCAACTCGATGAGCCTGTTCAGCTCCACCGCGTACTCCAGCGGGATCTCCTTGGTGATAGGCTCCACGAAGCCGTTGACCACCATGGCCGTCGCCTCGTTCTCCGAGATGCCCCGCGACATCAGGTAGAATAGCTGATCCTCGCCCACCTTAGAGACGGTCGCCTCGTGCTGCACCGTGGTCGAGTTGTTGGCGATGTTGATCGTCGGGTAGGTGTCCGAGCGGGCGTCCTCGTCCAGCAGCAGGGCGTCACACTTCACGTTCGACTTGCAGTGGTGCGCGTCCTCGGCCACTTCCAGCAGGCCGCGATAGGTCGCCCTGCCTGTGCCCTTGGAGATCGACTTGGACACCACGTTGGAGGTGGTGTGGGGAGCCTTGTGCACCATCTTGGCACCGGCGTCCTGGTGCTGCCCGCTGCCCGCGAAGGCCACCGAGAGCACGTCGCCCCTAGCGCCCGGCTCCATCAGCCACACCGCCGGGTACTTCATGGTCAGCTTCGAGCCGAGATTGCCGTCCACCCACTCCATAGTGGCGTCACGGTAGGCGGCGGCGCGCTTGGTCACGAGGTTGTAGACGTTGTGCGACCAGTTCTGGATCGTGGTGTAGCGCACGCGAGCGCCTTCCTTCACGATGATCTCCACCACTGCGGAGTGGAGCGAGTTGGTCGTGTAAGTCGGCGCGGTGCAGCCCTCTACGTAGTGCACGTAGCTGCCCGGCTCCGCGATGATGAGGGTGCGCTCGAACTGGCCCATGTTCTGGGCGTTGATGCGGAAGTACGCCTGCAAAGGTATCTCCACGCGCACGCCCGAGGGCACGTACACGAACGACCCACCCGACCAGACGGCCGAGTTGAGGGCCGCGAACTTGTTGTCGCCCGAGGGGATAATGGTGGAGAAGTACTCCTTCACCAGGTCTGGGTAGTCGCGCACCGCGCTGTCCATATCGGTGAATATGACGCCGAGCTTGCTGAGGTCCTCGCGCAACGAGTGGTACACCACCTCGGACTCGTACTGGGCACCCACGCCCGCCAGGTACTTCTTCTCGGCCTCGGGGATGCCCAGGCGGTCGAAGGTATCCTTCACCTCGGCGGGCACGTCTTCCCAGCTACCGGCGTTGCGGTCGGAAGCGCGCACGAAGTAGAAGATGTCGTTGAAGTCGATGTCGTTGAGCATGCCGCCCCACTGTGGCATGGGCTTGCTATCGAACGTCTTGAGGGCGCGCACGCGGAAGTTGGTCATCCACGCAGGTTCGCTCTTGAGGTAGGAAATCTCGCGGACTACCTGCTCGTCAATGCCCTTGCGGCTCTTGAAAGTATAATTCTCCGGCATGGCGAAGCCGTAACGATACCCGTCACCCAGCCCCGCCTGTACTTCATTTGTCTTGGCTACCATTCCTGTAGACCTCCCATGTAAGCAGCATTGCTATCCACCGGCCAGATTACCGGCCTGCTGTGTCATCGCTGCATTGGCACTGCATATTGTATCTGTTCTATAATTGCTAGAATTCTTGGGCTTTTTTCGAAGGATCCATTTAAACGTCTAGACATATGGACTCCTACTCGTCAATTATAGCTCATTGGGTACTTATTTTCAATACTTTAGACAGAAGAAGCTGTAGAAACGTCACGAGCGCCCAGGACTATATGAATGTTCTCGTCCTCAGGCTAGCAATGTTGCGGAAATCTGTCTGCTCGTACTGTAGAACCAAAGTTGGTCCTTGTCATTCTGAGCGTAGCGAAGAATCTCGTCCCTCAGCACATGGTAACCCCTTTTACGGGGCGACACTCTACCATAGGAAAAGGGAAACATCCCGGTGGAGGACGAGATTCTTCGCTGCGCTCAGAATGACAAGTAGGGGCTTTGGGCCTGCTAATCCAATAGCTCGAATTCACGAACCCTGTTCCCCTTACCACATCACGTTTCACGTTTCACGTTTCAGAATCTACCATGAAGATTGCTCTCGTCCATGATTACCTGAACCAATACGGCGGCGCTGAGAGGGTGCTTGACGCCATCCACGACGTTTATCCCTCCGCGCCCGTGTACGTGTCGATTTACGCGCCCGATATGATGCCAAGGCATTACAGGGAGTGGGATATACGTACCTCGTTCATGCAGAGGCTGCCCGGCGTGGCGAAGCGGCACCAGCTTTACCTTCCCGTCTTCCCCTTTGCGGTGGAGGGCTACGACCTGTCGGGCTACGATGTGGTGTTGAGCAGCAGCAGCGCCTTCGCTAAGGGCGTCATCACCGACATTGACACGACGCACATCTGCTACTGCCACAACCCGATGCGCTTCGCCTGGAACTACCACGACTACATCAAGGGCGAGCGGGTGGGACGCAAAGTACAGGCGGTCTTGCCCCTGGTGCTCAACTATGTTAGACTCTGGGACGAAGTTTCGGCCCGGCGCGTGGACGCCTATATCGCCAACTCGCGTATGGTGGCGCGGCGCATTCAGAAGCGCTACGGGCGCACGGCCACGGTAATCAACCCGCCGGTGGACACCGCCCACTACAGGCCCGACCCGGATGCGCGGGGCGACTACTTTCTTATAGTCTCCCGCCTGATCCCGTACAAGCGGGTGGACCTGGCGATTGAGGCGTTCAACCGGCTGGGGTTGCCGCTCAAGGTGGTCGGCGCGGGGCGTCAGGAGGCGGAACTGCGGGGCATGGCTAAGGCCAACGTGCAGTTCCTCGGCAAGATGCAGGACGCGGAGCTGAAGCAGTTGTACGCCGGGTGCAAGGCGTTCATCTTCCCCGGCATGGAAGATTTCGGCATCACGCCCCTGGAGGCGCAGGCTTCGGGACGGCCCGTAATCGCCTACGGTGCTGGTGGGGCGCTCGAAACGGTGGTGCCCGGCGTCACGGGCGAGTTCTTCAAGGAGCAGACCGCCGCCGGCCTCGCGGAAGTCGTGTCGCGCTTCAACGCGAGCGACTACGACCCGGCAGCCATACGCCGCCACGCCGAGACGTTCGATAAAGAGGTCTTCAAGCGCCGCATAGCCGAGTTCGTGCAGGGGCAATTAGAAGGCAGGCGCTAGGCAACCAATGTCAAATCCGCAATCCGAGATCCCAAATCCCAAATACCTCTCACTCATACCCATATTCGAGGAGTTGCGGAGCGAGCGCCTGGTCGTGCGGCCCTACCGCGAAGAGGACGCCGAGGGGTTGCAGGAGGCGGTGGCCGAGTCGCGGGAGCACCTGAGGCCGTGGATGTTCTTTGCCGACAAGCACCAGACGGTCGAGGAGTCGAGAGGCTGGATCAACCAGCAGCGGGCTGAAGTCATTTTGCGCAAGAGCATCAACTGCGGCCTGTTCGAGATAGGGAGTGGCCGGTACCTGGGTGCCCTGGGTATCATGCCGAAGGACTGGGATATAAGGTACTTCGAGATCGGCTACTGGCTGCGCAAGTCGGCTGAAGGGCACGGCTATATGACCGAGGCGGTGCGCCTCGTGGTAGACTACCTGTTCGGGGAGCTTGGGGCGCAGCGCGTAGAGATACTGTGTGACGAGCGTAATGAACACAGCGCGAACGTGGCAAGGCGGCTCGGCTTCGTGCAGGAGGGCCTGATGCGCAACGACTTTCGCGACCCTGCGGGCAACATACGCAATACGCTTATTTTTTCGCGCATTCCGGGCGACCCGCGTTAGCCTCGTTCGTTAAGGGGACGATGGACGATAGGAGACAAATCTAAACGCCAAGACGCGGAGACGCCAAGGACGCGCCAAGTTAAGGATTGTTAGGTGCTATCCGACCGCTAATTACTCGTCATTCGTCACTCATTACTCGTTACTCGTTAGGACCGCCAGATACCGAGGAGCCAAATGGAACTCAGGCAATACTGGAACGTGATATGGAAGCGGCGCTGGCTGGTGTTGCTTATCGTGCTGCTCGTGACGGCTATCAGCGGGTACATGGCACTGACCGCGGGTAGGAGCTACGAAGCCGAGACCCGCTTTATCACCCGCCAGGACACGGCGGGCCTGGATACTCCCGCACAGTTTTTTACGTTCGACCGCTACTATACCTACTTTAGCTCAGAGTTCCTGGTGGACGATTACACGCAGATAGTCGAAAGCGATGCCTTTGCAGTGGCTACACTGGATGTGCTGCGAGATAGCGTTGCCCACAACATCCTCGCACGGCCGGATTATGGCAGCCTCACACAGGTCGCGCAAGACGAAGCCAGGCGAGCCGTAGACAAGCTGACGCCGGAGCATATAAAAGGCATGCTGGGCACCGACCGGCGGCATAGAGTGCTCAGGATAACCGTAACCGCACCCTCGCCAAAGGTGCTCTCCAAGGCGGTCTCTGATGCCGCAGCCACGGTGCTGGCGGATGCTCGCATGGAACCGATCCAGGGCGCGGACCTCGCGGACCAGGCGCTTTTCAGCCAAATAGACCTCGCCTCGATGGAGGAGATACAATCGAGCACAAGCCGTGAGATAATAGCGGCGGTTATCCGCGTGCTTATCAGCATAGCAGTCGCCCTTGCCGTGGCCTTCCTGCTGGAATATCTAGACAACAGCGTCCGCGACGAACGAGACGCCAAACGCGTGCTGGATATGCCAGTGCTTGGCGCTATTCCCAAATCTTCGGACTCGTAATACGTAACTCGTAACTAGTAAAGGAGCGATAGGCAACAAAGTGACTTTTGGCGTACATGGTCTCTACAGCCGCGTTACGAGTTATGAGTTACGTATTACTTCACCCTCATATGCAACTTGACCCTCGACAAATCATCAACGGGCTGCGCAAGCGGTGGTGGCTGGCGTTGATTGTGACGCTGGTGGCGGCGGCTGTGGCCTACATTTATACGAACATGCAGCCGCGCATCTACCAGGCGCAGACGGCCATGTCCGCCAAGTCGGTGCCGCCGGACAACGGCACAATCGAGGCGATCAAGAAGACGATGCCTACTTACGCGCAGGACCTGGGTAACAAGCAGACATGGTCGCGGGCGCTCGATAACGCAGGCGTGCAGGACGTCTTCCATGACGCATTGCCGGGGCAGATAAAGATACAGCCCCTCCCCGACCAGAACTCTATAATCATGACCGTGGACAATCGGGACCCCGCGAAAGCCGCCATTGTCGCTGAGACCATCGCCAATGACTTCGTAGACAGGCAAAACGCCGAGAACCAGGCGACGAGCGCGGGCGGCTTCCGGGTGGTGTGGCTCGTTACGCAGCCCGCTGAACCGCCGCAACAGCCTCACCAACCGCGCCCCCTGCTCAACACGGCAGCCGCCGCCCTGTTCGGCTTGGTCCTGGGCCTGCTGCTCGCTATCGCGCTGGAGTTGCTGGATACGACGCTGAAAGGCCCCACCGAGGTGCAGCAATACACGGGGCTGAACACGCTGGGAGTAATACCTAAAAGCTGAAACGTGAAACGTGAAACGTGATGCGGCTTGCTCAAGAGGGTACGTGGATGCGACACTGTGGGTGCCACAGGACCAAACCTCCCCCTGTCATCCTGAGCGTAGCGAAGGATCTC
>DASVRN010000053.1:0-10625 GCA_036388595.1 Chloroflexia bacterium
TTGAGTACTGGGACAAGCATGGTGGCTTACCTCAGCAAGGCTTCCCCATCTCTGACATGTTCACCGAGGTGTCTACCCTGGACGGTAAACCTTACACGGTGCAGTACTTCGAGCGAGCTGTGTTCGAGTACCACCCCGAGCAGCAGCCTCCATTCAACGTGCTGCTGTCTCAGCTAGGCACCTTCAGGTACAAGCAGAAGTACCCCGGCGGCGCTCCCAACCAGCAACCCAATACCTCAGCAGGCTCGGTGCTGTTTCCTGAGACGGGCAAGCGTGTGGGAGGTAAGTTCCTGGAGTACTGGCAGAAGAACGGTGGGTTGGCGCAACAAGGCTATCCCATTTCAGAGGAGTTCACGGAGAAGAGCGACCTGGACGGTAAGGAGTACAGGGTGCAGTACTTCGAGCGTGCCGTGTTCGAGATGCACCCTGAGCACCAGCCTCCTTATGACGTGCTGCTCAGCCAGTTGGGTACCTTCCAGCACAAGCAGAAGTACGGCGGCAGGTAAAGGTCCACTACCGGGTATAGATCGGAGTCCAGCGAACGCAAGAAGGACCAGGGTACGTCAGATGTACCCTGGTCCTTTTGTTTGGGCGACAACCACCTCCCTGACTTATCACCGGACTTCCATATGTAACGCCGTTGCGCCCCACGATTAAGTGATACATGTCTGCAACGCTGTCAGGCTTTTTGTAGGATTCTTGTCGCGTTTAGAGTAACGCCAAACTATTCACTCGGCAGGTCCTTTCTCATAGAATGCACTCATCGGCCACACAGAATATCTCGAGTTATCGGAACAGTACGGGGTACAACACAAAAGGGCAAATAAAAGTATTGGCGGCAACAATCATATTCAAACCGGCACATAAATAAAACACAACATAAAGGAGAAACAAGCAATGAAAAGCAAGCTCAATGTACAGACACGATGGTTAGTTTCGGCCGCGGGTATGCTCATCGTACTCGCTATGGCCCTATGGTCTACGTCCGTGACGCTGGCAGGTCCCGCGGCTAAGAGTACCGGGCAACCGGCAGCCCCTGAGACCACCGGCACTGCCACGGCTACGAGCACACCCTTCCCCGCATGCGGCCCTTACTGGCGGCCGGTGACAAGCCCCAGCGTGCAGGGTGCCTCCTCTATCCATACGGAGGACGTGGCTATCATATCGGCCAACGATATCTGGGCGATAGGGGACGCCGGGGTCACCAGGTGGGGCGAGCTGTTGAACATCATGCACTGGGACGGCACGCAGTGGAGCACCGTACAGCCGCCTGCTATGAACATCCATCAGATATTCCCGCACAGCATCAGCGCCTCCGCCTGGGATAACGTCTGGGCCGTAGGGGAATTTTCCAGCACAGGCTTCGCAATACGGTGGGATGGCGGCCGGTGGAGCGAAGTCGAGATTCCCGCAGACTTGACTAACTTGCCCCAGGAGTTACATTCCGTAGCGGCCCTGGCCCCGGACGACGTGTGGGTAGTCGGCTACGCTCAAGATGGCGACCAGGCACGAACGCTCATCCTCCACTGGGATGGCACGCAGTGGGAGCAGGTCGATAGTCCCAACCCTGGCGCCGGTAACAACTTGCTTTACGATATCACAGCCGTTTCGCCAACCGACATGTGGGCCGTGGGCGGGTACGAAGTTGGGGAAAGTGACTACGAGCCTCTTACCCTGCACTGGGACGGCACGCAGTGGAGCACCGTGGATGGTCCGATGTCGGGCGAGGACGGCATGCTTGTCGCCGTAGATGCGGCTTCGACAAACAATGTATGGGCCGCCGGTGCGCACTACAACGACGACGGTGACGAGCAAATTCTGACAATGCGCTGGGACGGCACGGAATGGAGCCAGTTCAGCAGCCCCTACCCGGACGGCTATAGCGTAGATCCCCGCAGCATAGCGGCCGTGTCTCCCAACGAAGCCTGGCTGGCCGGAAGCTACTGGAAAGTAATAGGCGATGGACCCAAGCTGCGGCCCATGATGCTGCGTTGGAACGGCACTGCCTGGGCCTTCGAGACCACGCCAAACATCTCTGACTCGCACACCGGGCTTTACGCCGTGGATGCTGTGGCACCTGGAGAGGCCTGGGCTGTCGGACATTACGGCAACAAGACCCTTACCCTGCGCTACTCTACCCCGTGTGTCCTTGCTACCTCGACAGCCACAGCCACCACGCCGGCTACCTCTACAGCCACTCGCACTTCTACTCCTGTAACTAGCTCTACGGCCACCTCTGTAGTCACCACCATGGCTACCTCTACAGGTACGGTGCCCGCCGCCACCAGCACGGCCACACGAGTCCCTGCCACAGCCACTCCACAGGGTGGGGCGGGTGAATGCCAGTTGCAGTTCCCCGATGTACCGGAGGGAAGCGCCTTCTACGGCTTCGTGCGCTGCCTGGCCTGCCGGGGTATCCTGGGCGGCTACTCTGACGGCACTTTCGGACCAGGCAACCTGATTACCAGGGGCCAGATAGCCAAGATCGTATCCAACGCCGCAGGTTTCACCGACGCGCCCACCACGCAGCTATTCCAGGACGTGACGCCGGACAGCCCCTTCTACGCCCATATCTACAGGCTATCCATGCCGGGGCGGGTGTTCATGAGCGGGTATCCCTGCGGAGGCAACGGCGAACCGTGCGGACCACAGAACCTGCCGTACTTCAGGCCGGGAGCCAACGCCACACGCGGTCAGCTATCGAAGATCGTGTCGAACGCTGCGGGCTTCAACGAGACGCCCGCCTGGCAGAGCTTCGAGGATGTGGCTACGAATAGCGCGTTCTACAGCTTCATCGAGCGGCTGTCTTCGAGGGGCTACATCAGCGGGTACGCCTGTGGGGCAGCCGGGGAGGCGTGCGGTGGGGGCAACCTGCCCTACTTCAGGCCCAACAGCAGCGTGACGAGAGGGCAGGCAGCCAAGATTGTGGCTAACACATTCTTCCCCAACTGCAACACGAATTAGGCTGAACGGGTTGTGAGAGAATGCCTCGGACTTCACAGGTCCGGGGCATTCTTCTTGTTAGTAGCCCTTACCTTATCTCATTGCAAGGGGAATTGTCGATGAACGACCTTATCATTACCAACGCGCGGCTGATTGACGGCACGGGCTCTCAGCCGAGGGACAACGTAGCCATTACCGTGCGCGGCGGGCGTATAGAGGCGGTGCGGGCCGGTGGAGAGCAAACCGGGGAGGCGGGTGCAGAAGGAGTAGAGGTGATAGACGTTGGCGGGCGCACGGTGCTGCCGGGCCTCATCAACGCCCACGTCCACGTCACCATGAACGCCGGTGCCGACCCGTTCGCTTATACCCAGAACACCAAGCTCCCCACGCTCTTGCTCCATTCCCTCGAGCGGTGCCAGCAGATGCTTGAAGCGGGCATCACCACGGCGCGTGACCTGGGCGGCTACGAGTACATAGAGATGGCCCTGCGGGACGCTTTCGCCGCCGGTGACTGGCCGGGGCCGCGTCTGCTGTGCGCGGGCAAGGTGCTCACCATGACGGGCGGGCACGGTTGGCCTATAGGCATGGAGGTGGACGGCCCGGACGAGGTGCGCAAGGGTGCCCGCGAGAACCTCAAGAACGGCGCCGACTGCATCAAGATCATGGCTACGGGCGGCGTGCTCACACCCGGAGTGGAGCCGGGCGCGCAACAACTGGGCGAGGAGGAGATACGCGCCGCAGTGGAGGAAGCCCACAAGGTAGGCAAGCTGATCGCCACCCACGCGCAGGGCACCGAAGGCATCAAGGCGGCGCTACGGGCGGGCGTAGACACGGTAGAGCACGGCATCTTCCTGGACGACGAGGCGATAGAGATGATGGTCGAGCGCGGGGTGGTGTTCGTGCCGACGCTGGCGGCCCCGTACCAGATTGTCGAGGCGGGCGAAGAGAAGGGCATCCCCGCCTACGCCCTGGAGAAGTCGCGGCGGGTCCTGCAAGCGCATTCCAGGTCGTTCGAGTGGGCGGTATCGGCGGGCGTGACCATAGCGGCCGGCAACGACGGCGGCACCCCCTTCAACCCCTCTCACGACCTCGTAACCGAGTTGCGCCTGATGACCGAGCACGGCCTGAATAACCTGGGCGCGATACGGGCGGCCACTCTCGGTTCGGCAAAGGCGCTGGGGCTGTCGGAGGAGACCGGCACGGTGCAGGCGGGCAAGTGGGCCGACCTGCTGGTGCTGGATGAGGGCGCCGACCCGATAGCAGATATATCTTCGCTGTCGATGGTGTGGATGGTGGTCAAGCAGGGGGAGGTTGTGGTGCGGAAGTAGCGCGTGTTGCTCGCGGTTTCAAGAGCCGGGACGTAATTCGTCGTCAATTACGTCCAGCAACTGGGGCTGTTCCTGTACCAACACCAGGATGAGGTCGCGCAACTGCTCCGGCGATAGGGGCGCAATCAACTCCTCAATAGGCTGGCGGTGCTCTATTTCCTCAGGTGTCTGTATGTATGCGAGCAATGTGGCTACTATATGCTTGCAGATGCCACCAAACTCGTATGGGCAGGTGCAGTTAGCCCCCGCTATTCTATTCTTGCTTAGATCTACGGCCACCCTATAGGGGTCGTATTCGCTACCCTGTACCTCCGCAAAGAGCCGGTTGCCACGTAATATGAGGCTCAGGACTGCTCCCGCCTGGAGGTATTCGTAACCCCGCTCGAACGACTTGGGTGTTGCCAACGAGCGAACTTGCTCTTCATCTATCTCCGGCAACTGCTTTGACTCGTCCATAGCCCGGCTCCTGGCTCCTAAGCCGCTTCGGCAGCTAAATCACGAGCTATATCGCGGCCCTCTGCCGTCAGGCTGAGCTGGTTGGCTTCGCGCCTGATGAGACCCTGGGACGAGGCGCGCTTTATCGCACGTTGAGACAGTTCGGCGGACCAGAGTAGCTCGTCGTGCAGGTGCTCCACCGAGCTTTCGGCTTCGGCCTGCGGGGTGTTCTCGTGGTTGAACAGGTGCACTATCAGCGTCTCGGCGGCGAACTGCGCCCGCTGCTCGGACAGCCTGCGGACCTTCGCCACTACGCCCTGGCCCGGAGAGAAGAGCAGAGCCAGCCCGAAGAACACGCCTGTCATCGAGGCCATTGCCCCCGCGACAGAGGAGTCGAGGACTACCGCCAGGAAATAGCCGCTCACAGCCGAAGCCGCGCCAATGCCGATGGACAGCCCGAACATCACCGGCAGCTTGTCGGTCAGCAGGTAGGCTGTGGTGGCGGGCACTATCATCAGGGCTACCACCAGCACCGCACCGACCGCCGTAAACGCCCCCACTGCCGTTATTGAAGTGACGGTCATCAGGGCGTAGTGGAGGAGGAACGGGGAGAAGCCGAGGGTAGCGGCCAGCCCGGCATCGAAGGTAGCCAGCTTCAACTCCTTGTAGAAGAGGCTGATAAAGAGGCCGTTCATCACGCAGAGGAAGGCCATGACCCAGAGGGACTGCGGGCCGAAGCTGGTATCACCAATAAGCAAAACGTCCTGCGCCGCGAACTCGATGTTGCCGTAGAGCACCGCGTCGGTGTCGAGGTGCACGTCGGAGAAGAATTTCGACACCAGGAAAGTGCCTAACGCGAACATCGCGGGGAAGACCAGCCCTATAGCCGACTCGCCGCCCACGCGCCGGGTCTTTTGCAGCGCCTCCACCAGGCTGACCGTGATTACCGCCGCCAGCGCGGCCCCGAAGAAGCCCGCCAGCAGGTTAGGTCCGCTCGCGAGAAAGTAGGACAGCACCAGCCCAGGTAGAATCGCGTGGCTGATAGCATCAGCCATCATAGCCATCTTACGCAACACCAGGAACGTGCCCAGCATCGCGCACGCCACGGCGACTAATATGCCTGTTAGAAGTATTATTGTGCTCGAACTCATGGTGTGTACCCGTAACTCGTAACTCGTAACTCGTGACTCATAGCTTGCTAACCACTAACCACTAACCACTAACCACTAACCACTAACCACTAACCACTAACCACTAACCACTAACCACTAACCACTAACCACTAACCACTAACCACTAACCACTAACCACTCAAACCTTCTTCTCTCAACTGTCGTCTGTTACGTATCTGCCGCAGGCGGTCCCACACGATGCCGCGCTCGGGGGCGAAGAGGAGGGAAAGGGCCACTATCGCGGTGAGGCTCAGGATGATCATCGGGCCGGTGGGCAGGCCCACGTCGCTGACGCTGATGAGGGCACCGATTACTCCCGACAGGGCACCTATCAGCGCGCTCACCCCGACCATGACGCCCAGGCGGTTGGTCCACTGGCGGGCGGCTACGGCGGGGCCTATCAGCATGGCCGCCATGAGCACCACGCCCACCGTTTGCAGGCCGATTACCACGGCTATCACGATGAGAGAGGTGAGCAGGAGGCTGAGGCGGTTGGTGGGGAAGCCGAGGCTCGCGGCGAAGTCGGCGTCGAAGGTGAGCAGCTTGAACTCTTTGAATAGCAGCCCCACGACGAAGAGGGCCACCACCCCCAGCACGAGCATCGTCAGCACGTTCTCCCATACGAGGGTGGCCGCCTGCCCAAAGAGGAACTTGTCTAGCCCTGCCTGGTTGGCGTTGTTGCTGCGCGAGATGAAGGTGAGCAGCATGATGCCTACACCGAAGAAGACGCTCAACACCACGCCCAGGGCCGCGTCCTCGCTGATGCGGGTCTCGCGTACCACGTACAGCAGGAGCAACGTGCCCAGCCAGCCCGCCACGGCCGCGCCGAGCAGGAGCACCAGGGGTGCCTTGGAGCCGGTGAGCATGAAGGCCACGCAGATGCCGGGGAGGGCGGCGTGGGCCAGGGCATCGCCAAGCAGCCCCTGCCTTCGCAGCACGGCGAAGGTGCCGAGCACACCGCTGACTATGCCAAGCAGGGCGGAACCGAGGGCTACGTTGCGTAACGTGTAATCAAATATCAGGTCGCGTAGCAGGTCAAGCATATGCGCTCCTAGCCCGCGACCTGTTGAGCTTGCTGGGCGGCGGTCTGCACTCGTAGCGCATGCATGCGCCCGCCGTAGGTCTTGACCAGGTTCTCCTCGGTGAAGGTGGTAGCGAGTGGCCCGGTGGCTATCAGGCGCACATTGAGCAGCACCAGCCAGTCGAAGTAGTCAGCGGCCGACTCCAGGTCGTGGTGCACGCACACCACCGTCTTGCCCTGCTCTCGCAATTGCTGCAACAGGGTGACGATGGCGCGCTCGGTGGTGGCGTCCACGCCGACGAACGGCTCGTCCATCAGGTAAAGCCTGGCGTCCTGGGCGAGGGCGCGGGCGAGAAAGACGCGCTGCTGCTGCCCGCCCGAAAGCTGGCTTATCTGCCGGTTGGCGTAGTCGGCCATGCCTATCTGCTCAAGACAGTGCATCGACCAGTCGCGCTCGGTCTTGCCGGGACGCTTCAGCCACCCCAGCTTGCCGTAGGTGCCCATCATTACCACGTCGAGGGCCGTGGTGGGGAAGTCCCAGTCTACGCTACCCCGTTGTGGCACGTAGCCTACCAGCTTGCGCTGCTCCCGGTAGGGCTTGCCGAATATGAGCGACTGCCCCGCCGCCGCGGGCACCAGGTCCAGCACCGCCTTGATGAGCGTGGACTTGCCCGCGCCGTTAGGCCCCATAATCACTGCCAGCCTGCCCGGCGGTATCGTCAGGTCGATGTCGCGCAGCACCGGCTTCTCCCGGTAAGCCACGGTCAGGTCGTTGATCGAAACGGGTATCTCAGCCGCCGTTGCTGACATCGCTGACTTCTCCAGTATGTTTGTTGCTTGCATGACGTTCTGCATGTGGTTGAACCTCTCGGGTAGACGATGGACGATGGACGATAGACGATGGACGACAGGAGTGATGGGGACTGAGTAGTGGGAAGTGTGTACAGGCCAGCACCAATCCCAACAATCCTAAACTTGGCGTGGTCCTTGGCGTCCTCTGCGTCTTGGCGGTTCCGTCTCCTGTCGTCCATCGTCTATCGTCTATCGTCCCTATTTCAACGCCTTCACAATCGTATCCACGTTATGCCGCACCATACCGACATAGGTGCCTTCGGGGGTGCCTTCGTTGCCCATCGCGTCGGAGAAGAGGGTGCCACCGATGTTGACGTTCCAGCCCTTCGACTTGGCGGCCTGTTGTACTGCCTCTATGGTGGCTTGGGGCACCGACGATTCTACGAAGATGGCTTTTATCTGGCGCTCGACTATCAGGTTGGTGAGGCCTTGCACGTCGCCTACGCCTGCTTCGGTGGCGGTGCTGGTGCCCTGCAAGCCTTTGACTTCCATGCCGTATTGTTGGCCGAAGTAGCCAAAGGCGTCATGGGCGGTTATCAGTACGCGGGACTGCTCGGGTATGCTGGCAATTTGCTCTTTCACGTAGTTGTGCAGGTCGTCCAGTTGCTTCAGATAGGCGTCGGTGTTGCGCTGGTATAGGTCCTTCGAGCCGGGGTCGAGCCTGGCTAGCTCGGCGTTGACTGCCTTGACCGCCTCCTGCCAGAGGAGCACGTCGAACCAGATGTGGGGGTCGAACTTACCGTGGAACTCCGGCGGCTCGCGCAGCTTCGAGGGGTCTATGCCCTCGCTCACCGCCACCGTGGGCTTGCCTGAGCGGGCGATGCGCACGAAGGTGTCGGTCATGCGGCCCTCAAGCTCCAGGCCGCCGTAGAAGATAACGTCGGCGTCGTCCAGCTTCTGCACGTCGCTGGCGCTCGGCTTGTAGAGGTGGGGGTCCACGCCGGGGCCCATCAGCCCCACCGCCTCGACCCGCTCCCCGCCGACGTTGAGCACGATGTCCTTTATCATGCCGACAGTGGTGGTCACTTTGATCTTGCGCTGCGAGATGTCGCCGGTGCTCGCGCCTCCGCCGGTGTCGCAGGCGGCCAGCGTGATTACCAACGCTATGACCGCGAATAGGGTACTTATTTTACGCATCTTTGATGGTTCTCCTCGTATACGTGATTGTATCGCTTGATGGATTGTGGTATACTGAAACAAGTTTTTAGGTTATCCTAAATATACGTTCAAGATACACGAAAAGAAGTGTCTTGTCAAGAGCCTAGCGGCTATATTAAGGACTGTGTCAAAGTCGGAGAGCAGCACACTGTTGATCCTTGTCATTCTGAACGCAGCGAAGAATCTCGTCCTCTACCTGGATGTTCCACCTTTCCTGTGGAGATAGTAGCGGGAAGAAAGGTGTAACTTGAGTGCTGAGAGACGAGATTCTTCACTGCGTTCAGAATGACAAGGTCCACCTTTATCCACGACATCCAACTTTGACACAGCCCTAGCTATATTCTCCGGTATATTTGGGCCAATCTAAAGCAGAGTTGTTCCGGTGCGGACCGCGTGTTAGAATGTGCCCGGACCCGGACCCCATAATGGAGAGTCATGATAAGCCACGCGATAGAGGACTATCTAAAGGCCATATACAGGTTGCAACAGGACGGCTCGGCGGCCACTACCAACGCTATAGCCGAGCGCGTGGGCGTGCGCGCGGCCTCCGTTACCTCCATGCTCCAGCAACTCTCTGAGCATGGCCTGGCCCACTACACGCCGTACAAAGGGGTGTACCTGACGGCCCAGGGTCTGGCGTTAGCCCTGCGGGTGATACGGCGTCACAGGTTGATCGAGCTATACCTGCACGAGAAGCTGGGGGTGCCTCTCGAAAGGCTGCACGCCGAGGCGGAGCGGCTGGAGCACGCCATCTCTCCCTACCTGGAAGAGCGTATCGACATAGCGCTGGGCTACCCCGACTTCGACCCGCACGGCGACCCAATACCCAGCACGTTGGGCGAAATGCCGGTGCGCGAGTTGATACCTCTCAGCGAACTGCCGCCCGACACCCCCGGTATAGTGCGCCACATACCCGACGACGACCCGGAGGTGCTGCGCTACATGGCCTCATTGGGCCTGCTCCCCCAGGCCACCGTCACGATAACCCGCCGCGAGCCGTTCGACGGCCCCGTCTCCCTGCGCATCGCAGCCCCCGGCGGCACGCCCGACAACGACCAGGTAGTGAGCACGGCGATGGCCCGGCTCATCTACGTCAGCAGCCCGGCTTAATTGCTGGTTGTTAGTTGTTAGCTTTCCATCGGGATGCTTTCACTCAGGCCACAGGGTTTTGCGGCATTATAATTGCGGTAAGCTGAATACTCGGTGTACTGTCAAAGCTGTGTCGTTGTGACAGCCTGCCGAATGACAAAACCCTGCCCCGCCTTTGTCATTCTGAGCGTAGCGAAGAATCTCGTCCTCCACCGGGGTGTAACCCTTTTCTTGTTGCCAACACTCGGCCTCACTTCAGGAGATACATGCGGTCCTATTACGTGTACATCCTGGCTAATGCGTCGCGCACATTGTATGTAGGCGTGACCAACAACCTCGTGCGCCGCGTGTATGAGCACAGGTTCAAGAAGGACGATAGTTTCACCAGCCGTTACAACATTAACCGCCTGGTCTATTTCGCGGAAACCACAGATGTACGTGATGCTATTGCACGGGAGAAGCAAATTAAAGGTTGGCTGCGGTCTAAGAAACAGTCTGAAAAGGGGGTGACGGTCGGCAGGTGGTGAGGATACACTCGGGGTATGAGCAACCAAATATACCCTACCGACCTGACCGATCGTCAGTGGGAGTGTATCAGAAAGCACATTCCACCGGCAAAGGCGGGTG
>DASVRN010000054.1:0-12331 GCA_036388595.1 Chloroflexia bacterium
CCCTACCGATGGTCAGTAATTCTACAATTGCAGAATGCAGCAAATCAGCTTCTCTTGTCTCTAAATCCCCCCACATGGATAACAACTGCTGTAGTACAAGTGCAGTCTGCTGGTGAGGTTCGGAGCGACGTAGAAGGCTAAGTTGTTGGTCGAGAGAATTGTAGATAGATCTTCGTTCGAGAGCTCGGTATGTGAGTGTAGAATAAGGCTCACTCAATGAGAACGCGGGAAGAACAAGCTTTATCGAGTCACTCTGCGCACGCTCCAAAATGGCATCCGCCGCGCCTGCTTCCTCCTGTCTTAGCGCCAGTTGTAGGACAAAGTTCGTCTCTACATAGACAATCACGGACGTACTTCCACTAGGATCGTTGCGTCACGCAGAGAATCCAGGAAGCCTGAAGTAGCTAGCTGACGCTCTGGATCTACAGGAGAGTGCTGGCCATTAGCGGCAATCTCATTCAGCCATTGAAGTATAAAAAGCTCCAGGACCGATCCACTGAGTCTCTCCTTCGGATCCAATTGCGGCAGATATCGTTGCATGACCGGACGCATAGAGAACTCTTGCGTGGGAGAAGCATCTAAAGCGACCGCACTTACATCTTTCCACAAGAAGCCAGAGTCCTGCGAAAGAATAATAAAATAGGGTGTGGCGGGGACGTATCCATGTTCGATTAGGGTGCGGCGAAGATCTATAGCCACTTCCCTGGATAAATTAGCACTATTTTTGACTTCAACAGCCGCAACTACATTCCCGTCGGAGTTGCGAATAACAATGTCGGCGTATGGAATCATGTCATCAGACCTCGTTATTCCTGCTAACTGACCACTGACTTATTATAGTGCATTTTCAATTTAGCTTGAACAGCACAACATATCATCGTCTATCGTCCCTGGCACGTGGACTATAGTACCGCCTCAGCCAGCTACTCAGCCCATCCAGACCCGGAAACAGCACGCGCTCGGTGATGTTCGCTTGGTCCAGCTTGTCGCGGATTTCCCACTTGAGGGAGGCGGGGATGATGATGCGGCGGTGGCACTCAGGGTGATCGTGCAGCCACTCCTCAAGGTTGGCGCTAGGGTTGGACATGAGGGAGAAGAGGGCGTACTGGTTCACTATACGCTCGTCCAGGGAGGGCGGCTCGATGAAGACCACGTAATCGTCCTTGGAGAGGTCATCGAACTCGCGCAGGGTGGGAGCGGCCTGGCTCAACATCTCGGCGGTGAAGATGTTGGTGTCCTCCTGCTCCAGGATGTCGCGCAGTTTGCGGGGCAGCATCGCACGCGTCTTGATGTAGTCCACACACCAGATAACGCCGTCGGTACCGAACAATTCTATCTCGGCGGTGGCGAAGTGGAGGGCCACGAAGGGCGAATAGGTCCAGTCGAGCAAGCGCGTGGGCAGGCCGTGGTGCTGGGCCAGAGAGAGCCAGTACCACACCGAGTCGCCCATAGCAGCCTGCTTGTGCGCGTACTTGCGGAAGTTGCGCAGCAGGTCCTCCTCGTGCCGGGGGTAGTCGCCACCCAACCGCACCAGTGTGGTAGTGAGGTCGAACCGGGCGTCCTCCATGCCCCTGTAGGCAAAATTCGACCGGAACCGCCCCAGGTGTTCGTTCCACGATTCCTCGTAGAGGCGGTCCAGCAGTTCGGTCCAGCTTTGGGGTACGATCTCTTGCACGGCAGGCTCTTTCTTGGGACGATGGACGATGGACGGTGCTACAGCGGGGTGACGGGCAGGTTGTCCACCAGTTGTCGCAGGTGGTCGCGCAGCCACTCGGCTTGTTCTACGGATAGCGGCCAGGAGGCGAAGTAGATGCGGTCGGTCTCGTGCTCTATGTCGTCGCGCACCAGGGCACCGGCGGGGGTGAGGCGTAACTGCTCGCCATCTACTTCCAGGTACTCATTATCGACCAGATAGGCAAGTCGGCTCTCGATATCGCCGGTCGATTCTTCCAGTCCCAACCGGGTGGCGAGTTCCTGCACCGTCTTAACCTCCCCCGCCCAGACCGGCGAAAACACGTGCATGGCCGGGCCTTCCAACCCCGCATCGCGCCAGGCCTTCATGTGGGCGTCGTCGCGTGCGTGCCAGAGGTCGTATATAGCCTGCTCTATACGGACCATAGCAGGGGCATCAGGGCCGAAGGTGTGCAGGGAGTGGGAGCCTGCCAGGTGGCTGCCGGGGCGCGGCGACAGTACAGAGTCTTCCAGCGTCGCCTGCACCGCCGACTCAAGCAAGCCGCTCATCGCCTCCAAGTCGTCCGGTGGCAAAGGCTTGTGGGCCGCCACGAACTCGCGCCCGGCCTCGTGCAGCCGGTCAACCGCTTCCTTGCCGGTCGGAGAAAGGCTGAAATTGCCCTGCTCGTCCTCCAGCACCAACCCCCTGGCGGCAAGCGCGGCAAACGGCTCCGTGTAGGTATCCCTGGTAGCGTAAGGGTCCCAGGCACGCACCTGGCCGGGAGAAACAGGTCCGCCACCGTAACTGCCCGTTACCAGCCTCAGCAACAACAGCGCGAAAACGTGCGGACGCTCGATGCCCAGTCTGTCGGCTATCTCCTTCACGGCGGGCAACCCCATGCGGCGCTTCCTGAGGAATTGCGGCATCAATGGTGGCAGTTCCCTCAGCGCGGCGGTGTGGGCTTCGTCAGGGCTTTCGTTCATAGGCCATATCTTAGCACCTCCATGCTCAATTGACCAGCTATAGTTGATTGGGTCCGACGGTGTGCGACGACCTAGCACATGATTGCACCGCAGAGACGCAGAGGACGCGGAGATTACGCAGAGAATAGTGGAGGGTGTTCTCGTCAGGGGCGACACAGCACGGTATTATGTTACCCTGCCGAATCCAAACAATAACAATCTCTGCGTAACCTCTGCGCTCTCTGCGTCTCTGCGGTGAATAATGCTGGTGGAACTAAGACCAGAGATGTATTGACAATCATCGATATACTCTGTATCATGTGGGCATGACAGCAAGCAGGCAGCACAGCGGCGAGAGGGCTATCATACCTTTGCAGGTGGCGGGGTGCTGCGATGACGTAGCCATGGCACCGAAGAACCCGCGCCTCAATGAACAGGTCAAGCTGCTCTCCGCCCTGGCCGACCCCACCCGACTGCGCATCGTGGAGTTGCTCTCCGGCGCGTGCGACTCGATCTGCGTGTGCGACATCACCACTCAGTTCGAGTTGGGTCAGCCTACCATCTCGCACCACCTCAAGGTGCTTCGCGACGCCAACCTGGTGAGTTGGGAGAAGCGGGGGCTGTGGGTATACTACTCGCTCAATCGCGACGTGTTCGAGGAGATCGCGGGCTATTTGAGCGGGCTGCTGTCGGCGGCACAGTTGGCGGGGGCGCAACGCTGAGAAGCGCAAGTGCTCTCTTTTTTTGGCGGCTATATCGAAATTTATCAATATAAGGAGCGATACCATGAACTCAGACACGCAAGTACAGGGCACCGAAGTACGCGAGATAGTGCGCGAGCGTTACGGCCAATCGGCGTTGAAGGTGCTTTCCGGCAGTGGGGCGGCAAGCTGCTGCGGCTCCGATAGCGGCTCGGCCTGTTGCGGCACCTCCGCCACCAGTGGCGACCCTATTACCTCCAACCTCTACGTGAGCGGCGAGGCCGCCGAGGTGCCTATGGAGGCGCTGTTGGCCTCGCTCGGCTGCGGCAACCCCACCGCGCTTGCCAGGCTCAACCTCGGCGAAACGGTGCTCGACCTGGGCAGCGGCGGAGGCATTGACGTGCTGCTGTCGGCCAGGCGCGTAGGCCCCACCGGCTTCGCCTACGGCCTCGACATGACGGACGAGATGCTGGAATTGGCGGAGGAGAACCTGCACAAGTCCGGCCTTGAGAACGTCAAGTTCCTCAAGGGCTACATCGAGGACATCCCCCTGCCCGACAACTCCGTGGACGTGATCATCTCCAACTGCGTGATCAACCTGTCGGCGGACAAGGAGAAGGTCATTCGTGAGGCCTACAGGGTGCTCAAGCCGGGCGGACGCTTCGCGGTGTCGGACGTGGTAGTGCGCGGCGAGGCCCCCGACTGGGTGTTGCGCAGCATGGAAGCCTGGACCGGTTGCATCGCGGGCGCGCTGCACGAAGACGTTTACAAGCAGCTTCTCACCGAAGCCGGTTTCGAGGACGCGGGCATCGAGATCACCCGCACGTACGCAGCCGCAGACGTGGCCGGGGAGACAGGCGGCTGCTGCACCCCTGAGACCTCGGCAGCACTCAACGAAGCGGGCGACCTCGTAGACGGCCTCTTCGCCAGCGCCTTCATACGGGCCACCAAGCCGGTCACGCTGTAGTAGTCCACCCCAACCATTTTTCTCCGCAAGGGTACGGTTCGCCGTGCCCTTGTTGCATTGTAAAATAGTGCATCACATGAATCAGGAGACAGGAAAATGCAAGCACGCCCCGCCGCACCAGAGGACGCAGCCGAGATCGCCCGCATATACAACCAGGGCCTCGAAGACCGCATTGCCACCTTCGAGACGCGCCCGCGCACCCCCGAAGAAATCTTGTCGTGGCTGGACGGCACGCACCCAGTCATGGTGGTAGAGGACCATGTGGAAGTGATCGCCTTCGCCTCTACCTCCACCTACCGGCCGCGCAACTGCTACCGGGGCATAGCCGAGTTTTCGGTCTACGTGGCGCGGGAGGCGAGGGGCCGGGGCGCGGGCAGGCTGGCGATGCAGGCCCTCATCCGGGCGGCCGAGGAGGCGGGGTACTGGAAGCTTCTATCCCGCATCTTCGTAGAGAACACCGCCAGTCGCGCCCTGGTCAAATCGGTCGGCTTCCGGGAGGTAGGTGTCTACGAGAAGCACGCCCAGCTTGACGGCGTCTGGCGCGACGTGGTGATTGTGGAGCGGTTGTTGGAGGGGTAGAGGGAATAATGTAGAGGGTAGGATGAGACGAGATTGCGAATTAGGTTAGCTATAGATAGGTTCCAGAACCAAAAACGACAACCGAGCCTGTGGTCGGTTGCAGCAGGGTCACCAGCCGACGCCCGCCGAGTGTAGCATGGTCACGAACAGACGTCCGTTGGTTGCAGCAGGGTCACCAGCCGACGCCCGTCGATTGAAATCGAGGGGCGTCTCCCGCGCAATCTGTAACTTTCCTGGCCCCGTCCCTCCTCGATAGCCCTAGCCAAGAAGGCCCACCCCCAGACTAACTAACCACTAACCACTAACCACTAACCACTAACCACTAACCACTAACCACTAACCACTAACCACTAACCACTAACCACTAACCACTAACCACTCTTGACTCCACCCCTCCCCGGTGCTATACTCAGCCTGCTAACAACCGAATACGAGAAAGCGCAGAGGTCGCCCGAAACCCGGAAGTTAGGGCGGCAATGGGGGAAGCCGGTAAAAGTCCGGCGCTGTCCCGCAACTGTAATCTCTACACGAGAAAGCCAGGATACCCGCCTCTGTGTCACTCCAGTTACCTTCGCGAGAGAGGGAGAGGAGGAGCGATGACGCAGCCACGCACGCACAGCCCACCGTAGGCACTGTCATCCCCATCTGTAGATAGAGCATCTACACACGCAAACCCTTGTCGCACCGGCAAGGGCTTTTTGTTTGTCTTGCGATACGCATTTTGGAGGAAGGACAGATGTTTACGATGTCAACCGGATTGAAAAAGGTAGGGGCGATAGCAATGTCCGTGCTGTGCGCCCTCGGGACGTTTGCAGGAAGCTCCACGGCACAACAAAGTAGCTATGAAAGCCAGGCCACGGCCGCCCTCAACTGGATGAAGACCCAGCAACAGCCCGACGGCTCCTTCGCCGGCTTCGGCACAGGCTCCACCGTAGACGCTTTGCTAGCCATAATAGCGGCAGGTGAATCTCCAGCATCCTATAGCAAAGGCGGCAACACGCCCATTAGCTTCCTTGAGAGCAAGGTGGCAGACCTCACCAAGACCCCCGGCAGCGCGGGCAAGCTGTTGATTGTGGCCGCGACCCTCAACGGTAACGCCACCTTCGGCGGGACCGACCTGGTGGGTGTCATCAACAGCAGCTACGACGCCGGAACGGGACACTACGGGCAGGACGCCCTCGGCCATGCGTTCGCCATGCTGGGCCTGCACGCCGCCGGGCAGCAGGTACCCGCGGCCGCCGTAGCGTATCTAAAGGGCACGCAAACCCCCGAAGGTGGCTGGGCCTTCTCCGGTGATACGGCGGCGGGGGCGGCAGACACCAACACGACGGCAGTGGTCCTCCAGGCGCTTGCCGCGGTGGGAGCCACCAAGACCGAGCGTGACGTGGTCAATAAGGCAATCACGTACCTTGGTTCGCAACAAAACGCCGACGGTGGTTTTCCTTACCAGAAGGTAGGTGGCCCCGATAGCGAGAGCGACGTCAACTCCACCGCCTACGTCGCACAGGCGCTTCTCACGACAGGCAACACTCGGATGGCAGCAGAGGCCCTTACGTTTGTCGCCTCGCTCCAGAAGCCCAACGGGGCCTTCCAGTGGAAGCAGTCGGAGCCTGACGACAACGCTGGAGCCACCTACCAGGCCGTGCCCGCTTTGCTGGGCGCTTCGCTGGTGTTCCCCAGGCCCTCACTGGCGACCGATCCTACCGCAATAGACCGCCCGGTGCCCGGCATGCCCATCACAGGCAGCCCAATTGACGAGCTTTGGGGTGCTCTAGCGGCTATGTCGGCGCTGGTGTTGGGTGCGGGAGTGCTGGCACGGCGTAAGGCAACCGCGCGGTAAGGACACGTTGGCCCAGGCGGGCAACAATTCATGCAAGAGATAGATACAACAAGGCACGGTAAGCCATACCCATCTGAATCCAGCAGGGGTATGGCTTACCGTGCCCTGTCGTTCGGGCTGCTCCTCTTATGCCTGGTGCTAGCGGGCGGCAACGGGCACGCTGTAAGCTACGCCCAACAAAGTGAGAACCACGCGGGGCTGGTGGTCCAGTTCGGTGACGGCACCACCAACACTTACTGCATACCCTTCACCGGGGAGACGATCACCGGCCTCGACCTGCTTCTCAAGACGGGGCTGGACATCACAGCCGAGACGCAAGGTGCCCTGGGCGGGATGGTGTGCAGGATAGGCGCCGACGGCTGCAACTTCCCGGAGGAGGCGTGCGTCTGCAAGTCGTACGGCCCCGGCGGCAAGTACTGGGTCTACAACCACCTCAAGGACGGTGCCTGGAAGTCCTCCTCGCTGGGGTCGAGCAGCTACAAGGTGCGTAACGGTGAGGTCGATGGCTGGGCCTGGAGCAGCGGCAAGGGGCCAAGCGTCACTCCCTCATTCGCTGAGTTGTGCGCCGCCGTGCTACCCGCGCAGCCTGAGCCTACGGCCACAACTCCTCCATCCCCACCCAAAAATACGCCCGTACCTTCATCCACCAACACCCACGTGATGGTACCACCCACCAGCACACCCCTGCCACCCGCACCTACCGCCACGCTGAGGCCACAGGCTACTACCACGCCCGCGCTCTTACCACCTACCGAGCAAGTGTCCCAGCCCGCACAGCCCACAGACACATTGGAGCCGCCCACCGCCACCGCTCCACCGGCAGATACGCCTACACTTCTGCCCACGGATACTCTTACGCCTACTACCATGCCTTCAGACACGCATACCCCCACAACCGCGCCAACAAGCACCCCGACCACCGCCGCAACCAGCACAATCGCACCCACAGCCACACCCACAGCCACACCCACAGCCACCCCAACCGCCATCGTGCAGGCAGTTGGAACCTCGACGCAAGCGTTCACCCAGATGGTGGCGCTCGGCATTGGGTTGGCGGTCGCGGGCGGGCTGGGTCTGTGGTGGTTCTGGCTGAGGGGAAGGCAGCCATATGCAGGCTAGCGGCGGCGTCACGTTTCATGTAGCGGCCTGGCTGGCATGGCTGGCGTGTGGCATGCTTGCTGCGCTCTTCACACGCAACCCGGTTTACCTGTGCCTGATCATGGCGGCTTCGGCCCTCGTGTACAGGGCAATCACCGGGCGAGGGGATTACGCAACAGGGAACATGCTCCTGGCGCAGAGCGAGCGCGACCGGCGTGGTATGGGCGTATTCCTGCGCTTTGTGGTGCTGCTGCTGGTGATAGTGACCGTCTTCAAGGGGTTCAGCTTACATACGGGCGTCACCGTGCTGTTCCGCCTGCCCGAGGAATGGCCCCTCATCGGCGGCCCTATCACGGCTGAAGGGCTAACATACGCAGGGTTGGACGCACTGTCGCTGCTCACCGTACTGGCGGTCTTCACCGCGTTCACGGCTGGGGCCGACTACTACGCCATGCTCAGGTCGGTGCCGGCGTTCATGCACCAGGTGGGGCTAATTACCTCAATCGCCATCACCTTTGTGCCGCAGACGATCACGCGCTTCACCGAAATCCGAGAGGCCCAGGCATTGCGGGGGCACCGCGTGCGCCGGATAGGCGACCTTGTGCCCATTATCATCCCGCTGCTCTCGGGCGGCATGGAACGCTCCATGAACCTGGCCGAGGCGATGGAAGCAAGAGGGTTCAGCCGCCACGCCCCAGGCACCCGCAAGCTACCGCCCCTGCTCGTGCAAAGCGGAGTGGCGGCCGGGCTGGGACTTACCATGACCGGCGCGGCGTTCCTGGCCTTCTTCTCGCGAACTCCCCTGCTAGGGTGGTCTACGATAGTGAGTGGGGTGGCGCTCATAGGTGCGACGCTCTGGGCGGTGAGCGCGGGGTCCAGGCGCACGCGGTACCGCCGGAGCGTATGGCGCGATACGGACACCCTGCTCCTGGTGCCAAGTCTCGCCATTATCGCAATACTGCTCCTTTACAAAGCGAGGGTGCCTGGGGCCTTGATTTACGACCCACTCAGCAGGCTGCGCATGTATGCCCCACCCTTCGACCCGGTGCTGGGCCTGACGCTCATCGCTTTGGCCGTGCCCGCGCTGATACTGTGGGGCCAGAGGCGAGCGGCTGGCGCGCAAATTGAGATGGAAGTTAGTACGGGATAAGCTGCTATGGATAGACCCATCATAGACATAGAACAGGTCACATATACCTACCCAGGCAGGACGCGCCCCGCGCTGTCCGGCTTCTCGTTGCGCGTGGAAGAAGGGGAGTTCCTGCTGGTGACCGGGACGTCGGGCGCGGGCAAGTCCACACTGTTGAGATTGCTCAACGGGTTGGTGCCGCACTTCTACGGGGGCGTGCTGTCGGGCAGTGTCCGCGTGAGTGGTCGTGACCCCGTGGAACTAGGCCCCGGCGAGATGAGCGACACAGTGGGCCTCGTCTTCCAGGACCCCGAAGCGCAGTTCGTGGCCGAGGGGGTAGAGGACGAGATGGCCTTCGCGATGGAGAACGCGGGCCTGCCCCTGCCCCTCATGCGTAAGCGCGTGGAAGAGGCATTGCACGCGCTCGGCATCGAGCACCTGCGCGCCCGCCGGGTGAGCACCCTGTCAGGTGGGGAGAGACAGCGAGTAGCCATCGCGGCCGTGCTCACGATGCAGCCAAAGGTGCTGGTGCTGGACGAGCCGACCTCCCAACTCGACCCCCAGTCGGCGGAAGAGGTGCTCGACTCGCTGGTGAAGCTCAACAAGGACCTTGGATTGACGGTGATACTATCCGAGCACCGCCTGGAGCGCGTGGTGCAGCACGCCGACCGCATCCTCTATCTCGGCGCGGACGGAGAAGCGGTAATAGGCGAGCCACGGGAGATACTGGCGGAGATACCCCTCGCCCCGCCCCTGGCGCAGGTGGGCAAGCTGCTGGGGTGGAGTCCCCTGCCCCTCAGCATCAAGGAAGCGCGGCGGTTCGCGTCGAAGTGGGACTCCGGTGCGTTGCCTGAGAGCGTGGAGCAATCCCCGATACGCGCCAAACAACCCGCTATCCGCTTGCGGGACGCCTGGTTCGGCTACAGCGGCAGGGAGATACTGCGCGGCTTCAACCTGGACGTATACCCAGGCGAGATTACCGCGCTCATGGGCCGCAACGGCGCGGGCAAGACGACCATCCTCAAGCTCATCATGGGCCTGCTCAAGCCATCACGCGGCAAAGTCGAAACGCTGGGCCTCGACACCCGCCACGCCTCGCCCGAAGCATTGTCGAAGCTGTTGGGATATGTGCCCCAGCAGCCCGACGTGCTGCTGTTTGCCGACACGGTGCAAGAGGAGATAGATTTCACCCGCCGCGCCCACCGTCTGCCGCCCGACGGCTCCGGCCTGCTAGCGTCGCTGGGCCTCACGCTCTACTACGGCAGCGACCCCAAGGACCTGAGCGTCGGGGAGAGGCAACGGGTAGCGCTGGCAGCCGTGCTGGCCGGAGAGCCGCAGGCGCTGGTGCTGGACGAGCCGACCCGTGGGCTGGACTACCTGCAAAAAGACAACCTGGTAAGCATCCTGCGCGACCTGCGCAACGCGGGCCGTACGGTGGTGCTAGCCACCCACGACGTAGAACTGGCCGCTCACCTTGCCGACCGCATAGTGCTCCTCGGTGACGGCGATATCGTGGCCGACGGCCCGGCACGAGAGGTGATGTCCGGCTCCCTCGTCTTCTCCTCGCAGGTGAGCAAGCTCTTCCGCCACCCCGCGCTCGTGACGTACGAGGATGTGGCGAAGGTAGCGGCGGGGGTTTAGAGATTCTTGCAAGACTCTGCCCGCCCAGCCGGATAGAACGGGAAGAAAGCGCATTCCTCAGAGGGAGGTACGGATGTCAGATTTCTACTGCGAGCAGGTCCTGAGTGGAATGCAGCCTGTCCGGAAGATTGTGGACACAGAGACTGTGATAGCATTTCACCACACGCAACCTGCCTATCCGGCGCATATAGTTGTAATACCCAAGAGGCACATTTCTTCGCTCTTGGACATCAGCGAAGGAGATGCCGATCTATTGTTTTCCATGCTATCAGTAGTAAAGTTGGTCGCCCAGCAAGTGCTGAGTGAGTACGACGGATGCAGGGTCATTACCAATTTGGGCGGTTATCAAGATTCAAAGCATCTGCACTGGCATGTGATTGCAGGCGAGCGTTTCTGATATCCAGGTGCGGTTGAAGGAAGCTGTTAGGTGTCTTTTTTGCGCCACGTCCGATAAGTACGACAGCTAAACGCGCTACTGGTCCTTCGCTGAGATCAGGATGACAGGTTGGGACTTGGTCGTGTAGTTCTATATTGTGGCTTGCACAACACAGCCATTGACCGCAGAGGCCTGGATGGTCACAAAGCAGCAAGAAATCGTAGGTTCAGAACCAGACGGTAGGGAAGGCAACTTGCCCGCGACCTCACACGCCGGAGGTCAGCAACGCCTTACACCTACCCCTCGCGCTTCCAGTGCCGTGAGCGCCGCCATCCTGGTCATGACCACTCTGCTCGGCATCTGGGCCTTCATATACCCCTTCTTCGTCCCGCAGACCAGGAGCGAAGAGACCGCCGCGCACGCCGCCGACGCCCCGCTCATCTTGCTGATGGTGGTAGTCCTTTGCCTGGGTGCCATCGTTGCCGACCTGGAGACGCGGGCCATGGACAGCAAGACAGTGGCCCTGCTGGGCGTGTTGGTGGCGACCAACGCCCTGCTGAGGCCGGTGCAAGGTCCAGGCGGCTCCTCATTCATCCTGATACTGCCCATACTGGGCGGCTATGTATTCGGGCCGCTGTTTGGCTTCCTGCTGGGGTCGCTCTCTATGTTAGTGTCGGCCATATTCACAGGAGGGGTTGGCTCCTGGATGCCGTACCAGATGCTCGCCCTGGGCTGGGTGGGGCTGGTCTCGGCGTTGTTGCCTGGCAGCTTTATGTCAACTTTGTGGCGCGGGCGAGCGGAGCGGTGGCTGATGTCGGGGTGGGGTGCACTGCTGGGCCTGCTGTACGGTATGGTGATGAACCTCTGGTTCTGGCCCTACATAGCCTTAGACTCCAGCTACCAGCCGGAGCAGGTGTGGCAGCCGGGCGCGGGCCTGGGCGACGCCATACAGCGTTACACCACCTTCTATGTCGCCACTTCCCTCCCCTACGACTTCTGGCGCGCCGCCGGTAACGCCGCCATCATCGTCTTCCTCGGCCCGCCCGTCCTGCGCCTGCTCAGGAGATACAGGCAGAGGTTCTTCTTCACGCTGAAACGTGGTTCTGTATCTGAAACGTGAAACGTGAAACGTGATGCGGCTCGCTAAACAGGGTACGTGAATGCGGCTCTGTTACCTACGCGGAACCCTGCTCCCCCTGTCATCCTGAGCGTAGCGAAGGATCTCAGAAACAGTCTGAAAAGGGGGTGACGGTCGGCAGGTGGTGAGGATACACTCGGGGTATGAGCAACCAAATATACCCTACCGACCTGACCGATCGTCAGTGGGAGTGTATCAGAAAGCACATTCCACCGGCAAAGGCGGGTG
>DASVRN010000055.1:0-4636 GCA_036388595.1 Chloroflexia bacterium
GTGACTTGCCTGGTCAGAGCGCCCAAACTTCCCAAGCAAGGGCAGCCCTGGAGGCTCTATCTGCCGGCCTCGCACGGTGGCTGCCCTTGCTGGTAGCGGCTGCGGTGGCCGTGTGGCAAACGTGGGCCGCACGGGAGATCCACCGTATGTTGAGAGCGTGGGGCTGGACTATCTTTGTGCTCCTGACAGTCGGGCTTGCCTGGTTCTGGCCGTGGTACGTAGGGTGGCTGCTGGTCCCGGCGCTGCTTTCCAGGGACCAACAATTGGTGAACGCTACCATACTCCTTTGCTTCACCAGCCTGACTATCTACCTTGTGGGCGTGCCCCTGCGCTCGATTTGGCCCGACGTGCGGCTGTGGACCGCCCTGTGGGTGATGGGCCTGCCACTTCTATACGTTGCAGCCAGCTTGTGGCGAGAGCGGACAGGGGCGCGGAAACGGTTCCCAACCCACACAGCGGCGGAACGTCCGGTCTCACGAACGGCAAATAGCCCCAGCCGGTAGTGAGCCGGAGCTATTTGCAAGGTCCAAACTTTTTAGCTTAGCACCTGCGCTAGGACCGCGTCATCCGTTCCAGGCTCCACGTAGCCACGGCCCTCTTCTTCCTCGTCCTGGGCACCGGCACGCGCACCTTTGTTCAGCGGGCGGGTCGTGTAATACTTTGCCTGCGGATGGTGTGCCACCAAGGCCGCGGTCGATTGTTCGGGCACCAGCACGTAGCCCTCCGTCAGCCGCACTCCAATGGTCTTGTCCGACGGCAGCACCTTTAGCAGCTTCTCCTGCTCGGCTGGGTCGGGACAGGCCGGGTAGCCCCACGAATAGCGCCGCCCCTGCCAGTCGGGCAGCCCAAGCTCCCCCTTCACGAGCCGGTGGGTCCATTCGGCCAGGGCCTCCGCGAGGGCTACGCTCAACCCGTAGATGTAATAGCCCTCCGAGTAGTTGCCGTCGCGTTGCATCTGCTCGAACACTTCACTCGCCCGGTCGCCCATCGTGACCACCTGGAGAGGGATAACGTCAAACCGTCCGCTGTCCTTCGACGCGTAGTAGTCGGCAAGGCACAGGTGCTCGCGGTCGGGCTGGCGCGGGAAGGTGAAGCGCACCTGCGGCTCCCTGCTTTCGGGATCGCACACGATAACGTCATTGCCCTCCGACTGGCAGGGGAAATAACCGTACACAACCTTGGGCGTCAGTATCTGCCGCCGCCGCATGTCCGCGCGCATGTTCTTGAGACGCGGCATCAGGTCGGTCTCCACAGCACGCTCGTACTCAGCCCCGTGTAGCTTGTGGGCGCCCCATGACAGGCGGAATAGAGACTTCAAGTCGAGGCAATCAAACACTTCATCTAATGAGATATGTCGCTGGTCCAGTATGCGGTAGCCCCAGAACGGCGGCTGCGGGATGGGCGCGTTCGGGTCCACGTTGGAGCGCACCGTGGAAATCTCCTGCTGCGCGTCGTCGGACGCTCCTTTGGCCTCACGGTCCCGCACCATGATGGCCTCCCTGTGCCGCTTCTCCACAAAGGCGGGGCGCTTTTCCTCGTCGGTGAGCACCTCCATTGTGTCCAGCCCCTCAAAAGCGTCGCGGCAGTAGAAGACGCCGGGGGCGTAGCGCTCGTCCCCTTCAACAAAGCCGATCCGGTAGCCAAACGGCCTGTTGATTGCCGCGCCGCCGACCAACACAGGGATTTCTAAGCCTCGCTTATGCAACTCTTGAACGCACAGCGGCATTTGCTTGGAAGTGGATACCAGCAGCGCGCTTAGGCCAATAGCGGTGGCGTCTACCTCGGTGGCCTTGTCAAGGATGACGTTGATCGGCACCTGTTTTCCCAGGTCGTAGATGGTGTAGCCATTGTTGGTCAGAATTGTGTTGACCAGGCTCTTGCCTATGTCGTGCACGTCGCCAAATACAGTTGCGAGCACGACCCGGCCCTTGGTGTAGCCCTCCTTCTTCTCGAAGAACTGCTCCAGGTGCGCCACCGCCCGCTTCATGACCTCTGCGGATTGCAGCACGAACGGCAATATTAGCTCGCCCGCTCCAAACTTGTCACCCACGTCCTTCATGGCGGGCAAAAGGATGCCGTTGAGTACGTCCACGGGGGTCCGGGACTTTAGTTCCTCGTCGATAAGGGCCTCTATGCCTTCCTTCTTGCGGTGAAGTATCTGGTAGTGGATTCGTTCGGCCAGGCTCATGTGCTGGAATGCGTCTTCCGCCGCAGCCTTGTCCTCAGGCTCGCGCTTGTTAGCCTCAAAGTAGGCAATGTACTCGGCAAGCGCGCCGGGCACATTGTTGATAAGGTTGTCGGCCATCCGCCGTTCTTCCGGGTTGATCTCCGTATACGGGGTAATGTGCGCGGGGTTCACAATCGCCGCATCCAGCCCTGCCTGTACCGCGTGGTGCAAGAAGACAGAATTGAGCACGGCCCTGGGGTACGGGTCTATTCCAAAGGACACGTTGCTAACGCCGAGCACCGTATAAGAGCCTGGACATTCCGCCTTGACTCGCCTGATGCCCTCCAGGGTCTCAACGGCTGAAGCGGCAAGGTCCTCCTGCCCGGTTGTGACGGGGAAGGTCAGCACATCAAAAATGAGCGCGTCCGGGCCGAGGCCGTATTCCTGGGTGGCGATGTCATAGATGCGGCGGCAAATTTCCACTTTGCGATCGGCCGTGTGCGCCATGCCGATCTCATCAATTGCCAGGGCCACCACCGCCGCGCCGTGCTCGCGTGCGAGAGGCAGCACGGCCTCGATCTTTTCCCGCCCGCGCTCCATGTTGATCGAGTTGAGGATTGCCCTGCCAGGGTAGGCTTCGAGGGCGGCCTGCAAGGACGACGCCTCGGTGCTGTCGATCATGAGGGGCACTTCCACGCTCATGCTCAGCTTCTTCACGAGAGTGCGCATCATCTGGTCTTCATCCACGCGTTCGGTGAGCGCCACCTGGACGTCCAGCACGTGCGCGCCGCCTTCCACCTGCTCGCGCGCTACCTGCACGATGGCATCATAATCCTCGGCTAGCAGCAGGCGCTTGACCTTGCGGGAACCCTGGGCGTTCACCCGCTCCCCAACGATCAGAGGGGCCGGCACCTGGCCCAGGGGCGTAGCGCGCATACCGCTTGATACGTGCGGGTCGAAGTAGGTGGGGCGGGGGCGCTGCCTACGCCCTTCGCCGAGCGCCTCCACAAGGGCGCGGATGTGCGACGGCTCCGTGCCGCAGCAACCTCCGACGACGCTCACCCCGAACTCGTTGACGAACTCGTACATGGCGTGGGCCATTGGCTCCGGCGCAAGCGGGTACACTGCCTGCCCGCCCACGTTGATGGGTAGTCCGGCGTTCGGGATGCAGGAGACCCAGCGGGTGGCGCTCTGCCCCAGGAAGCGTATCGGCTCGCGCATATGCTCAGGCCCTGTAGAGCAGTTCAAGCCCACAATGTCTGCCGGTAGCGCGGAAAGGGTGGTAAGCGCGGCCACGATATCGGTGCCCAGGAGCATGCGCCCGGAGGTGTCGAGCGTCACCTGCGCCTGGATGGGCACGCTGCGCCCGCTCTCGCGAAAGTACTCCAGCGCGCCGTTGATAGCCGCCTTGAGTTCGAGTATGTCCTGCGCCGTTTCGATGATGAGCAAGTCCACCCCACCCTCAACGAGCGGCCGCGCCTGCTCCCTGTAGACCGCCTTAAGCTGCTGGTATGTTACGTTGGAGAGGGTCGGGTCGTCGGCGGATGGTAGGAACCCTGTAGGACCCATCGAGCCTGCCACGTAGCGGGGCCTTGTAGGGCTGGAATAGGAATCCGCTACTCTGCGGGCAAGCTGAGCGGCGGCGAAGTTCTGGTGGTAGACTTCTTCTCCGATGCCGTATTCATCGAGCTTGGGACGGGTGCTCCCGAACGTCGCCGTCTCCAGTACGTCCGCCCCAGCTTCCATGAAGGAAGCATGGATTTCTTCAATGATGCGCGGGTTGGCAACGGCCAGGTAGTCGTTGCAGCCTTCAAGCTGCGGCCCTCCGAACTCTTCCGGCGTCAGGTTGTACTTCTGCACCGACGTGCCCATAGCACCATCGAATACCAGCACCCGCTCCCTCAAACTCTCAAGAAAGGTTTTCCTGCTCATGCTTGCCCCTTTTCGCTCCATTTCGAGTGCCGAGTGCCGAGTGCCGAGTTCCGAGTACGGAGTACCGCCTTTGCCCACTCGGCACTCGGCACTCAGAACTCGGCACTTAAACAAAAACGCCTCTACGCGGAGAGGCAACGTTTGCCGGACGGCCGAATCCTTCCCCTTGGGGCTGGGTGGGGCACCGCGCTGTTGCCGGTTGCCGGGTAGGTCTACGAGCCAGTTCTCTCGCTACCACTCTCGATTTCTATTCAGTTCTTCATCTAGTCTACACGAGACCTGAAAGGCTGTCAAGATGCATGAAGGCGGGAGAGCAAGGGCATCGCAGAGCACATATCAACCACTGGCAGGCACCCATATTACCCCCCTGTCATCCTGAAATCAGTGAAGGATCTTAGAAACAGTCTGAAAAGGGGGTGACGGTCGGCAGGTGGTGAGGATACACTCGGGGTATGAGCAACCAAATATACCCTACCGACCTGACCGATCGTCAGTGGGAGTGTATCAGAAAGCACATTCCACCGGCAAAGGCGGGTG
>DASVRN010000056.1:0-2309 GCA_036388595.1 Chloroflexia bacterium
CTTGGCGGTTCCGTCTCTTAAGGCTGCTGTGGCCTGCGTGTGGCCTCTTTCATGTCGCGGATGTACTCGGAGACGCTGAGGATGACTTCGTCTTCGTCGGGGTGGCTTTCGATGACGTTAATGAGGGCGCTGCCCACGACCGCGCCGTCGGCGGCCTGGGACACCCTCGCTACGTGTTCCGGCTTGCTGATGCCGAAGCCCACCACCAGGGGTAGGTCGGTGTGCCTGCGCACGCGCTCCAGCATCGCCTCCAGCCCCTCGCCTACTTCGGAGCGCGCCCCGGTGACGCCCGTGAGAGACACGCAGTAGACGAAGCCGCTCGCCAACTCGGCCACTTTTTGGAGGCGCTCGTCGGTGCTGGTGGGGGCGACCAGGAATATGAGGTCGATACCGGCAACATGACAGGCCGACTTTAGCTCCCCGGCTTCTTCGGGCGGCAGGTCGGGGATGATAAGGCCGTCCACGCCGAAGGTGGCACAGTCGCGCACGAACTCGTCCAGGCCGTACTTGAAGATGGGGTTGTAGTAGCTCATGAAGAGCAGGGGCACCTCGTTGGTGCGCCTGGCTTCGGCAGCTACGGAGAGGCAGTCGCTGAGGCTCACCCCCTGTTCGAGGGCGGCGTGGGAGGCACGTTGCACGGTTGCACCGTCGGCCATCGGGTCGCTGAAGGGCACGCCAAGCTCTATCAGGTCGGCACCCTGGCGGGCGATGATGGGCACCAGGCGGCGGGTGAGGTCGAGCGACGGGTAGCCCACTGTCACGTAAGCCACCAACGCGGCTTCGTTGGCCTTCTTGAGGCGGCGGAAGGTGGTTGCGAGCCTTCCCACTAAGCTTTCGCCTGGTCGGAATGAGAGGTTGAGGTGAGGGTAATGCCTAGAGCCTCGGCCACGGTGCCCATGTCTTTGTCTCCCCTACCGGAAAGGTTTATCACGACCATTGTATCAGCAGGCAGAGAAGCCGCCAACTTAGAGCCGTAGTAGATGGCGTGGGCCGACTCCAGGGCGGGGATGATGCCCTCGGTGCGGCAGAGCAGCTTGAAGCCTTCCAGCGCCTCCTCGTCCGTCACCCCGACGTACTGGGCACGGCCCGTGTCGCGCAGGTAGCTGTGTTCCGGCCCGACGCCTGGGTAGTCCAGGCCCGCCGATATGCTATGCGTCTCTATCACCTGCCCGTGCTCGTCCTGCAACATGTAGGAGCGCGAGCCGTGGAGCACTCCCACCGAACCGGCGCTCAAGGTGCAGGCGTGCCTACCGCTGCCCACGCCCTCGCCCGCCGCTTCCACGCCAACCAGCCGCACGTCGCCGTCCGCGATGAAGGGGTGGAAGATGCCGATGCTGTTGCTGCCCCCGCCGACGCAAGCCACCACGTAATCGGGCAAGCGCCCCACCTGCTCTAGCGATTGCTGCCGCGCCTCGAGCCCGATGATACTCTGGAAGTCGCGGACGATGGTCGGGTAAGGGTGCATGCCCACCGCCGAGCCGATGAGGTAGTAGGTGGTGCCGACGTTGGCTACCCAGTCACGTACCGCCTCGTTGATGGCGTCTTTAAGGGTGCGGCTGCCGGAGGAAACGGGGCGCACTTCGGCACCGAGCAGCTTCATGCGAAAGACGTTGAGGGCCTGCCGCTGTATGTCCACCTCGCCCATGTAGACTATGCACTCAAGCCCCAGCATGGCGCATACGGTGGCGGTGGCGACCCCATGCTGCCCCGCCCCGGTCTCGGCTATGATGCGCTGCTTGCCCATCCGCCTGGCGAGCAGGGCCTGGCCGAGGGCGTTGTTTATCTTGTGCGCGCCGGTGTGGGCAAGGTCCTCGCGCTTGAGGTAGATGCGCGCGCCGCCCATCTCCCTCGTGAGGCTCTCGGCCTGGTAGAGGGGAGTGGCCCTGCCCACGTAGTGCGCCTCAAGGTGCCGCAACTCTTTGAGGAAGTTGGGGTCGGCCTTGTAGTGGTTGTAAGCTCGTTCAAGCTCTTCAAGCGCGGGCATGAGCACTTCAGGGGCGTACTTGCCGCCGAACTGTCCGAAATGGCCCTGAGCGTCCGGCAGGTTATATGTTTCCTCCGTTTGCGCGGGCTTCTCTTGTATGCTGACCATCTTATTGTCCTTTCAGGGCGACGGACGCGTAGCTCGCCGCTGATATAAACTCTCGTATGAGCGCGCCGTCTTTGGCCCCGCCGTTCTCCACGCCGCTGCTCACGTCAACGGCCCAGGGGGCTACCTGCTCGATGGCCGCCCCCACGTTGCCGGGGTTCAGGCCACCAGCCAGTATGAGGGGCAGCCTCTCCGCGATACCCGCCGCCAGCGACCAATC
>DASVRN010000057.1:0-12232 GCA_036388595.1 Chloroflexia bacterium
CAATCACCCGCCGCTTTGGGCAGCGAATGCAGACAGGTCGCGAGTAATTCCCTCACGTTCCAGCTAAGTATGACGATGCTGAGGTCCCGCCCCATCCTGCCCCCAAAGGTGCTAAATGCCGCTTATCAGGCGTCACGATAACACACCCGCTTTGCCTTGACAACCATCTTGCACACGCATACAATCCGGTAGAACAGGTAGGAGCCACTCACGGATGAACGTACAGCAAAGTCCGACAACCGAGCCCGAAATACTCGCGGACGACCCTGAACAACGCCCGCCCGCTGATGAGTCCCAGGGCCTGGAAACCCTCGATTTCCCCTGGTTGGCCCAGTACGAGCCTCAGGTGCCGCCCACTATTGAGGTGCCTGAGGTCACTCTGCACGAGTTCTTCGAGCGTACGGCCGCCGAGCACCCTAACAATGTCGCCACGATCTTTTTCGGCCGCCGCCTCACGTACGCCCAGCTTGACGAGCAGGCTAATCGTTTCGCGGCGGGGCTGCAATCGCTGGGTGTGGTGCCGGGCGACCGCGTAGCTATCCTGCTCCCCAACTGCCCCCAGTTCCTCGTTGCCCTGTTCGGCGCACTGAAGGCAGGTGCGACGGCGATACCACTCAATCCGCAGTACGTATCGCGCGAGTTGCGCCAGGTATTCAACGACGCGGGCGTGCGGACGGCGGTGGCCCTCAATCTGCTGGTGCCGAGGCTGCAAGAAATTATGCCGGAGACCGACTTGCAGCGAATAATCACGACTTCGGTGCAGGACTACCTGTCGCCGCTCATGTCGCTGATGCTTACGGTGCAGGAGCGGCGGGACGGCGTCGCAGTCGTGGCGCAGGGGGAGGGTCTATATCCCTATGCTGACCTCATCCGCAACAGCCCTACCGAGTACACGCGCCCCGAAGCCCGGCCCGACGACACGGTGCTTCTCCTTTACACCGGCGGCACCACCGGCACCCCTAAGGGCGCGATGCTGAGCCACAGGAACGTGGTCGCCAATGCGTTGCAGATGAGCGCCTGGGTGTGGGACGCCCGGCAGGAGCGCAAGGACGTGTTTCTCGGCGTGATACCCTTCTTCCACAGCTACGGCATGACGGTTGTAATGAACCTGGCGATTTCGGTGGCGGCGTCCATCGTCCTCCTGCCGCGCTTCGCCATGAAGGACGTGCTCAGGGCTATAACGCGGTTCCGCCCCACCATATTCCCCGGCGTACCGAGCATGTATAACGCCATCGCGCGCCACCCGCTGGCGACCCGCTTCGACTTGCGCTCGATCCGGGTATGCATCAGTGGCGCGGCTCCATTGCCTACGGAAGTAGCCCAGGCTTTCGAGAGCGTCACCGGGGCGCGGCTGGTGGAGGGCTACGGCCTGACGGAGGCCTCCCCCGTCACCCACTGCAACCCTATACACGGAGAGCGTCGCGCGGGCAGCATCGGCCTCCCGCTCCCCAACACTGAGGCCCGCATCGTGGGCCCCGACACGCACGAGCCGCTGCCTATGGGCGAAGTGGGAGAGCTTGCGGTGCGCGGTCCCCAGGTGATGCAGGGGTACCGGGGGCACGAGGAGGAGACAGCCGCCGTTTTGCAGGATGGGTGGCTCTACACCGGCGACATGGCCCGCATGGACGAGCAGGGCTACTTCTACGTCGTTGACCGCAAGAAAGACCTCGTCCTGGTCGGTGGCTACAGCGTCTACCCCCGCGAGGTGGAGGACGCTCTGTACGAGAGCGAGAAGGTGCAAGAGGTAGTGGTAGTGGGCGTACCCGACCTCAAGCGCGGCGAAGGGGAGATAGTCAAGGCTTACGTGGTGCTCAACGCCGACGTGGAGGCCACCGAGCGGGAGTTAGTCAGGTTCGCCTCCGAGCGCCTGGCCGCATACAAGGTGCCCAGCAAAATAGAGTTCCGCGAGAGCCTCCCCAAGAGCGGCGTGGGCAAGTACCTGCGGCGGGAGTTAGTGGCGGAAGAGTTGGCGCGGGGCACTTCTTAGGCTGGAACCGCCAGGGATGGCAGGAGGATTGGTGAATGGAGGCATTTGAGCTAGCAGAGCTATTGGACGAGCGCACTCGGTCTGAGCGCCCCTATCTTGAGTTCCTGCACAAGTCATCAATGAGCGCGGGGATTTACGTGCTGCCCGCGGGTGGGGTGGACGGCCAGAAGCCACACACGGAGGACGAAGTTTACTATGTGTTGAGCGGCCGGGGCACCATCATGGTTGGTGGGGAGGACCGTCCGGTGCGGGCGGGTAGCGCTGTCTTCGTGGGGGCTAACGTGGAGCACCGCTTCCACTCGATTCAGGAGGATTTGGTGCTGCTGGTCTTTTTCGCGCCTGCTGAGTATTCGCAGGCCGGTGGAGCTAGTTAGCTGGCACTAACGATATTTGCATCGTCGGCAGCCGACGCCCGCGATTGAACGAGTGGTCGGCATTATCGCCGGGCGTCGGCTGGCGATTGATGAAGATTAACAACATAATGAGGTAATGCTGTGTAGGGGCAGGCCCCCGTGCCTGCCCTTGGTGGCAGGCACATCTCACCCCGACACCTAAGTATTACCTCATTATGTTGTTAATCTTCATCAATCGCGGGCTACACAAGGCAAAGTCTGCCTTGCAGACTGGTTCATCTCAGAATGTCTAGAAGTTACGAACAAATGCGAATGAGGAGATGAGCACCCAAAGCCCGCCCTTGTCATTTCGAACGTAGTGAGAAATCTCGTCCCGCACCTCCCAAGTCTCACTTTTCTTTCAGCACCGCAGCATCACAGCATCACAGCACTGTAAGAAAGAGGTAACATTCCGGTGTAGGACGAGATTTCTCACTGCGTTTGAAATGACAAAGGCGGACTTTGTTGCCAATACCTGGGGCCTGCTATCATTAGATAGGTTCTAATTAGACCTGATAAGATGTATTAGTCCCCGAAGGGGACTTTGCAATGCGTAGCCCGCGATTGATGAAGAATAACAACATAATAAGGTAATACTGTGTAGTGTAGGGGCAGGCCCCCGTGCCTGCCCTTGTTGGAGATGTGTGACATTGTACGCCTGGTACGACTGCCACCGAAGGCAGGCACGGGAGCCTGCCCCTACACAGGCACATCTCACCCCTGTGCATTACATCACTAACCGGTTAATCTTCATCAATCGCCGGGCGTCAGCTGGCGATAATGCTGACCGCAGGGCGTCATCCTTTGCCTGTTGTTCCATATATTCGCCGGGTGTCTCCCCGCTGTTACGTATAGACCCTGCTAAACAGAGCAGGTACCTCAATCTAATGAGCTACACTCCTACCTCTTCCCGCACCTCGAAACATGGTATCCGCCCGCGCACCTCGTCAACAAGCCCCATATCAAGCTCGGCCATGACCACGCACTCCTGCTCGTCAGCTTCGGCCAGGATGTTGCCCCACGGGTCTATAATCATCGAGTGCCCGGCCCAACGGTTGTTGTCGCCCTCGCCCGTGCGGTTGGCCGCGACCACAAATAGCTGGTTCTCTATCGCCCGCGCCCGGAGCAGCGTCCGCCAGTGCTCCAGCCTGACAGCGGGCCACTCGGCGGGCACCCACAGCACCTGCGTGCCGCCGTATGCAAGCTGCCGGGAGCTTTCGGGGAAGCGGATGTCGAAGCAGATGAGCGTGCTCCATGCTCCGTGTGCCGTCCGTGTCACTTTGCCGGGTACGCCGGGGCGCAAATACTCCGGCTCCCCCAGCAGTGGAAAGAGGTGCTCCTTGCTGTAACTGTCCATCACTCCGCCATCCGGCCCTATCAAATAGCTGGAGTTATAGACGCCATCATCGCGCCGCTCGATGAAAGAGCCACCCGCGATTGTGATGTTCAGCCGCCTGGCCGTACCTCGCAGGAACTCCAACGTCTCAGCGCCATAGCGGCGGGCAAGCTCCTCCCAGCGGTCCTGGGTGTAGCCGGTGGTCCACAACTCCGGCAGGAGCACGGCCTGGGCACCGTTGCGCGCCGCCTCGTTCAGCATAGGCTCGACGCGCACCATGTTCTCCTTCGGCTCGCCCGACACCACCTGCATCTGTATAGCCGCTACCCTGATCCTGTTTGCCTCAGCCATCTCTTCGCCCCTCTCGTCCTTATGGAGTTAGTAGCCAAAATTATAGCACATCTGCCTTGTGTGGCTTGTTTGAAGACGCAAACGCCAAGACGCCAAGGACGCGCAAAGTAGATGATGGTTTGGGGTGAGTAGGGGAACTATGCACAGAACCCTGGTGGTTAGTCTTTCTGCGCGTAGTCAGGATTTAAGTGGCCTTGTCATCCTGAGCGTAGCGAAGGATCTCAGATGTTGATTGTCGCTACAGTTGATTGTCGCTACAAGTGGAACTCTTATCACCATGTTCGCACTATTCAACATGGTACCTACTCACCTTCTTGAGATCCTTCGCTACACTCAGGATGACAGAAGCGGCGGGGTTCTAAATAACCCGATACAGGAGCCTGCCGCTTCTTCCTCCACAACCTCTACTCTTCTCTTCGTAACCTCTGCGCCCTCTGCGTCTCTGCGGTGCAATCCTTTATTCGATGTTAATGTAATAGTGTTGATTTTCACGCTCACACATTGGTATGCTTACTGTGTATGTCTGATTTGGCGGTATTGTAGGGGATGGCGGCGCTTTCGGCGGCGAGAGTGGTGCGCAGGCGGCCTGCTGTCATGGCGGCGCGGCAGTTTGTGGTTGCGCGCAAGCTGGTGCAGACGCTGTCCGTGGGGCTGCTGATTGGCATGCCACTGTTCGACATCTTCCGGGTGGACGCCGAGGGTCGCTACGTGGTGCTCTTCTGGCAGCACCTGCCGCTGGTGTCGCTCGCCTTTATACTCCCCGTGCTCACCATCCTGCCTCTCGGCACCTTCTTCCTGCTGTCGCTCAAATACGGGCGACTTTTCTGTTCCTGGGTCTGTCCGCAGGGCGCGCTCAACGAGGCTGCCGCCAAGAGCCACCTGGCGTTGTGGGGCAGGCGCAATCTCCGCCACACCCGCTGGGAGAAGCGCAACCCTAAGTACAACCTGCGCAGCAAAGTCTGGTGGAAACGCCAGGGCCGTGAATGGAACCTCGCCCTCGCTCGTTATATTGTTAGGGCCGCGTTCATGCCCCCTCTCGCTGCCTTTGCCGCTGTAAGCTACGTGGTCGCACCCTCTCAGCTGTGGCAGATGCTTGCTCGTGTACAGTGGCAAGAGGCGGCGGTGCTAACATTCTTAGGCCTGTCTGGCATGTTTTATGCTGACTTACTCTTCCTGCGGGACAAGACCTGCCGGGTCTGTTTCTTCGGCTATTTGCAGAGCGTCGCCTCGTACTCCCGGCCTACGGGCGTGGTGCGCAACGCGGAGTTAAAGAGCGCCTGCCACGGTTGCAGCGCCTGCCGCGACTCCTGCTTCGTGGGTGTGGACCCGCGCAAGAGGGCCTTTGAGTGGGCCGGTAACCAGTTGACCTTTGACGATTGCATCTCGTGTGGCGATTGCCTGGTGGCCTGTGACGACGTCACCTCGCGCCGGGGAGTGCCCCTGATAATGGAACTTCCACCGGCGGTACGGAGCCGGGCCGGGGCTGTGGTTGCGAAGAGTTAGGACTTAAGAAGTATTTCTAATGCGACGTTAAGCTACAGCTATTGACTTACTCTGTGATTTCTGATACAAATATAGTTTAGAGGCGAAATACCATTGAGCGAAAAATCGGGTTAATTTGGGTTGAAAGTAAGCGCGCGGACCCAGGCACTGGGAACCGCGCCTTGTAGTCTTTAGGGGAGTTACCTCTTATCCCATGACCAGGTGTGTTGCTGCTCGCATGTGGAGCCAAGCTCTAGGCTGTGAAACTTAACGTGACGTAGAAGCGTTAATTATATAGGTAGGTTCGTACGCCGTCCCTACTCCTGCACAGCCGGTGCGGTTGACAATTACGAAATACTAATTACGAATTACGAGTTATTTTGATTGGCCCGATCATAGTAAATATGGGCTTTGGCGGCTTTCCGCGTGCGTAACTCGCAATTTAGAACTGACAATTACTTGGAAGCACTTGCTTGGAGGTAGTGTAGAACTTTGGAGATAACGGTGCAAACTATACGATCTTCCTCGAAAGAGAAAGAGAAAGGATGGCAACTAAATAACCGTGATATATGGCGTCACCTCCACGGAGATAGTGAGTTGCACGGTGATGCCCAGCATAATGGCGAGTCCGAACACGAGCATGTCGATCTCGAACTGCTTGAGTTTGGAGAGCTAGAGCTTGATATTCGCGATTTCGACGGCGACGAACCTGAAATGGCGGAAATAGGTTTAGCTGTAGAGGGGAGCGATATTATGAATTTAGATACAGGCCAGTCGGCCATCATCGGCGGGGTTGAAGAGGACGATTTGCTGCACTATGAAGGTGCGGCGGGCGTCGAGCACAAGAGCGCGGAAGACTCGGTGGGGATGTACCTGCACGAGATCGGGCGCGTGTCCTTGCTGTCGGCCACCGAAGAGATTGCGCTGGCAATAAGCATGCAAAAGGGTAAGAGGGCACAGGAGCGCCTTGACGGCGACGACCCGCTCACTTACGAAGAAATCAGCAAGCTGAGGTCGGAAGACGCTCGCGGTCGCGCGAGCCGCCGCCGCCTGATTGAGGC
This sequence comes from Chloroflexia bacterium, assembly GCA_036388595.1. Lineage (GTDB taxonomy): Bacteria > Chloroflexota > Chloroflexia > QHBQ01 > JADMIH01 > JADMIH01. The sequence continues at coordinate 6,610 of DASVRN010000057.1, forward strand.
CAACCTCCGTCTGGTGGTGAGCGTGGCCCGCAAGTACGCGGGGCGCGGTATCTCGTTGCTCGACCTGATACAGGAAGGCAACTTTGGTCTGCTGCGCGCGGTGGACCGCTTCGACTATCGCAAGGGGCACAGGTTCTCTACCTACGCCACATGGTGGATCAGGCAGGCTATCACCCGCGCCATCGCGGACCAGAGCCGCACGATCCGCCTGCCGGTGCACATGGTGGAGGCGGTGGGCCGTCTGACCCAGGTGTCGCACAGGCTGCAACAGCGGCTTGGGCGCGAGCCTCTGGCGGACGAGATAGCCGCCGAGATGAACATCACCCCCGACAAGGTGCGCCAGATCGTGGGTGCCGCCCAGCAGACGGTGTCGCTGGAGATGCCCATCGGTGAGGAGGAAGACGCCTCGCTCGGGGACATCATCGAGGACCGCAACACGCTCGCGCCCTCGGAGGCGGCGTCCCAGCAGTTGCTCAAGGAGGAGGTCATCAACATGCTTGAGGGCCTGACCCCCCGAGAGCGCCGCGTGATCGAACTGCGCTACGGCCTGGAAGACGGCTACAACCGCACCCTGGCCGAGCTAGGCGACGAGCTTGGCGTAAGCCGGGAGCGCGTCCGCCAGATCGAAGCCGAGGCACTTACGAAGCTTCGCGGGTCGCAGGACACCAAGAAGCTGAAAGAGTACCTGGACTAAGAAGTCGCTTCTAAGCGAAAACACCCCTACTGTCGACAGTAGGGGTGTTTTCTTTTACCTCAGTATCATGGAAGCTCCATGATGTAGAGCTTAGAACTGGTGCCCGGAAGGTACCCGGCTGTGAACACGAGCCATTGGTCGTTCACGATAGCCCGCGGGGTGAGATGGTCCCGTGTCGGGAAGGCAAAGCTGGTACGTTCACCCGTGGCGCGATCTTCGACTACGATTGACCGCGTGCTGGGTCTGACACTATAATCAGCCTGCGCCCATGCTGTGTGTCGATCAGTCGTTACGGGAAATGCCTCATGGACGGGAAGTAGCCCCTGTGCCCGCTTGGTGAGGGTACTAGTCTGGCCTGATGCTATGTCGTAGAGGTACACGGCTCCGGATCTAGTTGACCATGTGACATAGCTGCCTGCTACATCTACATTACCGCGACCGTCACTCAGGCGATAAAAGCCAATCGTTGTGTCCCCTGACTGCTCTCCAGCTTTGCGCAGATGCAGGTATTCATAGATAGCCATTAGTCCAGGATAGTTCAAGTCTTCTTGCAGTTTTTGCTCAAGCCACACCAGGTTTCCACCTTGGGCTTCGGGACTGTAGCCGGAATGGCTGACTGCCTGCTCTTGTCCCGTAGCAAGATTCCGGTTCCACAGCCCTTCGTGCCCAGGCTGCGTGCTTACGTAATAAAGGGAATCGCCGTCGAGGGCTAGTCTCGACACATTACCATCGGGATCGAGGTAAGGAACCACACCAAAATTCTCCTGGGGGCTTGCCGCATCCAAAAGCGTCATGAACTGCCTGGTGCTGAGATCATAGCCCCTGATGCGGTAATTGCCGTCTCGGAGCTTCTCAATCCATGCCACCATCTTATCGCTTGCCTCAACCCCGAACTTCTGCCCTGGCTCGTCGCTCACCAGGAACCTGGCCTGACCCTCGGTGTCGTAGCCATGTACCCGGTTGTCGGTGCCGCTACTAAGCCAGAACACCTCTTTACCATTAGCAGCAAGGCGAAAATCGCTCGGTAAGCGTTCAGTTATGAGACGCCCGGCACCGAGGCTCTCAGCCGCTACCGCTGGAGGCCCTGAGGTAGCAAAAGCCGCAGCAGTTGAAGTAACCTGGCCGTTCCATACAAGCCAGTCGCCAACCAGGGCAATGGAAATAGGACCTTGTTGCAGGCTGACTCTAGCCGGTTCATAAAGCTGACGAGTTACACCATCGCTGAGCTTGCGGCCCCATACGCTGGCGAGGCTGTCGGGGTTGTCCGGCAACTCTGTATAAACAGGCCACACAATGGTGTCTCCCTGTATAAAGGCGAAACTCACATGCGACTCGGTGAGTATGCTGCTTTCGCCGCTGCTAAGGTCAGCAAGGTGGAGCGCACCGTCGTTCCAGGTGAGGTACCGGCCTGAAAGCGAGAGTGTAGGGATGGCGTAGTAGAGGTGTATGCCCTCAGCTACTGTGCTGGTCCTATGCGTGTCAAAGTCGTATGCCTTCAGTCGATAGCTATTGTGTAACCCAGATTCTGGGCTTGCAGTCTCTGTCCAGACAAGATAACGCTCGTTCATGAGCGTGGTGCCGTCCGGTACCCAGCTTTCAGTAATTGAGGCTGAAGCTATGACCTCTACTTTGCCTGAGCCAAGTTCAGTCACAAGGATTCTTCCGTACTCCCTGTATGTTCCCTCGTACCACGCTGCCCTTCTACCCCAGACGGCTGGGAACTTCTGGTCTCCAGGCTCCGAGGTTACTGTGAATTGAACGCCTGTGATTAGGTCCTTGCCTACAATATCGGTACTACAACTGGGGCAGCCTGGTTTCCCCTCGTACCACAGAACCGTTGAGCCGGAAATAGCCGGTCTACCCCCTTGCGCGAGCTTGGCGACTGTTATTACCTGGTTGGTGTTAGTATCTAACGCCCTGATGGTCACTGACCGCGACTGGTTGGGGCTACCACCGGCGTAATACTCACTCCACAGCAGATATGACCCGCTGCTCTTGAAATCCTGCGCCGACACATTCTGCTGAATGGGTGGCGGAAACGTGAGCCGGGCATTTTTGCTTCTGTACCTGGAACTCCCCAGTTGGGCTAGCTGTACTTCGTTTGGTGTGTTTGCGTGCTCCGCGTGGTATTCGAAAACGGCGCGTTCAAAATATTGGACGATGCGTATTTGGTTGTCAGCCGGGCTTACTTCACGAAACTCGTCTGTAATGGGGTATCCTTGTTGCGCTAACCCACCGTGGCTTTCCCAGTATGCGCGGAACACGCCACCGACGGTATGTCCTGTCTCGGGAAAGTATCGAGGGTTGTGGTTACTTACTTGTTGTTTTGGTGGACCGCCCGGACCATAATATTGGATGTAGCGATGTCTACCAAGAAGGCTCAGCAGTACGTCGTAGGGTGGTTGGTTCTCGGGGTGGTACTCAAAGATAGCACGCTCGAAGTACTGCATCGTGTACTCATTGCCATCGGTCTGAGATACTTCCTTCGCTTCGTTGCTGATGGGGTAACCAAATTGCTGTAGAGCACCATGACTCTCCCAGTACTCAAGAAAGCGGCCTTGTACTAAGTACCCGGTTTCGGGGAAAAAGCGGTCCGCGAGCGTTGCTTCCTGGGCGTAACCGGCAGGTGTGCGGCTGCCGTCGATGCAGGTCAACGCTATCACGAGGAAAATGGTAGCCAGTCTAACCGCTTTGCGTTTGGGCATGGTCTGCTCCCCGGTCTTCACTATGTACGTCTCAGAGAAGTCAACGGACAAACAATCGGAAGGTTTCTAACACTATTATTGCAGATTGCCAAACCATAGTTAATGTATACTACTTTGTGGCGTGCACAGCCTCTCGACTCTTGCGGAGTCAGTAAATCGGCGCGCTGGCGTGCCTAACCTGCGTTTGACGCTCACCCACAAATCCCGTATAATAACAGGCAGGCTTTCCGCCGGTACCTTGCTAAAGATGGGCTTTTGTAACACTGCCCGATATTGCACGCACGAACAGAGGAGTCATACAGACAGATGCTCAAGATCAGGCTGCGCCGCATGGGCGCTATCAGGCAACCGCATTACCGCATCGTAGTGGCCGATGCTCGCGCCCCGCGCGATGGCGCCTTCATCGACACGCTCGGTAGCTACAATCCGCTCACCAACCCCGCTACCATCAATATTGACGTTACGCGCTACGAGGAGTGGCGGCAGAAGGGCGCGCAGCCGACCGAAGCCGTGGTGAGCCTCGTGCGGCAGTACAACCGGGCCGTCCGCCAGGGCACCCAGGCCCCCACCCCGCTCACCAAGAAGGCCCAGCGCGCCCAGGCACTCGTCGCCCAGCAGGCACTCGGCAGCGCCGACGAGATGGCGGTCCAGTCGCCCGGCGGTGGTGACGAGCAGATCGAGGCAGGCGCGGGCGGCGTGACCGGCATAGGTGCCAGCGTGGCCCCCGCAGGCGTAGAGGGAGAGGATATCAGCCTTGCCGAGGCCATGGCACCCAGCATACCTGGCGAACCTACCTCGGACCCCATGCTCACCGGCACAGGCCCAGGCGGCCAGACCGGCGACACAGCCAGCAACACCACCCACACCAGCTAACACGTAAGGCGTAACGCGTAAATTTCCGATTTCACCATTTACGTGTTACGCGTTACGTGTTACACCTTCGGAAGAGAAGTGCCATGAAGACCCTGGTAGAGTACATCGCCCGGAACCTGGTAGATAACCCCGACGAGGTGGAGGTGCGCGAGCACAAGGGGCAGTACATCGTGCGCGTGCAGTTGCACGTGAGCGACGAGGACAAGGGCAAGGTCATAGGCCGCGAAGGTAAGATCGCCCGCGCCCTGCGCACCGTGGTCAACGCAGCCGCCTCCCGAGAGGGCAAGCGCGGCGTGCTCGAAATAGAGTAATCCCCACTCACGAGCTACTATGAGCGTCGATCCCTCCGGCGAGCAATCTGTCGCGCGTAAAGGCAAGGCTGATGAGGCCGGTGATACTGGCTCTGCCGGTGCTCCCCTTGCCTCAGACGCCACACAGCCCGCTCCCCAAGTTCCAACCCCGCAAGTCCCCGAACACCTCATCGTCGGCCAGGTGGTCGCTCCCTTCGGCGTGCGCGGGGAGATGAAGGTCAACATCTTGACCGAATTTCCCGAGCGCCTGGCAAAGATGGACGAGGTAATCCTCGCCCCTTATGAGTATGAAGATTTGGGCGACCCCACGAGCCGCCGTCCCGTATTGCGCCCCCGCACGCGCACTCCACAAGGCCTTGCAGCGCCCCGGAAGCCCACGCCGTTCCAGGTAGAGACTACCCGCGTCCACAAGGGCCAGATGCTCCTCAAGGTACAGGGCGTAGACACCCCCGAAGCGGTTGAGGTGCTGAAGAACTGCTGGGTGCTGGTCCCCATAGAAAAGGCGAAGAAGCTACCCAAAGGCTCGTACTACCTCTACCAGATAGTGGGCCTCGAGGTGTACGATACCACACGCCGCTATATCGGCAAGATAGAGGACGTGCTTACCCTCACCGCCAACGACGTGTACGTGGTGCGCGGCCCCGGCGTAACGGAAGTGACGGGCGAATTGCTGGTACCGGCCATCAAGGCGGTAGTCAAACGCTTCGAGATGAAGCGCGGCAGGATCGTAATCGCCCCAATCGAAGAATGGACGTGAGCGGATTTGGGATTTGGGAATTAGGATTTCGGATTTAGTAGATATCCTAGCAAATCCGAAATCCTAATTCCCAAATCCGAATGAGGTGCTGATTTGGTCACTATTATTTCCATGCTGTTGTTTATCCTGGTGCTGGGCTATCTCGATTCTCGGTTGCGCTGGCCGAAGCCGAACGATAAGACGCCAAAGTACGTCAGCATAGCCGAGCGCAGTAAGACGCTACGGCGAGACTAGATCAGTACCGAGTACCGAGTACCGAGTACCGAGTACCGAGTACCGAGTA
>DASVRN010000058.1:0-13235 GCA_036388595.1 Chloroflexia bacterium
GGAGACGGAACCGCCAAGACGCCAAGCCCGCCAAGAACCCGCCAAGTTAAAGTTGGTTAGGTACTCTCCGCTTACTAACCACTAACCACTAGCCACTAACCACTCGCCCATCGTCCGAAAACAAAGCCGCCCGGCTGTCACACCGGGCGGCTTTGCTCCTTGTTGGGCTTGCGATTGGCTTCCCGGCCAACCACCTTGTACTTGTTAGTCGAGCGTGAGGGGCTTGCGGTAGGAGGTGCCGCTCTTGACCACCTCGTAGCCCATGCTCTGGTAGAGTTGTAGCGCGCCGGAGGGGTTCTCGGTGTCCACGCCCAGGGCGGCCTCCTTCAGGCCAAGCAGCTTGAGCAGGTGCAGACTGCGGGCAATGAGGGCCTTGGCTATGCGCTTCTTGCGCCACGGCCTGCGCACGCTGATGTTCTCGGTCCAGCCGCGCCTGATGCCGGTGCGGGCGTTCCAGTCGTAGTCGATGAAGTTGCGGACCATGCCGACCACTTCCTCGCCCTCCCAGGCGACCATCCACAGCTCCGGCGTGAACTTGCCCCAGGTGCCCCAGCGCTCGAAGTCGGCCTCCTCGGTCTCTCCCTCGCCCCAGTGGTCCTTGAACGCCTCGACCTCGGCGGCCCAGATCTTGTGCATCTGCTCGCGGTCGGCGCGGTTGGTCGGGCGTACCTCTACGCCTTCGGGTAGGGGTATGTCGGGGATGTCGTCCAGGTTAGGGCGCACCATATCGTACCAGTGCCGGATAGGCTGGTAGCCTTCGCTCTTGATTAGCTCAGTAGTCCCAATCACGCTGTCGTCTGCCCCGGTATCCAGGAACTTGGGCGCGTCCGCCGGGTGCTCGGCAGCGATTTCACGGATGCGGGCTTCGGCCCGGTGGAACAACGCCCGCCCTATGCCCCTGCCGCGCCAATCGGGGTGAACGAAGCCCCAGTGACTGTAGACGTAGGAGCCGTCCTCTACTTCCTTCCACCATGTGAGACGGTTGTAGCCGATAAGCTTCCCGACTGCCTCTACCATGACCACGTCCTTCTGAAGGTCGGAGTTCTTGGGGTTGGCATACTGGCGCTGTAGTTCCTCCAGCGTGGTCACCTGTGATTCGTTGTCGGCGCTCCTGCACGCATCCAGCACCTCCACCATCGCAGGGAGGTCGCTCTCGCCCCTGTAACGCCTGAACACCAGCCCTGGAACGTCCGGCGCGTCCGGCAAGTAGATCGTGTCGTCTACCTTTTCCAATGTGCTTGCCATTGCATTCTCCTGGTTCTGAAACGGATTCTGAAACGTGAAACGTGATGCGGCTTGTGTGATTCGGTCCTATGTTAGCCGCAATGGTACGTTAAGCACCATCACGTTTCACGTTTCACGTTTCAGAATCCGTTTCACGTTTCACGTTTCAGCTACACGTCTTTGCTGTAGGTGGTGCTGGACCTGACTTGCTTGAAGCCTACCGACTCGTAGAGGCGAAGTGCCCCTGAGGGGTTTTCGGCGTCCACGCCCAGCACTGCGGTGTCCATGCCGTCTTCTTTTAGCTTGCGCATGCCTGCCAGGAGCATCGCGGTGCCCAGGCCCATTTTGCGGTAGCCGCGGCGGGTGCCCAGGATGTCGATCCAGCCTTCTTTGCGGCCCTTCGCTTTATTGTCATCGGTGTAGATCATGGAGAAGCAGAAGGAGGCCCAGGTGCCGTCGGGGGCGATAGCCACGAGGTCGCGCTCTTTTACGTAGTCGGGGTGGTTCGACAGCCAGTGCGCGTGACCCTCAGCCGATTCGTCGTGGTGGCCCCAGTGGTCCACGAACGACAGGTTGAACATCTCGATCCAGGTGGCGGCGCTATCGGCGCCCTGGGTGTGCGTCAGCGTATAGCCTTCGGGCAGCACCGGGTCGGGTATCGGCTCGTTGAGGTCGCGGGCCATCTTGAACCAGTAGCGGACCGGCTGGTAGCCGTTGCGGTCCAGCACGTCCTTTCTGTAGGCCATGAACTCGGGGGTGCCCTCGGTAGTGCCTGAGCGGACCTTCGCGGGCTTGCCGCGCTCCTGGGCTACCATGCGGGCCTGGCCCTCGGCCCACTGGAACATCTCTTCCTCCAGGCCCTGGTTGCGAACGTCAGGGTGCAGAGGCATCATGAAGTAGGCATCGGTGAACGGCTCATCGTCGGGCTTGGGGAACCAGAGCCGCCCGAAGGCTACCATGCGTCCGGTCTCGTCCTCCCAGACGCGGGCGTCCCTCTCGATGACCGTGTCAGGGTGCTCCATGTTCGTGCGCCAGTCGGCAACCGTGGCGAAGCCCTCGTCTACTTTGTCGTGCCCGTCTGCTAGATTGAGCAGGTCGCAGAGAGCCTGGAGGTCCTGTTCGCCCGCGTAAGGGCGGAATCTGATGCGCGTCTGTGTGTCCATTGGTATTTCCTCTTGAGCGTGCAATTGCAGCACGGGTCATATTGCTAGCCGGGTGAATGTCAGCCGCATCCTACCAGATGGGCGCTAGTGTAGCATCGGACTGGGAATGTAGTCTTGGTCCTACCGGAGTAGGTCTCAAGGCGGGGATGTAGTCTTGGTAACCTTGTGCTCCTGGCTGACAGATAGGTCCATGCAACATGCGACAAGTGGCCGTCGGTTTCGCCATGGTCGGCTACTTGTGCTTTTCCGATTGTATTCGCCTGGCGATGTGGATACAATGCAGCAATACAGACGCTAATAGCTAACAGCGTCTTTCAAAACCTGGGGGTTGCTATTGAGTTCTTGACTGATTCGCTCCACAAAGTAAAGGATTGATTGGGGCGGTGCGGGAGGCAAAAACAACTACACAGGAGTGCTAAAACATGTCCACAGCAGATAACGAAGCCCTGGTACGTCGTTACTGGCAAGATGCCTGGAGCAAGGGTGACCTCTCGGTCTTAGACGAAGTTTACGCGCCCACGTTCCTCCATGACAATGGGCAAACACTCAGTGTGGAGCAGTTCAAGAGGCGCATAGTAAGCAGCAGAACGACCTCTCCTGACCTGGACATAACTGTTGACGAGGTATTCTCGGCAGGCGAGAACACAGTTGTGAGTCGTATAACCTATACAGCGACCATGCTGGGCCCTTTAGGGAACATACCTGCAACGGGGAAGCAGGCACAGTTTACGGGAATAGATATTTTCCGCTTCGGAGATGGCAAGGTTGTAGAACACTGGCATGAGGCCGACCACCTAGCAATGATGGAGCAGTTCGGCCTTTTCCCTGGTGAATAATAGAGTTGTGGGCACAAGGTGTCCCTTCATCTAGCCTGCGCCTCTATCTGCTCGAATTACTTCAAAAACGGTTTTGAAAGGCAGTATAAGCCGGTAAGGTGGTGTTTATGGTTGCATACACTAACGCGGGCGGGACCGAAGTTCCCTGGCAAGTGCGCCCTTATCGCGAGGGAGACATCCCAGCGCTTGCGGAGTTGATAAGCACAGCCGACCGCGCGGATGGCGTGTACAAGCAGACCGGCGAGGAGGACCTGCGCGACACCTTTGACACGCCGGGCCTGGAGCCTGAACGCCGGGTGATCGTGGTTGAGGGGCCGCCGCTGCCGGGCGTGCCGGAGGGGCTGTTGCTCGGTTTCGGCAGGGCCTTCCCCAGCACCGACAAAGCCAGGAACGAGCGGATATACAACGTGGCGTTGCGGGTGCGCCCCGAGGCCCGGCAGCACGGACTTGAGCGCGAGATCGCCCGCCGCCTGGTTGAGATGGCACGGCAGGACGAGGGGGCACCCGGCCTGGGACCTGAGGCGAGGGTACGCCTGCGGAGTTATCTCTTCGATACGCACACCTCCGCTCGCCTTGTTTGGGAGCAGAGCGGGCTGAGGAGGGTGCGCACCGGCTGGACGATGCTCCGCCCGCTCGATGACTCGATAGCCGACCCTCAGCCCGTCCAGGGTGTCATGTTGCGAGCCTACCGCCGTCCCGAAGATAACGCTGCTACTTTGCAGGCCCTCAATAGCTCCTTCTCGGACGCCTTCGACTTCCAGCCTTTGAGCGACAGCCGGTGGGAGCATGCCATGTCAGCGTCGTATGTGCGTCCGGACCTCTCCTGGGTGGCCGAGCCTGCGGACGAGCCGGGGAAGATAATAGGATTCTCTGTTTGCTGGATAACCGATGAGGAGAACGAGCGGACCGGCCGCAAGGAAGGCTGGATCGAGGGCATAGGGGTTGTAAGGGAGCGGCGCAGGCAGGGTATCGGCAGGGCGCTGCTCCTGAACAGTTTGCACTCTCTCAGGAGCGCGGGTATGGAAGCCGCCCTGGCCGACGTCGATTCGGAGAGCGAGGCCCCCACGCGGCTGTTTCAGCTAGCGGGCTTCGGGGTGCGCAACAGCCTATCGCAGTACGAATGCTACCTGGATGAGGTGACGGTTTAGGCTGCCGCACGCAATCTACAGGTGAGCGCGTCGAGTGATTAAGCAGGGATACTTCACCGCCGGATATTAGCGGCATAAGTGGCTTTTGTCATTCTGAACGTAGTGAAGAATCTCGTCCTTCAGCACCCAAGTGCCCCCTTTCCTTACGGTGCACTCTTTCGCTGGAAAGGGGTAACACCTTCGTAAAGGACGAGATTCTTCGCTACGCTTAGTACCTAGCTAACGAAGGAATATCAGCTAATATAGGCACATGGGTAGCCAGGCGACGCCCCGCGATTGAAATCGGGGGCTACACAGTGCAAAGTCCCTGCGGGACTGCCCATATGCAGGAGGACCGTTCTTCAGAGAGTAGGAGGGTAGAGGGGTAGAGGAGTCCCCTTGTGGGACTTGGTAAAGTGTAGCCCCCGATTTCAATCGCGGGGCGTCGCCTGGCACCACTGGCACCTTATATGGCTTCTCACACGCATGTAGCCCTATTAGCTGTCATTCCTTCATTAGCATGGTACTCAGAATGACAAAGGCAGGCTGGGTTCTGTTGTTCAACCTGGGCACAGCCCTATCCAAACAACGCGGTTCTTACTTCTCGCCCTCGATGTAAAGCATGGGAGTGGTCATGCGCAGCTCCCCTTGCTGCTCAGCGATTTTGTTCAGCCGCCCTTCTAGCGTGCTGAAGACGCTTTCTTCGTCTGCGGGGTCCACCACGCCGCGCCAGCCATCGAGGAAGCCCAGTTGGGTGAGGGTGTGGTTGAACAGGGCGGTGCCATCGGCGAAGCGCATCGCAAAGCTGTCTTCCACACCCCTGGTGATGCGAAACCCTGCCCCTTCCAACAGCGACGACACCGATTCCTTTGTGCCTCTATGCTCTTCGTTGGCGGCCAGCCTCTCCAGGTACTGTGTGTTGCCCGTTTCTGTTATGACGGCCCGGAAGACCTCGTAGAACTCTCCCCAGTGCCCCTTCAGGTTGGTGGTGAGTGCTATCCTGCCGCCGGACTTGAGCACCCGGTAGCACTCGGACAGCCCAGCATGCGGATTGTCAAAGTTGTTGACGCCGAGGTTGGACACCACGAGGTCGAAACGGGCATCTGCGAAGGGCATGCTCACCGCGTCACCCTCGACAATGTCCACGTTCGGGACGTTGTAGGCTTGTTGCTTCAGCCTGGCGCGCTCCAGGGCCTCTTTCCAGACGTCCAGCCCCGTCACCCGGCATGACTCGCCAAAGGTGCCCGCAAGCTCGAACAGGGGGAAGCCGGTTGCTGAGCCGACGTCCAGGATGTCCAGGTTCTTACGGGGTTGCAGGTTGTCGAACAGCAGCACACCGAAGCGGCTGGCCCAGAAGGTCAGTTCGTCGAATACTGGGGCTATGTTTTCGAGTTGGAAGTTACTCCGGCGCTGTAGGAAGCCTGGCATGTCGGTGCTCCTGACGTTGTCTTTGTATCTATTATTGCTCTTGAGACCAGAATAGTCACGGTGCTCGTTTCTTTGGTACGCATCGTGCACCTGTAGAGGGGACGTTCGATTATTGAACGCAGGTGCGAATTACACGCTACCCTCGTGGTGGCGGCCAGGTACAAGGAGGTACGAAATGGGACTCATAGGACGCCAGGACGACGACCAGGACCTGCCGAGGGGCGATGAGGAAGACTACGATACCGAAGGGCCGGGCGTGGTGGCTTTTCCGGGTCTAGGGGGCCTCGGTATGGGTACCGCCGGTACGGGGCTTGGGGGCTTGCCCATAGGGCTGCTGAGCGACACCGAGGGCGCGGGGCCTGAGGAGGGCGCGGACCACAACGTCACCGACTCGCCCGACCAGTTCTCAGGCGGTGGCGCTACCTCCCCAGGCAAAGACGCTAACGCCGACGTGCTGGACAGGTAGGGGATTAGCTAAACGCCAAGACGCCAAGACGCGGAGAACGCGCCAAGGGTGTTAAGGTTTAGAGAGTAGAAAGAGGACCAGAGTACGTAATATGGTACTCTGGTCCTTTTGTTTAGAACAAATGCCTAACCTTGGCGTGGTCCTTGGCGTCTCTGCGTCTTGGCGTTTAGATTACCTGCCTCTCCAGGATCAGGCCGGTACTTTCTCCATCGGCAGGGGGCCGGTGTTGATTTTGAGCCTGCCGTGGGCGTTGAACATCATGTCTAGGGCTTCCGCCGATACGGGGCGGCCGAAGTGGTAGCCCTGGCCGCAGTCGCATTCCAGTTCCAGCAGGTGCCGTAGCTGCTCCGGGGTCTCGATGCCCTCCGCCGTGACGGTGAGGTTGAGCGCCTTGGCGAAGGCGAGTATGGCGCGCACGATGGCGGTGTTCTCGGCGTCTCGCCCCAGCCCCTCCACGAAGGAGCTGTCGAGCTTGAGCGTGTCCACGGGGAAGCGCTTCAGGTAGCTCAAGGCCGAGTAGCCGGTGCCGAAGTCGTCAATCGCCAGTTGTATGCCCAGGCCCTTTAGCCGGTGCAAGGTGGCTATGGTGGCCTCGGCGTCTTCCATAGCTGCCGTCTCGGTGATCTCCAGCTTCAGGCTGCGCGGGTCGAGGCCCGTATGGTTCAGGACGCGCACTATGTCGTCCGCCAGGCCGTGGTGCTTGAACTGCTTGGGCGAGAGGTTGACACTTATCCTGAGCGTTTGGCCGGCGGGCAGGGCGTTCTGCCACTGCTTCACCTGCCTGCAAGCCTGTTCGAGCACCCATTGGCCGATGGGTAGTATGAGGCCGGTCTCTTCGGCTATCGGGATGAACTCGGCGGGCGATACGATGCCGCGCTGAGGGTGCATCCACCTGACCAGGGCCTCTAATTCCCGCACCGTGCCGCTCGCCAGGTCCACGATCAACTGGTAATACAGCGTAAGCTCGTTGCGCTCGAGGGCGCGGCGCAGGTCGATCTCCATTTGCAGGCGCTCCCAGGCGCGGGCGTTCATGCTGGGGTCGAACACGGTGTACCTGTTTTTGCCCTTATTCTTGGCCTCGTACATCGCCACGTCGGCGTTGCGCAGCAGTTCGTCGGGGCCGTCCTGCCCGGCGGTGCTGACAGCGATGCCCGTGCTGGACGTGACGAATACTTCGCAACCCTCCACGTAGAAGGGGGCCGAGAGTTGCGCGGCGATGCGCTCTGCGGTGGCGGTGGCGTCGGCCATCTCCGCGTCTTCCAGCAGCACCGTGAACTCGTCGCCACCCAGGCGAGCCACGCTGTCGCCCAGGCGCACGCAGTTTTGCAGCCGCTTGCCTACCTGTATCAGCAGCGCATCCCCGGCCCTGTGCCCCAGGCTATCGTTGATCACCTTGAAGTCGTCCAGGTCGAGGAAAATCACTGCCAGGGACGATTGGTGCCGGGTGCTGCGGGCCAGGCCCTGCGTGAGGCGGTCCATGAAAAGGGTGCGGTTGGGTAGGTCGGTCAGCGCGTCGTGGAAGGCCTGGTGGGACAATTGCTCGCGCAGCAGCTTCTGCTCGGTGATGTCGCTGAACACAGCCAGGTGGAAACCGGGCAAGAAATCGGCCTTGGACGTGAACTCCACGTCGATGATTTCACCTTCCGGCCTCATCACCTGGAACTCGCCTTTGACAGCACCGCGCTCGTGGAACATCCTCGTCAACTGGTCGATATCGCCCACGCGGCTGGGGGGCACCAGTTGGAGAATGTTCATTCCCACGAGTTCTTCCTTGCAGCGGGCAGCCAGGTGGCAGGCGGCCGGGTTCACGTCCACGAACCCGCCCTGGCCGTCCATCACGAAGATGGCGTCTATGGCGTCCTCGAACACGGCGCGGAAACGCGACTCGCTGGCCCTCAGGGCTTCTTCGGCATGGGTGCGTTCGTCTATCTGCCGCTGGGCGGCTGCGTAGAGCCTGGCGTTCTCCAGGGCCAGCGACGCAAGTTGCGCGAAGCGATTGAGCAGGTCCGTATCTTCAGGGCTGAACTTACGGTTGTCCTCTACGAACGTGAGGCAGAGTACGCCCGTGACCTTTTCACCTGACTTTAGAGGTACGCCAACGACAGCCCGCAGAGAGTCGAAGCCTGACATAGCGCCGGCCCAGGAAGGGTAGTCATTCACCGACATGGTCTGGCCGGTCTCCCACACGAGGCCCGACAGACCTTCCCCCTTCTTCACCCGCAAGTCCGCGGCGGAGAACATGCCAGTGCCCGCCTTTGTAGACATGGTGTTGGAGTCCGGCTCGACCACGTAAATGCAGCCGTGAGGGGCACCCATGAGCGCGGCGGCCCTGCTGAGTATATCGTCAAGCAGGCTGTTGATGTCGAGGCGGTTGATGAGGCCCAGGGTGGTCTCGTGGAGCAGGGCCAGCTCGTCATTGCGGCGGCGCAGGGCCATCTCGGCATGCTTGCGCTCTGTTATCTCGCGCACGATAGCCTGCACGCCTCCGCCATCTTCGAGCAGCCTGGCGCTAATCTCACAGGATATTTTCGTGCCGTCTTTGTGCCTCAGCACGCGCTCGGTGAGCACTGTTTGTCTGCTTTGGACTTGTTCCCATCGTATGGGGTTGGCGGACAGGTCGTCGGGGTCGATAACATCGAGGAGGGTAAGGCTTAGTAGCTCCTCTCGCGTGTAGCCTAACATCTCGTAAGCGCGCGTGTTCGCTTCCAGGATATTGCCCTGGTGATCGTAAACTGCGATGCCGTCAGCAGCCTGCTCCATAAGCAAGCGGTAACGGCTCTCGCTATCGCGGCTAGGTGCCACGGTGGACTCGTCCGGAGAAGCCTTCATACTCACAGAGTACCCCATCCAGAAGGCTGCGGGAAAGCCCCCATTGGTCCTAAATGTACCGTCACAATTGGCTACGCCGGAGTAGGATAGTAGGTAGTAGGACCGGCGGATTTGGGAATTAGGATTTCGGAATTCGGATTTGATTAGATACCTACTAAATCCGAATTCCGAAATCCTAATTCCCAAATCCGTCTAGTGTTTGAAGTGGCGGCGGCGGGTGAAGACCATTGCCAGGCCTGCTTCGTCGGCGGCTTCGATTACGGCATCGTCGTTGACCGAGCCGCCGGGCTGGATTACGGCTGTTACGCCCGCTTCGGCTGCTGCTTGCACGCCGTCGGGGAAGGGGAAGAAGGCATCGGAGGCGAGGACGGAGCCGCGCGCCCGGTCGCCTGCTTTGCTTGTGGCGATTTTCACCGAGTCTACTCGGCTGGGCTGGCCGCCGCCTATGCCCACCGTCGCCAACTTGCGGGCGAGCACTATAGCGTTGGACTTGACGTGCTTGACGGCCCGCCAGGCGAAGGTCAGGTCGGCTATCTCTTCTAGCGTGGGATGACGTAGCGTGACAGGCTCCATGATAGGCTCGTCTGTCACGGCGTCGCGGGTCTGCACCAGGAAGCCGCCGCTGATTTGGCGGAAGGCCAGCTTGGAGGCGAACAGGTCGTCCCTATGCTCCACATCAGGGTCGGGCACGATGAGGATGCGCAGGTTCTTGCGCCGCGCAAGCAGGTCTATCGCCTCTTCGGAGAAGCCGGGCGCTACCAGCAGGTCGAAGCGCGTCTTGGCGATTATCTCCGCCAGCGCCTGGTTGACGGGCCGGTTCACGCCCACTATGCCCCCGAAGGCCGACACCGGGTCGGAAGCCAGTGCACGCTCGAAAACGGCACCCAGGTCCTCCTCTCCCGCACCGCAGGCTATGCCGCACGGCCCCGCGTGCTTGATGATAGCCACGGCGGGCATGGTGTAGTCGCGCACGATGGTGAGCGCGGCGTCGGCATCGAGGAGGTTGTTGTAGGAAAGCTCCGGCCCCTTTAGCTGGGTGAGGGAGCCTACCAGGGTCGGGCCGCCCACGGGCAATTCGTCCTTGTAGAGGGCGGCTAGTTGGTGGGGGTTTTCGCCGTAGCGCAACGACTGGGCCTGCCGCAGGTTGAGAACTATCATTTCGGGCATACTCTCTGCGGTGCCGTCGCTGGTCCTATGCCCGCCTACGGTGGATCCCTGCTGGGCCTCGCCGCCCGTCAGGTACTGCGAAATGAGTGCGTCGTACTGCGATGTGTGCGCGAACGCCTTGGCCGCCAGCCTCTTGCGCGTTTCTTGGCTGACCCCTCCATTATC
Organism: Chloroflexia bacterium; assembly: GCA_036388595.1. Lineage (GTDB taxonomy): Bacteria > Chloroflexota > Chloroflexia > QHBQ01 > JADMIH01 > JADMIH01. The sequence continues at coordinate 10,406 of DASVRN010000058.1, forward strand.
GCGCCACTCTGAGATTACAGGCTCGTAGTCCGCCGGGTCCACCAGCACCACCACGCCGCTGAAGTTCTTAGCCGCCGCGCGTATCATAGTGGGGCCGCCCACGTCTATCTGCTCGACCGCTTCTTCCAGGCTGACCCCCTCACGCTCGATGGTCTTAGCGAACGGGTAGAGGTTCACTGCCACTAGGTCTATCGTTTGCAGGTTGTGCTCGGCTAGCTCCGCCAACTGCCCCTCGTCACGACGCGCCAGCACGCCCGCCAGCACACCTGGGTGCAACGTCTTTACCCTCCCGCCAAGTATCTCGGGGAAGCCGGTCAGTTCGCTCACCGAATGGGCCTGCACTCCCGCCCCCGCCAACTTCGATTTGGTGCCCCCAGTGGCGTAGATGGTGGCTCCCATTGCGGCAAGGGCCTGCCCCAGGGTCTCAAGCCCGGTGGGATCGGACACGCTCACAACGGCGTTGAAAGGACGGGATTGGGGGGTGGTCATGGTGAGACTCCTAGTTCAGAAACGTGAAACGTGATTCTGAAAGGTGAAACGTGATGCGGTTCGTGGTACTTGGTACGTGAAATTGATGCTGTTATTTTACAGGACCAAAGCCCCGCCCTGTCATCCTGAGCGTAGCGAAGGATCTCAGATGCTGGTTCTACCCTTGTGCTGAACCTTCAGCATCCTACCTCGTTACTCAATGTTCAACAGCGCCCCTACTCACCTTCTTGAGATCCTTCGCTACGCTCAGGATGACAGGGTGCGGCTTTGGTCTCACAAGGCCACCAAGGTGGCATTCACGTACCCTGTATAGCAAACCGCATCACGTTTCACGTTTCACGTTTCAGAATACGCGTTTTAGAATCCATATATCGCCGGGAACTTGGTCGTCACGTAGTCGCGCCAGGCCTCGGTGCTGACCGGACGGCCTGTGATGCGCTGGGCGAGTTCATTGGCGTCGAACTTGCGGCCGTGCTGGTAGATGTTGGTTTGCAGCCAGTGGAGCAGGTTGGCGAACTCGCCCCTGGAGATCTGGTCGTCCAGGTCGGGCATGTCGCGGTGGGCCTGGGCGAAGAACTGCGCGCCCACCACGTTGCCTATTGTGTAGCCGGGGAACGAGTAGCCCTGGCCCCACGCCCAATGGATGTCTTGGAGCACGCCTTGCACCGGGTCGGAGGGCACGATGCCGAGGTACTCCTGCATCTTGTCGTTCCACACCTCTTCGAGATTGTCTATATCTACCCGGCCTTCAAGCATGGCGTTCTCAAGCTCGAAGCGCATGAGCACGTGCAGGTTGTAAGTCACTTCGTCGGCCTCCACGCGGATGTACGATGGGTAGACCTTGTTGACGGCCCTGTAGAAGCGTTCCACGTCTACGTTGCCAAGCTGCTGCGGGTAGGCTTCTTGCAGGCGCGGGAACAGGTAGTCCTGGAACGGCCTGCCGCGGCCAACCAGGTTCTCCCACAATCGCGACTGCGACTCGTGCACGCCCGCCGAGGTGCCGCTGGAGAGAGTCGTGAAGGCGAGGTCGGGGCTTACCCCTTGCTCGTAGAGGGCGTGGCCGGTCTCGTGCAACACCGCGAAGAGGCAGGCGCTAAGGAACTCGGGCAGCACGCGGGTGGTGATGCGCACGTCGTCGCGGCTCATCGACTGGCAGAAGGGGTGGGCCGTGAGGTCGAGCCTGCCCCGGTTGGCGTCGTAGCCGTACTGCCTGGAGATGCCGAGGCTGACGTCAAGCTGCTGCTGCGGCTCGTAGTGCTGGAAGAGGAAGCTATCGTCCACGGCGTCCTGGCGCTTCACTATCTCGCGCACCAGAGGCACTATCGTCTCCTTCAACTCGGAGAAGATGGTCTCAAGTTGCGTGGTGTTCATGCCCGGCTCGAAGATGTTGACGAAGGCATCGTAGGGCCGTTCTTCATAGCCCAGGGCGTCGGCTAGCTGGCGGCTGAGTTCGTTGTTGCGCTTGAGGGCGGGCGCGAAGAGCTTGAAGTCCTTCTCCTGCTTGGCGTGATGCCAGGCGGTGATGCCCTCGGCGGTGCCCTGCTGTAGCTCCTGCACCAGAGAGGAGGGCACCCTTGAGTACTGGTCGTAGTCGCGCCTGGTGACCTTTATGAGGCGGGCGTCGTCGCTGTCCGGATCGAGGCTGGCGGCTTCGGACGAGAGGTCTTCCAGCAGCCTGCCCACTTCTTCCGAGGTGAATAGCTCGTGCTGCATCTTGGCAATGACCCCTAGCTGGCGGCCCCGCGCCTGCGAGCCACCTTCGGGCATGTAGGTCTCGCGGTCCCAGTTGAGCAGCCCCAGCACCTGGTTCAACGCCACCGACTCGGCCAGTATAGCCTTCAGCCGGTCCATCTTCTCACTCATTCTAACGCTCCTCTTTGTAGGGTAGTGACTCCGGCTATTTTACCATTTTGCGCCACAGGGTACTAGACAGAACCATAGAGACGAAAACGCCAAGACGGCAAGACGCCAAGGACACGCCAAGTAGATAAGGGTCTAGAGAGTACGAAGAGGACCAGGGTACAACATAACGTACCCTGGTCCTTCTTGCACTTAGAACACCCTACTTAATCTCTGCGCGTCCTTGGCGTCTTGCCGTCTTGGCGTCTTGGCGTTTTCGTCTATTTAGAAGTTGCCGTTTCAGCTTCGAGTTCCCGGAGGAGGCCTACGAGGTCGAGGGGTTCGCTGACCATTGCGATTTCTTCGCCATTGCGGGGCCACTCGGCGGGGTCGCGGTCACGGTAGATCTCGATGCCGTTGCCGTCGGGGTCGTGCAGGTAGATGGCTTCGCTGACACCGTGGTCCGACGCGCCGTCAATCGCGACGCCGTGCTGCACAAGGC
>DASVRN010000059.1:0-9704 GCA_036388595.1 Chloroflexia bacterium
CGATGGGTTACGACGGTACCGGGGTGGTGGTCGGCAGCCTCGACTCCGGCACGCGCTGGACCCACGAAGCCCTCAAACCCAGGTACCGAGGCTGGAATGGCACCACCGCCGATCATAACTACAACTGGTGGGACCCCGTTAGCCAGTTGCCCGCACCCTACGACCCGGACGGACATGGTACTCATACGATGGGCACCATCCTGGGCGTAGACTTGAGTGCGAACCCCGATAGAGGCATTGGAGTGGCCCCAGGTGCCAGGTGGATATCCACCAACGGCATCGCGACCGGGTCGGAGGACAGCGATATCATAGAGTCGGGTGAGTTCCTGCTTGCGCCCTGGGACCTGACCAAGCAGAACCCCGATCCCAGCAAGAGGCCGGTGGTGGTAAGCAACTCCTGGGGTCACGGGCCGAATACGCCTGCTTGCCCCGGTGGCGAACCCCTGGTGGGCGAGTTCTTCCGCCAGGTGGTGGGAGCCTGGATCGACGCCGGTATATTCCCTTCCTTCTCAGCAGGCAACGGCTTCCCACAGGGAAATCGAGTACCCGCCGCCTACCCTGAAACTTTCGAGACCGGTGCGCTATCGAAATTGGAACAAAAGGCTTCGTACAGCAGCCAGGGGCCGTCTTGCTTCGACCAGGGCCAGCACCCCCAGATCATGGCATATGGCGGTGACGAAGGGCCGGGCCTGACGGACGACTACGTACGTTCGTCTTACAATGGTTCCGATACCGAGTACGAATACTCTATAGGTACCTCTATGGCGCAGCCCGCTACGGCAGGCGCCATAGCAATACTCAAGCAGGCCAATCCCGACCTCACAATCCCGGAGACCTGGTACATACTGACCAGCACGGCCTCCTTCGACCCGGCCTGGTTAGCCGCCGGCCCCCGGCCTAACCAGATCTACGGTTGGGGCAGGCTGCAAATAGACGCGGCTGTGCAGGCTGCCCTGGCCTCGGCAGAGCCGACAGTGACCGGCACCCCTCCCACCGCCACCAACACCAGCACCCCTACTATCACGCGCACTCCCACTAATACAGCCCTACCCACAGCCACGCCTGTATGCTCTACTTCCTACAATAGCACCGACGTGAACAATAAGCTCATTGTTGATTTCGTTCCCGTTACCTCTAACCTCGTGATTACGAACGGGCAGACAATCGCGGACCTGGACGTGATAAACATCAACATAGAGCACACATGGCCCTCGGACCTGGTAGCCACACTCAAAAGCCCGTCCGGCACCGTAGTCGAACTCTTTAGTAATGTGTGCGGCGATGTTGACTGGACGGAGGAAAATACCGGCTTTACCCTCAGCGACCAGGCGAGCATCCTTATTTGCGAGCAAATGCCACTAAACCAGGGCACCTACGAACCGGAGAACCCGTTGTCTACCTTCAACGGGCAACCATCGACCGGTACCTGGACGCTAACGATCACTGACACCGTAGAGTTCGGCAACGGTACCTTGAACGGGTGGGGCCTGCGCGTCTCCAGCAACGAACCCTGCGGTACTACCTTCACGGCTACTGCCACCGGCACTTCAACCACGACAGGTACGCCTACAGCCACCGTCACCGGCACGCCACCTACCGCGACTCAGACGCTGACCGCCACGGCCACGAGTGTGCTCACCAGTACCCTCACCCCAACGCAGATGCCAAGCCAGACGGCTACTTCCACAGGTGTAGTGCCCAGTGCCACAATGACGCTTGTTGCTACCGGCACTTCTACCGGGACAACCACGGCCATTACGGCCACTGCCACCAACGTCAATGCCAGCGCCACCACTACAACCACGCCGCCCAACACGGCCACCCGTACCACCACTTCCACAACCGTGCCTGTTAGCTCCTCTTCCACGGCTACCCGCACGGCGACGAGTACAACCGCCTCCGTCACCAGCACCACTACAGCCACAGCATGTCCCATAGAGTTCCAGGACGTGCCACCAAGTACCGAGGAAGCGTCGTTCTACCCGTTCGTGCAGTGCCTGGCATGCAGAGGCATCGTGAGCGGCTACCCCTGCGGTGGTACAAACCCTGAGACCGGGCAAGCGGAGCCTTGCGGTGACAACAACAAGCCGTACTACAGGCCAGCCAACCAGATCACCAGGGGACAGATCAGCAAAGTAGTGGCCGGTGCCTCCGGTGCAAGTGGAGACCCAGGACCTCAGAAGTACGAGGACGTGCCACCGGGTAGCACCTTCTACCAGTGGATCAACAGACTGTCCAACGAAGGTGTCATGGGAGGGTACCCCTGTGGTAGTCCGGGTGAGCCATGCCGCAACGGCAACAGGCCCTACTTCAGACCCAATGCCAACGCCACAAGAGGGCAGATGTCCAAGATAGTCTCCAACGCCGCAGGCTTCGATGAGAGTGCCAGCGGTCAGAGCTTCGAGGACTTACCCCCTGACAACTCTCCATCATCGTACTACGTGTACGTAGAGCGTCTGTTCGTCAGGGGAATAGTAGGAGGCTACCCTTGTGGCGGTGCGGAAGAAGAGTGCGGAGAGGAAGGGAGACCATACTTCCGTCCTAACAGCCCCGTCACGAGAGGACAGGCTGCCAAGATAGCCGCTAACACCTTCTTCCCTCAGTGTTCCAATACCACTAGGCCCTAATCGTAGGACTCGATAGTTGAACACAAAGGGAAGGACCCTGGCGATAAGCTGCCAGGGTCCTTCCCTTTGTGCGCACGTCTCTTCATCTTCAGCCCTCATCATCTTAATGGGGTGTAGAACTATAGCCACCAATCCCCGCCTTTGTCATTCTGAACGTAGTGAAGAATCAGGTGGGTAGGGATGCTATTGAACTAGGGTGACCAAGCCCCCCTCTGTCATTCTGAGCGTAGCGAAGCATCTCGTCCTCTAGCACCCAAATACCACCTTTCTATAGAGGGCACACTCCCACAGGAAAGGGGAAACATCCGGGTAGAGGACGAGATTCTCCACTGCGTTCAGTACCTAGCTAACGAAGTAATGACAGCAAATAACCAGTATCTAATATATGGTGCATGCGGTGCCAGGCGACGCCCCACGATTGAAATCGGGGGCTACACCTTGCAAAGTCCCTGCGGGACTAGTTATATGCATCAGGGTCGCTTTCGAGAGAATAGGAGGGTAGAGGAGTCCCCTTGTGGGACTTCGTAAAGTGTAGCCCCCGATTTCAATCGCGGGGCGTCGCCTGGCACCTTGTTGCTGCATTGGCTGTCATTTCTTCGTTAGCATGCTATTCAGAATGACAAAGACAGGCAGGGTGGCCGCAGTCTGGCAGCATCCCTATTCACCTTCTTTAGATCCTTCGCTGCGCTCAGGATGACATGGGGAGCTTGGGTGCTGATATCTAGCCCTGGTACAGCCCCAGGCTGGCTTAATCCTCTATTGACATTCACCCGTATGCTTTGTCACAATTAGCAATAGCCCTTGCTCGTACGCGTGTTTGCATTCGTCCCGTCTCTAGAAAGTACCCCCAATGCCTCGTCGCCGGTTTGTTAGCCTCTGGCTCATGCTCGCCTTGCTCTTGCCGTTAGTGGCGGCAGAGTTCCCTATGCCCGCCGATGTTGCGGCCTCCGCACCCTCATTTGCCCTGTCGCAGTTCGAGCGAGTGTGGTCGCGCACCGACCGGCCTGTGGCGGAGGGTGCCGTCTCCCGCTCGTGGCTCTGGGGGCCGCAGCCGGGCGAGGTGCGTACCGAGCCGTTCGCCGGTGCCCCTGGGGGCACGCGCACCGTGCAGTACTTCGACAAGGCCCGTATGGAGGCCAATCCCGCCGTCACCGACCCCTCCGACCCCTGGTCCACTACCACGGGCCTGCTCGTAGTGGAGTTGGTGAGCGGCCGCGTGCAGATAGGGACCAATAGCTACGAGACGCGCACCCCTGCCGCCGTGGCTGTGGCCGGGGACGCTGTTGCCCAGGCCAGCGACGACACCCCCCTCTATAGCTCCTTCCGCGAGATAGCTTCCCTGCCTGGCGGGCCGGACCGTCGCATACCCTCCTCAGTTGGCTCTCCCGTGCTTGCCACCATCAATAAGGCTGGCACCGTCGGGGCTTTGCAGAGCAGCGAGGTGCGCTACACCGCGTACGCCCAGGAGACCGGGCATAACATCCCCGAAGTATTCGAGCGATTCATGCAGACGCGCGGCCTGGTGAGCGAAGGCGATACCCTGCGCGAGGGTGCGCTGTTCGACCCGGTGTACGTGCTCGGCTATCCCATCACCGAGGCCTACTGGGCCACCGTCGCTATAGACGGCAAGCCGACGCGCGTGCTGTTGCAGCTTTACCAGCGCCGCGCGCTCACCTACATACCCAGCTTTGCCCCGGAGTGGCAGGTGCAAATGGGCAACGTGGGCCAGCACTACTACACCTGGCGCTACACCACCCCCGCCGCGCCCACGCCCACGCCCAATCCCACCGCCGTGCCGCGTCCCGGCGCGAACGATACCTTCCTGCACATCCAGGGCAGCAAATTCTACTACCGCGGCGAGCCTGTGCGCCTCAAGGGCACCAACTACTGGCGGAGCGACCGGGCGGGCGTGAATACCTGGGCCGAGTGGGACGGCTCGAAGGTGTGGCAGGAGCTACAAAAGGCGCGCGAGCTTGGCATGAACACGGTCCGCATCGGCATACCATATGACACGCCAATGGGCATGGACGTGGTATGGGGCGAGGGCTGCGAGGGACGCCCTGATAAGTGCTCCGAGGTGCGGGGCGACCTGGTCAACTACATGACCCAGTTCCTACAATTGGCCGCCGAGCACGGCATGAAGGTAATGTTCGTCCCGTTCGACTGGAGCGACAGCTTCCCCGAAGTCGGCACCGCCGAGTACCGCCGCCAGGTGAACTACCTGCGCGCCGTCGTAGGCCCCTTCGCCAACGACGACCGCGTGTTCGCCTGGGACCTGCACAACGAGCCGGAGAACTACAACAGTTGGAAGCTGCAAGGCCCCGCCCGCGTGGTCGCCTGGACCGAAGATATAGCGCGGGAGGTGCGGGCCATCGACAAAGTGCACCCGCTCACCGTAGGCGTGGCGAGCTACCAGACGATGTGGCTCGACGCGGGCGGCAAGAAGCTGCTCGACATAGTGGACTTCGTCGGGTTCCACAGCTACGAGGCAGGGGGCCTCAGCGGGCAGATTGCCGAGACCAAAGGCCGTACCGGCAAGCCGATACTGTTGGGCGAGATGGGCTGGCCGAGCGGACCGGGCAGGCTCTCCACTCCGCGGGCGCGCTACGACGAGGCGACCCAGCAGTTCCTCTACCAGGCGATGATCCGCGACGTGGCCGCTAACGACATCGCGGGCATGATACAGTGGACGCTCTGGGACCAGCCCCTTGGCAACCCCAACCATTACATCGATCCGACCATCCAGGCGTGGTTCGGCCTGGTACGCCTCGACGGCACCTTCAAGCCCGCCGCGGGCGACTACCGCGAGAGCTACAAGGTGCCCCTGCTCCCCAGCACCACCAAAACGGACGTGCCGCTCACCCTGCCCGGCGGCGCGGCAGCCCCAAGACCTTAGCACACAAAGCAAGGAAGTAAACCAAGCAAAAATCCCGCATAGAGCGGGATTTTTGCTTACCTTGAAGGTATCTTATAAACCCTGAGTCTGAAAAGAGCACATCAGCCCCACCTTGTCATTCTGAGCGCAGCGAAGAATCAGTGCCCCGTTCTTGATAACCTCATGTTCAGCACCCCAAGCCTCCTTTGTCATTCTGAGCGCAGCGAAGAATCTCGTCCCTCACCGGTATGTTACTGCTTTCTTGTGGTACAGAGTAACAAAGAGAAAGGTGATATTTAGGTGCTGTGGGACGAGATTCTTCGCTGCGCTCAGAATGACAAGGGGGGAGAGGGTCCTAAAATTCAGCGGCCTAACTACCCACCTGATCCTTCGCTGCGCTCAGAATGACAAGGGTGGGGCTTTGCTGCTGAACATGAGGCTCTGATGTTTATGAGGTAATTTTCTGCCAGAAAATGCGTACTAAGACCCTATTGACATGCAAAAAACATCCTTTATAATAAAATAGATTTGTACAATCATAGAAGGGATGCTTATGCAGGACGTCCTCTACATAGAGCAAGTGGAGCAGGCCACCACCCTCTTCAAGCCGATGCGGGTCGAGATATTGAAGCAGATGGGCGAGCCGCGCACCTGCTCCGAGCTTGCCGCCCACTTCGGAGAATCGCCGCAGAAGATCTACTACCACGTCAAGGCTATGGAAAAGGCGGGGCTGGTGGTGAAGACCGGCGAGCGGCGGGTGCGTGGCACCGTGGAAGGCTTTTACCAGGCGAAGGCCCGCACGTACTGGCTGGCCCCGCACCTCGTCAGCCAGGTGGGTGGAGAGCGGCTGGCGCGCGAGCAACTGAGCCTGGGCATGCTCCTCTCCCTGGCCGAAGAGATACAGGAAGACATAGGGCACCTGGCGCACGAGACCGCACGTGAGGTCCCATCGCTCGGGCTGTCTGCCTACATTCAGTTGCCCGTAGATACGCGCGCGAGGTTTCTACAGGAGGTGCAAGAGGTATTCCAGGGCCTTGCCCGCAAGTATGGGCTGGTCTCAGGCAACGCGCCCGAACAAGAACAGGGTCATGCCGGTGAAACGTTCCGCCTGGTGCTGGCCTGCTACCCGAAAGATGAGCCTGCGCTTCCTTGATGCGTAGAGCCTGACCCTCAACAGGAGACACTAAGTTGGACAACTTACTGCACATACAGGTGGAGCTGGATGCGCCACTCAACACCGTTCTGGAGGCCCTGGTAGACCCGGCTCAGCTTACAATGTGGTTCGCGGAGCACGCTTACGTTTCACCCCACGAAGACTGGTACGACTTCTGGGGCCGCTTCACTCCCGACGCCCCTGACCGCGAGCAGGGCAGGCACCCCATCATTAGCCTGGTGCCCTACCGAAGCCTGAGCTACGGGTGGAAAGTTCGCGGTGCTGACAGCACGGTCGAAATGCTTGTAGAGCCACGCGATACCCGGACGCTCCTGGTCATTCGGCACAACGGTGGGGAAGGGGCCGAGGGTGCGGGCATCTACACGCTGGAAGACTGGTGGTTCCTGAGCCTGGAGAACCTGCGGAGGCACCTGGCGGGCAAACGCGACTACGTGCACTATGACTTTTCCGCGCAGCCCGACCCAGCCGACATCCGGCATACAATAGAGATCGATGCGCCCCCGGAGAAGGTGTTCGAGGCGCTAATTGAGCCAAAACAGATTGAACGCTGGATAGCTAGCAAAGCCACGGTCGAGCCGCACGTTGGCGGGCGTTACGAGCTTGGTTGGGGCGAAGGGGCAGGCGCGGTCAAGATAGTCGAGCTTGAACCCGGGCGCAAGCTGTCGTATTCGTGGCCGGAGCCGAGACTAAGCGAGGACGCGCCTCCTGCTAACGAGACCATAGTTACGTGGGAGCTTGAAGGCTCAGGCGGCAAGACCCGCCTGACGCTGGTGCACAGCGGCTTCACACCCGGCGAGAATATCGACCACCTCCGCCCAGGCTGGCTCAACTTCCTCAGCTGGGTCAAGTCGCTGTCGGAATTCGGCCCCAACTGGCAAACGCCTGTTAAGCTCCTCCCCGAGGGCATGGCCCCCTACTATCCTGCTACGATAGGTGCCCGCCAGGCTGAGGTCTACGTGCCGGTGGCGTGACGGCTGCGGACGATAGACGATGGACGATGGACGATGGACGATGGACGATGGACGATGGACGATGGTAGGAGACGGAAACGCCAAGACGCGGAGACGCCAAGAACGCGCCAAGGTTAGGATTATTGTTGGGGAAAGTGCTGCCTTGTACTCAGTCCTCAGTCCTCAGTCCTCAGTCCTCAGTCCTCAGTCCTCAGTCCTCAGTCCTCAGTCCTCAGTCCTCAGTCCTCCTATCGTCCATCGTCTGAAGGGTATATACCGTGATCTCGGGCCGGGCCAGGAAGCGCACCGGCAGGCGCACCATGCCGAGGCCCCGGTTCACGTACAGGTGCATATCTTCCACCATGTAATGCCCTCGCCAGTACTTGCGGCCCAGCACCGGCAGCGCGGGCGAGCCTATGCCCGGGATGACCACCTGCCCGCCGTGCGCGTGCCCGGAGATTTGCAGGTCGAAGCGGTGCGTCCGGGCCGCTACGTCCGCGAAGTCGGGTTCGTGAGCCAGGAGGACGGCGGCACCATCCCGTGGCAGCTCCTTCAGCACCCGGTCGAGGCGGTTGTTGCCTTCGCGCACCGAGTCGATACCCGCGACGTGCAGGCGCTCACCATCACGCTCTATCGTATGCACCTTGTTGTTCAGGTCGATCAACCCGCTGGCCGCGATCACCTGCCGCATCAGGTCCGGCCCCTTGCTGCCCCAGTAGTCATGGTTGCCCAGTATGGAGACCACACCGTCCTTAGCGCGTAGCCTGCTCATGGCCGGTATGATGTCCTTGGGCGCGCCCCTGTAGACGCGGGTGACGAAGTCGCCGGTCATAGCGATAAGGTCCGGCACCTGCGCGTTCACCAGTTCCACAACCCTATCCAACCGCTTGTCTGGCATGAACTTACCCGCGTGCAGGTCGCTTATGTGCACCAGCTTGTACCCGTGGAAGGCCCTCGGCAGGCGCGGCAGCGTGAGGCGCACGTCCTTTACCTCGATCCACTCAGGTTCCACCCACGCCGCATAACCTAAGGCCCCCGCCCCCGCCAACCCGCCCAGCGCCAGCAGCGCCCCCGACCAGGTAACGGCCGCCGCCCTGCGCTGCTCTCTCCTGTAACGCGACATCATAAACTCTCCCCCGAACATAAGTGGGCTGTCATGGATATTAACTATGCAACACTCAGGCCACGGGGTGGATGATGGACGATGGTAGGAGACGAAAACGCCAAGACGCAAAGGACGCAAAGAACGCGCAAAGATTAGGATGGTTTGGGACTGCCCGACCACTAACCACTAACCACTAACCACTAACCACTAACCACTCCTCCATCAACAACAATCATGCAATTGCATCAGGCATTCTACTCCGTTTGTACGATATGCTAAATGCTTGCACCTGGATAATATTATGGTAGCAACATAGACAAGTCTCGGGATGCGCGCAGGTCATGAATACCAAGCATTTTAGCAACAACAGCATAGTGGGCGGGGCGGTGCTTATCCTGCTCGGGGCAGTCTTGCTGGGGGGCACCCTCAACCCGTTCGGGCTGGGCTGGGGCAGTCTCTGGCCGGTCTTTTTGGCGATCCCCGGCACGGGGTTGCTGGCGTTGGCGTTCACCATGAGCAAGGAGCGCCGGGCGGGCATAGTCATGTCGGCGGCGAGCCTGCTGATGCTCTCGATCTTCTTCTTCGCCTTCACCCTCGACAAGGCCGAGTGGAGCGCACAGGCCACCCTCTGGCCCCTCTACGTCATGATCCCTGGTCTCGCGGCCCTGGTGGCCTACCTGGCCTCGGACATGGAGCGGCCCGGCTACCTCATGGCGGGAGCTATCATCTCTACGGTGGCAGGCGCGCTGCTGGTAGGCACCGTGACCGGCTCGCTGTACGAGTTGTCCGAGCAACTGCTCATGCTCCACTAATTCTCATATTTAGACTTTAGCAGCTAAAATAGGCATACTAAGGGTTTGTTACCCGTAGTATGCCATTGTCTTACGAGAAACCTTGAAGAAAGAGGCTGTAGGGGCAGGCACCCGTGCCTGCCCTGGTACTAATCTCCAAGTAGGGCAGGCACGGGTGCCTG
>DASVRN010000060.1:0-6068 GCA_036388595.1 Chloroflexia bacterium
GTAAAGGCCTTCATCGAAGGGGACGCTGGTGAGCTTACGCCGCCGGGCGACCATACGGCAGCGGTTGCCCACCACGGTGAGCAGCCAGGGGCGAAACGGCCTACCAAGCTCGAAACCGGCAAGCCCCCGCCAGGCATCGAGCCAGGCCTCCTGCACGGCATCTTCGGCATCCGACCTGTCGGAGAGCAGCACACGCGCGGTACGCTCGGTGAGCATACCGTAGGTCTCCACCAATTGGCGAAACGCATCCTGGTCGCCCAGGCGCGCCCGCCTGATCAGGTCGTCTTCTGCCATTTACAGGGGGCATCTCCTCCCACAAGAGCGCCGCCAACAGCACTTCTTACAATAGAGTATGCGGATCTGGACCGCGAAAGTTCCGGGGCAGATCGCTGGAATGGCTTAAGTATATACAACCACGTCTAAACGCCAAGACGCAGAGACGCCAAGAACCACGCCAAGGGGAATAGATTATTCACCGCAGAGACGCAGAGGACGCAAAGGTACGCAGAGAAGAATAGAGGGTGTTTGCGGCAGGGGGAGCATCGTACAGTACGATACTCCCCTTCATATTATCCAAACAACCATTATCTCCGCGTAACCTCTGCGGTCTCTGCGTCTCTGCGGTGAATAATAACTATTCACTTGGCACTATCCTGGTGTTCGGGCCGTGCGCCTTTTCAAAGCGGCGTTTGGTCGGGGCGGCCGCGCCAGAGGGCGTAGATCATGATGCCGTCCACGAGCCAATGGGCCACTATGGGGCCTGCGAGGTTGCCGGTGCGGTGTCGCACCAGGCCGAATGCTACACCCGCCAGGCCAGTGGTGAGCATGCCACCGAGGACGGCGAGCGGCTGCACGAAGGGCTTGAGGAAGGCAGGGAGGCGTGCGGCGGTGGCTAGGTTGGTCTGCGCGGCCGTGGTGTAGGTCACCGAGAAGTGCCAGCCCGCGAACGCAGCCGAAGCCCCGGCCAGCGACACGGCCAGCGAGTGGTTGCGGCGCAGGGCGGAGAAGATGAGGCCCCTGAACAGCAACTCCTCCAGCAAGGAGATGTTCACCGGCACGCCCACGAGCAAGTCCTGCACTAGCTGGCGGCGGGACATACCATGGATGGGGCCGTACTCAAGGGGCGTGTCGAGCAGGATGGGGCGGTAGAAGAAAATGAGGGGCGGGACCGAGAGACCCAGGCCGACCAGCGTGCCCCCCAGGACCGATTTAGCCAGGCCACGCCTCCCCAGGCCGACACGTGCCAGCCCACCGGACCTGCGGGCGGAATAGGCCAGCATCAGCGCCACCAGGCTCGCGTTCACCCGCCGGAACATCAACTCCGGGTTCAGCCCCCGCCGCGTGGCCCACCATGGTAGAAGGTTGCTGTAAGCGAGGGCCAGCGTGGTGAGGGCCAGCGCTTCACGGTCGGAGGGCTGAGACGTGAAACGTGAAACGTGATGGGGTTTGTGGGGTTTCATCTGTTGGAGCGGAAGACTGGGCGTTAGACCAACTTTGCTTCTCTCATCTGGCGTAGGGTTTCATAGAAGGCGGTAGCGGTGAGGGCGAGGTCGTCTTCCGTGTGGGCGGTGGACATTATGCCTGCGTGGCCGGAGAGCAGGTCCACGCCGCGGCTGAGCATGCCGGATTGGAAGGCGGCCTTTACGTTGGCATCGTTGGCCTTGCGCAACGTGAGTACGTCCGCCGAGCCTTCGTGCAGGGTGCCGTCCTTGTTGGCGCAAGCGCCTTTGCCCAGGAGGACGTGCCAGATGGGGCCGTCGCCGTAGACGCAGCTCCCCTCTATGCCAAGCTGTTCCAGGCCGCTGTTCATCTCCGCTACCAGGCGGCGGCCCATCTCGTCAATCCGGCTCTGAGGCTCGCCGGTCTGGGCGATCTTGAGCATGGCGATACCGGCGCTCGCGCTGAGGGGATTGGCGTTGAAGGTGCCGGGGTGATTGATGCGGCGGTAGCGGTTCCACTCCGGGTCATCCGGCCGGAACTCGAACGCCGACAGCACCTCGGCCCGCCCTACCACCGCCCCACCGGGTAAGCCGCCCGCGACTACCTTGGCAAGCGTTGTCACGTCTGGTATCACACCCGTCATCTCCTGCACGCCACCCGGTGTGTAGCGGAAGCCGGTCACGATCTCGTCGAAGATGAGCACGATGTTGTGCTTATTAGTGAGGTCGCGCAGGCCCTGGAGGAAGCCGGGGGGCAGCGGGATGGTGCCGTAAGAGGCCCCGGTCGGCTCCAGTATCACACAGGCAATCTGGTCGCCTTGCTCCCGCAGGATGCGCTCCACCTCCGCGAGGTCCGTGGAAGCCACTATCACGCTTTGCAGCACCGAGTCGGTAATGCCTACGGATGAGGGCACGTCGAAGGGGGCGTGGAAGCCGGCGGTCATGGCGTCGGACCAGCCGTGAAAGTGGCCCTGGAACTTGAGGAACTTCTGCCGCCGGGTGTAGGCGCGGGCCAGCCGCACGGCCATCATGGTGGCTTCGGTGCCGGAGCCGGTAAACTTCACCCGCTCGGCCGAGGGGACAATCGCCTTGATAAGCTCTCCCCACTCGACCTCCAGCGGGTGCGAGCCGCCGTAGTGGGTGCCCCTGGTGATTTGCCCCTGCACCGCCTCCACGATAGCCGGGTGGTTGTGCCCCAGCAGCAGTGCACCATGCCCCATCCAGTAGTCGATGTACTCATTGCCGTCCACGTCCCACTTGCGCGAGCCATGCGCCCGGTCGATGTAGATAGGCTCGACCTCCCCGAAGAAGCGGTTGTCATGCGTCACCCCGCTGGGGAAAACGTCGAGGGCGCGGCAGTACCACTCGTGGGAGTTGGTATGGCTGGGAGATACATGCTCACTAGTTGAGTTGATTTGGTCAGTGGCTGGATGCATCGTGAACAGGCTCCTTAATGCAAGCAGTCGATACCGTAATGACCTCGGTATCGACTGTACTCCTCTTCTTTCTCCGATCTACAGGTTGTTCCAGTCCGCCGCAGGTAGGTCGCGTCCAATGATGTCCTCGATCTCGCGGATCATAAAACGCAACTGAGGGACAGAATATTCGGCATTGGAGGGAATTGCCAGGCGACGTTCCTGGTACACCATGAACTCATGCGGGTACCGGAGAAAGGGCCATCGAAGTCGAGAACTCGCAAGCGCCAGACGAACTCCCTTCGGCTACAGGGTCTCCACCTCATCATGCTCAGGGTCCTTGTTCAAGTCTATGCCCCTGACCACCGGTAAAGCATGTCCAAGCTTTAGACCTACGAGCAACCAGTCCTCTAAAGTGGAATGCAGTTCGTCCTGGCATTCGCGCAACGTCTCGCCAAATGACAAGACGCCCGGACACGATGGTATGCGGCCCGCGTACGTTCCATCTTCTAACTTATCGTACGTGGCCTCACTCATAGCACTATCCACGTAGTCACTGAGAACATAACGTACAGCCATTGTCGCAACAATCCTACTTCTTGAACAGCCGCAACAGCCCCCGCAGGAACAGCAGCCCTACCGCCGCCGCACTGCCGAACAGGGCGAAGCCCCTCCACGTGGGCGGCGGCTCTACCACCTCGCCGCTAGGCGGGGAGTAGGTACGCATGCGCCACCAGAGGCGGATTATCTCGCGGAAGGCCCGGAGCACCACCTTGAGGTTCGCGCCCGACTGCTCGCCCGCCTGCCGTGCGTAGTGGTACACACCGACCTGTGTCAGCGTGCAACCCTGCACCTTGGCCTTAGCCAGTATCTCGGTGTTGATGAGCGCGCCCGGCGACTCCAGGTTGATGCCCTTGAGCACGTCGGCGTGCATCACCTTGAAGGCACAGTCGATGTCGCGCACCTTTATGTCAAACATCAGGCGCACGGCCATGCCGAAAATGGCGGCGTTGAGCAGGCGGTGGGCCGGGTCGTTGCGCTTGATGCGGTAGCCCGCGACGATGTCGTAATCAGGCACGTGGGGCGTCAGGCGGTGGATGTCGTTGATGTCGAACTGCCGGTCCGAGTCCATGAACATGATGTAGTCGCCGGTGGCGGCATTGAAGCCGCTAGTGAGGGCGGCACCGTAGCCGCGATTGACGGGGTGGTTCACGACGCGCACGTGCGGGTTCTCGCGGGTCAGGTCTTCCGCGATTTCGAGGGTGCGGTCTTTCGAGCCGTCGTTGACGACAATCACTTCGTAGTCAGAGAAAGCGGTGGGGAGCACTTCGGCGGCCTCTTCAACGACCGTCCGTATGTTCGGCTCCTCGTTGTGGGCGGGCAGCACCAGCGAAATCTTGCCCGGCACTATGTTCTCACTGGCGGGAGCGCGCTCTTCCGTCTCTGGGCGCTCAAGGGTCTGGACCAACGGTTCCTCCAAGCTATCGCATCGTCGCGTATTGGCACCGGCATATCGGCGTACCAGCGTACCGGCATAGCGTCACAATTTAGGGCGGGGTGTATGTCACCTCCGCACAGCCTACAATATTAACGCACAAAGTATGCCCACATTACCAGCATGGTCAGTTTATAGCACATCCCTGTGAGCGTCAAGTTATGTGGGAGCAGCAGCCGTTCAGACTTCAGGTAGAGGAGTTTTGCCTTGGTAACATGTGGGGCCTGGCGACTCTGGAAGAATTATCGAACCTAAAGGCGCGTTCAGGCACTTTCCAGGACTTCTTCGACGGCCTGGGGATTCTTCTCGATAACCTTGAGCAAGATGCGCGCACTACGCTCCGGCACGCGTCGATTTTGCTCCCAGTCCTGCACCGCGCGCCTGCCGAATCCATAGCGGTCTGCGAAGTCACGTTGCGAAAGTCCTAAGCGGTGGCGAATGGCAGCCACATCGACCGATGCTGGCGCTACCTTGACAACGCGCTCTTTGAGCTTCTTCAAGCCCTTCTGGTGGGCCACCGCTTCTTCCAGCGCCTCTATAAGGTCCTGACCAAGAGTTTGCTCGGGCATATTGCTACACCTCCTCTTTCTTCAATGCCTCAACCAATGCCATAATCTGTTTCTTCTCGCTGGCACTTAAATCTTCCTGATCGCTCTTGGCGTATGCGGTGAGCATGAAAATCGTACTGCCCGATTGCCAGAAATAGAAGATAATCCTTGCTCCGCCACTCTTGCCTCTACTACCTCTAGCAGCAGGAGCCTTACGTATTCCTCCCGTGCCCCGAATCACCGGATAGAGTGTTGGGTTGCCAGCAATAGCATTTTCGGCGGCTTCGCGCTCGGACGGGGTCAAAATCTCCATAACCTTGCGTTCGTAGACTGCGGTGTAGACGAGTTTCACGGTAAGTACTATACGGCAATGCGGTATAGGTAGCAATAGAGGGCCTGCCGGTAAGAGTTCAGCAAGCCTGGATGCCTATCCGCAAACAACCCGTTACTCCTCGATAGCGCCCTTCACCCAGTTGATATCCGTCACCTTGCCGCCCAGCATCGTGACCGCCACCAAGTCGATACGCCAGGGGACCGCTTCGGGGTCCAGGTTGTAGGCCGCCATGTAAGCATAGGCCGCCGACACCATGCTGTTGGCTTTGCGCTGTGAGATCGAGCCTTCCGCTAGCCCTTCGTGCCCGTGCCGCGTGCGCACCTCAACAAAGGCCAGCGTGGGCGACCGCTCCATCGAGAGAGCGTCCGTACCCATCGGCCTGGAGGGGCAACTAGCTATTATGTCAATTTCACCGGGGTTGGCGTACCAGCGGCGGGCGAGGATGGCGCAGCCCCGGCGTCGCAGGTAGAGAGCCGCAATGTCCTCTCCCCTGCCGCCGACGGTCCTGCGCTGGTCGTTGTTGGTTTCGTCAGGCATCTTGGCGCGGATGCGTCGCTAGTAGCCTATTTGCGGGCAGAGGGTCGTCAGCAACGCGAGACACCAGCTACCCCTCCGTAAGCTCTGACTCTTCGCCATATTCTCCAGCAATTTTAGTTTCTTTGACAGAGTCCTCGCCTTCCTTGTTCTGTTCCTTCTCGGCAGGCGTTTCATGCTTGTACTCTAGTGCCGCATCCTTCTTTTCCTCTGTCTGCCCCTTTAGCTTTTCAATGTTCTTGGGGTTCTTGTCGCCCATGTTGGCTACTCCTTTGCTAATGCTTGCGCTCTAAGTAGATTCAT
>DASVRN010000061.1:0-31776 GCA_036388595.1 Chloroflexia bacterium
ACCGAGATTTGGGAATGGGGAATTGGGATTTCGGATTTGTTGAACTTCTACTAAATCCGAAATCCCAATTCCCAATTCCCAAATCTCGTTAGCTTTGCCTCCTTCTGGAGATGTTTTCCTCCGTCGTCTCCTCGGTGACGACTTCATAGAGGACCGCTTCATCGGCTTTGGGGCGGAGCACGCGGCCCAGGCGCTGGATGAACTCGCGCTTGGTGGCGCTGCCGCTGAGGATGATGGCTACGTTGGCGTCGGGTAGGTCTACCCCTTCGTTGAGCACGCGCCCGGTTGCCAGCTTGCTGAAGCGGCCGCTGCGGAAGCCGTCGAGTATCGCCTTGCGCTCCCCTGGTGGCGTCTTGTGGGTGACGGTGGGGATGCAGAAGCGCTTGCCGATTTCGTCAACCAGCGCATTGTACTCGGAGAAGACCAGCACCCGGTCGTCGCAGTGGCGGGAAAGGAGTTGCGCAACCACTTGCAGCTTGCCGGAGGCGCTGAGGGCGATCTTGCGGGCGGCCTGGTGAGCCAGCAGAGCTTCGCGAGCCGCGTGGTCGTTGCCACTGCGCCAGATGAGGTGGCGTTCGTAGTCGCTGCCTGAGCGCATGCTGATGCGGTGCTTGCGCAGGTACGCGCGGTAGACCTCGGCGGCGCGTTCGTATAACACTCTCTCCTCGCCGGAGAGGGACACGCTGATCTGCTCGGTGCGATAGTTGGCGATGTGCCGCCCCTCGCGCAGTTGGAACGGTGAGCGTTCGTACACCACCGGGCCTACCAATTGGTCGAGGTCGGTGTGCCGCAGGTCGCTCCTGTCAGGGGTGGCGCTGAGACCGAGGCGGGCGGTAGCAATAGAGCCTTCCGCTATGGTGCGGTAGGTGTCGGCAGGCAGGTGGTGAACTTCATCGAACACCAGCAACCCGAAGCCCTGTATGGAGCGCATGTGGATGGCCGCCGAGTCGTAGGTGATTACCGTCACCGGCCGCAACTCCTTGTCGCCGCCGCCCCAGGTGCCCACGTCTTCGGAAGAAAGGTTAGTGTTGCCCAGGATGGAACTCTTCCATTGGCCTAGCAGGTCCAGCGTGGGCACGCAAATGAGGGTGTGGGTGTTCAATTCCGATATCGCCAGTAGGGCTACCAGCGTCTTGCCCGCGCCGGTAGGAAGCACCACAACCCCCTTATGCTCCGCGTCACGCCAGGCCGCAATTGCTTCGCGCTGGTAAGGTCTCGGCTGTTGTTTGACCTCTACAGGGCGGGGCATGGCCGGACGCAAGTCGAATAGGGGCTTGAAGTCATAGCCTCCGTCCAGTGCCGCACAAATCGCCGGGTAGTCGATAGGCAGCATCCGCAGGCCGTGGCGGCGCGAATCTACCACAGTGCGACCCCGCCAGCCTGCACTATTGAGGGCGCTGCGTAGCTCCTCCGGGGTGGTGCCCTCAGGGGGTATAAGGAGCAGGTCGTTAGCAGCGAGAACGAGGGTTATTGTTGGAAGAGTGTGCACGAGGCCGCTTTCTAGAGCCTGTTATACACTTTTCGGCGGCAAACAAGCTATTTGGACTTAGATCGTCTATCAAGTACCACTGCCTGTACCGAAGGACTAACTGACTTATCTGTCCGGTGAATACAGCCATACCAACAGCAAGGCCGGCGAATTCCCTCTTTAAGTTCTGTACACACCCTTTCAACATGCTCCCTTCTGGTTTCCGGCTTCTTAACGGAGATGGTCCAGCATATCCATTCATTGCGTGCAAGGGGTGTAAGATTCTCCCATGCTGCGAGCGCTTCCGGGTCAGATGTCAAAGCATCCCGTAAATCCGCTGGAACTTCGTGCACTACACCGCTAGAAATATCTGTTTTGGTCATAGGGCTATTATAACAGAACCCCTTTGGACGTATTGGGTGACAGGCGAAACGGCGGACGTGGTGGAATAGTTCATAACAGGCTCTAGGGCTGAGTCTGCGCTGGGGTGGGATTGGCGGCCTCGCGCTCGGCCAGGCGGCGGGCCTTGGAAGCCACACGGTCGAGCCGGTGCTGCAACTCGGCACGCTCTACCGCGTTGGTGGCGCGCACCTGGGCCAGCAGGGTGTACTCGGCGGCGGCGGCGTAGTCCTTCACGCGGTGCTCGTAGTGCTTGGCGAGTTCCAGGTACGGGAACATCAGGTGCGTGCCCTCGGCGGCGAGGCGGTTCCAGATGGCGACCGCTTCTTCCTGTTGCTGTAGGTACTTGTAGAGGAAGCTCAGGCGGCGCAAGGCCACACCCCGAAGCTCGGGCGACGGGTCGAAATCGAGGCCCTTCGAGTAGGCCCGCAGGCTGTCGGTGTAGCGGCCCAGGTCCTCGTACAGCTTGCCCAGGCCGAACCACTCTGCGGCCTTTAAATCGGCTTCGTCGGGCCTGTCGAGGATGTTGCCCACGTGCCCGGTCAGGGCCATCAGGGTGAGCAGGTCATGCTCGTTGTGCTCGAACACCGGCAGTATATGGCCCGCGTGGCCCGCCCGCAGGTACTGGAAATAGAGGGCCGGTATGCGCCAGCCCGGCACGTCGAAGCCCCGGTTGAAGCCGAGTACCATTTGCTCGAGCGTCTCCAACGAGCAGGAGGGCAGGCGGTCCTTCCAGAGGCGGCGTGATGGACCCAGCATGTCGAGGTGGGGAGGGTCGCGCAGGATGCAGCGCACGCGGCTGTAGGTGAAGCGGGTCTCCAGCAAGGGCCAGTCGAAGCTCTTGCCGTTGAATGTGACCACGGCGGTGAAGTTGGCGAAGAGGTCGTTCAGGGCGTGGAGCATGGCGCGCTCGGCGGACACGTCGGTGAGGAAGTACTGGCGGATGACCACCTCCTGCCCGTCATCCGAGAAATAGCCCACGCCAACCAGGAAGACGTAGGTGCCGGTGCCGCCCGAAAGGCCGGTGGTCTCGGTGTCGAGGAAGAGCAGCTTTCGAGCGTCCACGTCCCGCAGCGAAATGGCCCGCCCCGCCTCCCACAGCACGTTGGGCCTCGAGTGCATCACGCTCCCCAACACCACCGGGCCGCGCGCGTGAGACACCGGGTAGCGGCGCTCGAACACGAAGCAAGGGCCTTCACTGGTGTCGTGCCAGGTGCCGGACAGGGCGTGCTCTATCTTCAGCTTGCCCCTTGAGACAAGCGAAAAAGGGTCGGCCTGGGGGCTTTGTACGGACTGCGGAGTCTCGGGCGCGGATGGTTGCCCCTCCGGCATACCGGGAGCGGCACCGCCCGGCACACGAGGGCGCACGCCCATTGCTTTGAGTCGTTCGCGTAGGTCCATAGAGGCAAAGCGCACGGGGCAACTAGATAGCCCATGCGCATGGAGATTATAGCACAAATGACCGTATTGCCGAAAGTTGTGCACAGGGACGATGGACGATAGGAGTGATGAGGACTGAGGACTGAGGACTGAGTAGAGAGTGGCTACAGGCCAGCACCCCTGCAAACAATCCTTAATCTTGGCGCGCACTTGGCGTCCTTGGCGTCTTGGCGGTTCCGTCTCCTACCATCGTCCATCGTCTATCGTCTATCGTCCATCGTCCTGTTATATAATGTCTTGGTTCCAGCCCGATTAAGGATACGGTAGTGATTCAGGAGGAGATGATATGGGTAAGATAAACAAAGACGTGAAGATTACCTGGTACGGCCACGCTACTTTCCTCTACGAGACGCCGGGGGGCAAGCGCATCATGGTGGACCCCTGGGTGCGGGGCAACCCCTCCTGCCCCGACGACCTCAAGAACGTGGACAATCTCGACGCCATGCTCATCACGCACGGGCACTTCGACCATATTGCCGATGCGGTGGAGATTGCCAAATCCGCCAAGCCGAACTCGGTGGTGGGCATCTTCGAGATGTGCAACTGGCTGGACAAGAAGGGCGTGGAGAACTGCAACGCCATGAACAAAGGCGGCACCGTCACGGTTGAAGGCGTAAGGGTGACGATGCTGCACGCCGACCACTCCTGCGGCATACAGGACGACGACGGCTCTATCATCTACGGCGGCGAGGCGGTGGGCTACCTGCTGGAGCTTGAGAACGGCTTCAAGATTTACCACGTGGGCGATACGGCTATCTTCGGCGATATGTCGCTCTACGGCGAGCTATTCCAGCCCGATCTTGCGGTGCTGCCCATTGGAGACCACTTCACGATGGACCCGCGCCAGGCCGCCCGCGCCGCCGAGATGCTGGGCGTCAAGCAAGTCATCCCCAGCCACTACGGCACCTTCCCCCTCCTCACCGGCACCCCCGCCAGGCTGCGCGAAGAGCTGAACAAGCTCGGCTACGAGTGCCAGGTAATAGAGTTGCAGCCTGGGGGATCTGAAACGGGGTTCTGAAACGTGAAACGTGAAACGTGATGGGGCTTGTGGTAGTCGGTACGTGAATGCCACGTGCTCTCTTTTGTGGGACCCTGTCCCGCCTCTGTCATTCTGAACGCAGTGAAGAATCTCGTCCTCTATGCAGGTGTTGCCCCTTTCCTTTAGTACAAGCTGACTAAAAGAAAGGAGCAACTTGGGTGCTGTTGGACGAGATTCTTCGCTTCGCTCAGAATGACAAATGGAGGCTTTGGTCCTGCTAAACCAACACTGTGGCATTCACGAGCCAAATAGCACAAGCCCCATCACGTTTCACGTTTCACGTTTCAGAACCCCGTTTCAGCATCAGAACGACCCTGAGGCGAACATCGACCTGTCCACTCGCTGCCCGTGGGATTCGAGGCGGCTGACGAACTTGGGTAGAAGGCCGGTGGGCATGAGCTGGCCCCTCACCTTGCCGTTCTCGTCGTCGCCCAGTTCGCGGAAGCGGAAGATATCTTGCAGCACTATCGTGTCGCCTTCCATGCCTTGCACTTCGGTGACGTAGGTGACCTTGCGAGAGCCGTCCCGCAGGCGCGCCTGTTGCACTATCAGGTCCACCGCCGAGGCCACCTGTTCTCGAATGACGCGTATAGGCAGGTCCATGCCCGACATCAGCACCATCGTCTCCAGCCGGGATAGCGCGTCGCGGGGGGTGTTGGCGTGCAGGGTGGTGAGCGAGCCGTCGTGCCCGGTGTTCATCGCCTGGAGCATGTCCAGCGCCTCACCACTGCGGCACTCACCGACCACGATACGCTCAGGACGCATACGAAGGGCGTTGGTGACCAGGTGCCGTATCGTCACCGCGCCGCCGCCATCTACGTCCGCCGGGCGGGCTTCCAGGGGCACCACGTGGCGCTGGTTGAGGCGAAGCTCCGCCGAGTCCTCTATAGTCACGATGCGCTCGCCGTCCGGTATGAACGACGAGAGCACGTTCAGCAGGGTGGTCTTGCCGGAGCCGGTGCCGCCCGCCACCACGACGTTGAGCCTGCCCACCACGCAGGCGCGCAGGAACTCCGCCATCGGAGCCGAAATCGTGCCGAATTCGACCAGGTTCTGCACCGTAAGCGGCGTCTTGAAGAACTTGCGTATCGTGATGGTGGTGCCTCCCAGGGCGACGGGCGGGCCGATGATGTTCACGCGCGAGCCGTCGGGAAGGCGGGCGTCCACCATCGGCCACTTGCGGTCCAAACGCCTGCCTAGAGGGGCCACAATGCGCTGGGCCACCCGCATCACATGGTCGTCGTCCAGGAAAGTCACGCCGCTTTCGATAAGCTGGCCCTTGCGCTCGATGTATACCTGCTTGGGGCCGTTGATCATAATCTCCGTAATGGAGGGGTCTTCCAGGAGTGCCTCCAGCGGCCCAAAGCCGAGGATTTCGTCCATGACCGCCTTGTACAGCACTTCCTGCCCGCCCGGCGGGAGCGTGCCCGGCACCTGCGAGAGGGCCGCCATAAAACGGCCTGCAAGCATCTGCTCGATTTCGGGCTTGCGCTCAAGCTGCACGTTCTGCGGCAGGCCGGAGAGCACCCGCTGGGCCAGCGCCATCACCAACATCGGCGGCGCCTGCATGCCGACGCTGTTCGCCACCGGCGTCCATAAGTTGCCCGCCGGGGTAGCGGGAGCCAATTGCCCGGTCGCCAGTTGCTCCGTGGGTGCGCCCTGGAAGTTGCCCGCCTGCGCGTTAGGATTCATACTCTGCGGCATTCCGGGGTTTGCGTAGCCCTGTGGCACACCGGGAAACGGTCCACCCTGTTGCTGAGCGCCCGGCTGCATGCCGCCCGGCCCGTACGTCTCAGTCTGCGGCCCCGCCTGTGTGGATGTAGTGTTCAATGGCTGTATGGGTGACATCCTGCATTCCTCAATCCGGTATCTAGTGTAAACCGCTCTCTAACTACCAACCGAGCCAAGCCCTAGCTCCGACAAAACTAACAACTAACAACTCGTCCCGCGTCTCGTCCCGCGTCACTCGTCACTCGTCCAACGCGGCTCGTTCACGGGCACCACCGTAATAATGTGGCTCTTATTGACCGCTACGAAGCCGACCTCGCGGTTAGCGGGGTCCAGGTGGCCGCGCAGAGTAGCGCCCGTCACCGCCAGGAACGTTTCGCCCTGGTTGTTCAGCTCGTCCTTGATGCGCTGGTCGGGCTTGACGTGCACGAAGCCGTGCACCACGCCGTGCAGGGTCACGATGTCCACCTCCACCGAGGCGGTGCGTATCCTGGGCGTAAATACCTTGCCCTTTTCGTCTACTCTTTCGTACATTTCCATATCCGTCCTACTATCTTTCAACAATGTCAGTGCTTGGGTTTGGCGTTCACAAAATAGGTGCTGCACGCCGCGTCCACCAGTTGCGGGGTCATCTCCGGGGGCACGTTGCGGTAGCGGGCGATGCCCATCAGTTGGCGTAGCAGGTCGCGGGGCTGGGAGGCGCGGAAAGGCCGCCCAACCTCGATGTAGTGCTTCTTCACCAGGTACGTGAAACCGTGCTGGTCGAATGGCACGTTCAGCGACTTGCACATCGCCAGGAATATCTCGTAAAACTGCTGCGGCGTCGGGTCGGGCACGTTCAGCTTGTTCTGGATGCGGCGCAGGAACGCGTCGTCAATGAGGTCTTCCGGCTGCAAGTTGGTGGAGAGCACCAGGAACAATTCGAAGGGCACCTGTAGCTTCTTACCCGTTTTCAGCGTCAGGAAGTCTATGCTCTTCTCCAGGGGCACGATCCAGCGGTTGAGCAGCGCCTGGGGGCTGACCTGCTGGCGGCCGAAGTCGTCAATCAGGAAGAGGCCGCCGTTGGCCTTTAGCTGAAAGGGGGCTTCGTAGAAGCCCGCCGTCTCGTTGTAAATCAGGTCGAGCGAGGGCAGCGTAAGCTCGCCGCCGACGATCACCACTGGCCTGTGCACGCGCACCCAGCGGCGGTCGGGGAACTCGGCCCTGGTCGAGTCGTTCTCGTTCGCGCCCTGGGGCACGGCGGGGCGGTGGCTGTTCAGGTCGAATAGCTGGATAATCTGCCCGTCAGCCTCAATCGCATAAGGGATAGCGAGGTTGCCGCCAAGCATAGTGGCGATGCGCTCGGTGAGCAGCGTCTTGCCGTTGCCGGGCGCGCCGAACAGGAAGAGCGACTTGCCCGCGTTCACCGCCGCGCCAAGCTGGTTGAGCAACTCTTCGCTGATGATGAGACCTTTCAGTCCGTTCTCCACCACCTCGCGGTTGATTACCGGCCGCCTGTTGGTCTGCACCTTGAGCGCCTCTATGTACCTAGCGAGGGGCACGGGGCAGGGGCCGACGTAGCTGGAGCGTGCGAGCACCTGGTGGGCGCGCTCCATCCCTTTCACGGTGAGGATGTACTGGTATCCAGCCTCGCCCAGGCCCGACGTGCCGCTCACCTCGCAAAGCTGCTCTTTCTTCATCAGGTTGATCGCCTGGTCGATCACGCCGTAGAAGGGCACCCGAATCTCGGCCGAAATCTCCTGGCCGCTCATGTACGACGTGAAGTACATCGTCTTGATCACCAGGTCGGCTATCAGTCCCTGGTTGATGCCGGTCTCCTCGATGCTGCGAGGCTCCGGGAACATCGCGTCGCTAAGCTCGTAATGTCCGTTCGGCTGTACCCCGTGGCCCGCCAACATGGGGGACGTGAGGCGGCCCGTGGGCGACATTCCGTTCCCGTTACCGTTCATCCCATTCAGCGCATTCAGGGCGTTCACAGGCAACTGCGGCTGTGTCATCATCGGGGAGGTGCCCAGGTCGGGCTGAGTGGCAGCACCGGGTTGGGACATATTCATGGTTTGCGCTTGCAGAGGCACGGCCCCCATAGCGGCCAGCGGCCTGATGTTGGAGCCTTGTGGCTGGCTGCCCAGCACCTGTTGCAGGTTGTCGCGGCTCGGTTCGGGGTAGGGGAAGCCGGGTATCTCTTCCGGCAGTGGCCCCGCGTTCACGGCGAAAATTGGCGCCGTGTGGGTCGAAGCGGGTTGCGCGCCGTGGCCGTTCGCGTAGGCCTGGGGCGGGTTTGGCGCGCCCTGGCCGTTCATCTCCGGCGTATTGGGCGACAACCCGCTTGTCGTCCAGGGCAGGCGTGCATTCGGCTGCCCCTGTTCGTTCTGCGTGTTTGTGCCGTTCGAGTCAGCCGGCACGTGGTTCTGCCACGGCGTCTGGGTCGCGGGCGAGTTCTTCGGTTGGGAGCTAGTCACACCCTGTGCTCCTCGTGAATAATAATGATTGAGTACGACGCACCGCACCAGGCATGCGCCACGTTGCACACAGTCCGGGCGGTACTACTTCGGCTGCGCTATAGGCATTATATCTGCGTTCTGGCGGCCTGACTAAGGGTAGATAGTCCTAGTACGAATAGGATATTGGTCCACACTCAAGCCACAGTTGTATCAACTTGGGTCATATACCGAGCGTGGCGACCACTCTCCCACCCTGTCATCCTGAGCGTAGCGAAGGATCTCAAGAAGGTGAGTAGGGATGCTGCTCAATTAGCGGGGCATTGGTGCTGAACGTTCAGCACCTGGGTAATGGCGGCATCTGTGATCCTTCGCTGCGCTCAGGATGACAGGGCGGAAGAGTGGCCTCGTAATTGTTACAAAAACAACTCCAACGCAGCCTTGCCAGAGTCACCAAGAATGCTCAACCATCCTTGCCGAGAGGGTGTATCATTAATAGTGGCTCCTTACATGGGGCCACTATCTATTGGTGCAAGGCGGCTGAGGAGGATACGGAAATGTCGGCGCGTGAGTTTTCGATGCTGCTGACGCTGGGTGCCATCTGGGGTGCCTCGTTCTTATTTATCAAGCTAGGATCGCAAGGGTTTGAGCCTTTCGCGCTCGTGGAGGTGCGCCTCGCGCTCGCTGGCCTGGTGCTGTTAGCGGTCAATGCACACCGCAAAGGGCAGTTCTCAGCATTACGAGCCAACTGGCGGCCACTTACCGTCATGGGCTTGCTCAACTGCGCGGTGCCTTACACGCTCATCACCTGGGGCGAACACTACATCAACAGCGGATTGGCGGCCATCTACAATGCCTCCTCGCCCCTCTGGGCCGCCTTGCTCCTGGCCCTACTGCCCGCTTCTTCCGAGCGGCTGACGGGAGTGCGCCTCCTGGGCTTGGCGTGCGGTATGTTGGGCGTTATCCTGCTGGTTAGCGGCAACCTCAACCTGGCTATGGAGGACCCACTGCACCTGGTCGGCCAGTTAGCGTGCTTGCTGGCGGCGGTCTCCTACGCGGTGGCGGGCCTTTACGGTAGGCGCGCCCTGGTGGGTGTGCCCACGACGGTGTCGGCCACGGGGCAGCTAGTTACAGGTGCGATTATGCTTATGCCACTCGCTGCCTTGCAATTGCCACAGCGCATGCCCTCCTGGCTTTCAATAGGGGCGGTGGTAGCGCTCGCCATCCTGGGCACAGCCCTGGCCTCGATGATGTACTACTGGCTGCTGGGGAGAGTAGGTACCACGGGTACTCTGCTGGTGACTTACCTGCTGCCGGGGTTTGCCCTCATGTGGGGCGCGCTGTTCCTGAGCGAGCAGATTACCCTCACGGCCGTGCTGGGCCTGGCCCTGGTGCTCCTGGGTATAGCCATCACCTCCGGGAGCGGGCCGAAGCTAGTTGCCGCGGTTGTTCGGCTCAGGCGGGGCCGCATGTCCGGGGGTGGCACCGGGAGCTTGCCCGTTTAGCGGTAGCCGCACAGGTTGGGACCACCCTCCGAGCGGATTGTAGCTGTTGGCGGTGCGGCTCGTCTCTCGGGCGTTCATGATGATGCAGTCGCCGCCGGAGCCTTTGGCCTGCATCAACTGCGAGCCGAGTAGCTCCATAAGCTCCGGCAGGGTCAGCATGGTGCCGTGCCGTAAGCAGGTGCCGCCGATGCTCACGCTCACCGGGCTGGTCACGTTCGTGCCCGGCCACTCCATAGCCCGCATCCTGCGCAGCACCTTTTCGCCTACGATAATGGTGCCCGCTGCGTCGGTGTTCGGCAGCACTATCACGAAGCTGCTGCCCGAGTAGCGCCCCAGGAAGTCGTCGTCGCGGCAGGTCTGGTCCAGCATCTCGGCCACGCGGCGCACTACCTCGTCACGGGTCTCCTCGCCGTACGTCCCGGCTAGTTCGTCAAAGTCGTCTACGTCGATGAACAGGCAGCCCACAGGGAAGCTGGAGGCGCGGCGGCTACTCAGCTTGGTGGTTAGCATATCCTCCACCGACTCGTGGTTGTACAGCCCCGTCAGAGGGTCCAGGTCCAACGCTTCGTCAGCGGAGACCTGTAGCGGCTTCAGCTCCTTCGTGATCGCCACGTTGCTTGTCAGGCGGTACGCTGCTTCCACTTCGGCCTGCGTCACCTTCGACATAGCGATGATTTCCCGCCTGTAGCCATAGGTCGCAATCAAAGGCTGGCACGACATCTCCAGCCACATGTAGTCGCCGCCCTTGTGCCGGAAGCGGTACTTGACGCGACTCTGCTCGTCGCTGCCCGCCAGGTAGCGGCCCAGTAGCCTGTTCAACCTGGGCACATCGTTGGGGTGGCAGTAGGTAAGCAGGCTGCTGCCCATCAACTCGGCGGTCTCGTACCCCAGCAAACCGGCTGCTGCCTTGCCCGCGTACAGGTACTTCCCTTCCACGTCGTGCACCGAGAGCAGCTCGCCCGCGATTTGGCCCACCAGTTCGTAGCGGCCCTGCGCCCTCTCCAACTCATCTGAGGAGGTGCGGCGGACTATGGCGTGGCCCAGGTTGGCACCGATGAGCGACATGACATCCAGGAAGGTCTGGTCCGGCTCCAACGGCTCCACCGAAAAGAACTCCATCACGCCGACCACCGCACCCTCGGCGGGCACGGGGAAGGCGAACCCGGTGGTGATGCCGGAGGCTTCCAGTTCCTTGGCTCGTGGGGAGCTTGCGATGAGGCCCGGCCCTACCGTCCAGACCGCCTGCCTCTCAGTGAGCACCTGCCCAGGTAGCTCGGCACCCATGTCGAAGGACATGTTCTGCGTCACCTTGCGCAGCGCGCTGAAACGGTCTAGCTCTTTCAGGTGCCACACACCGGACGATGCAAGCTGGACGTGCGCGCCACTTCGTGAGTAAAGGTCGCCGCGTGCCAGGAGCATGTGCCCCACGGGCAGGCCGGTTACTTCGCAAATGCGGTCCAGGCACAACTGCATAGCATCTTCGAGACTGCCCGCGAGGCCTATACCCGTCGCCACTTCGCCCGCGAGTTGCAGCAAGCCCGCTACTGTGTCGCCCACCCGGAGCGCCTGCGTCTGCGTTTGCTGCTCTACAACCTGCACTCTGGTCCTGAGTTCGTCGATAGCGGCGACCGCGTAGGCCACCTGGCCCTGGTCGTCATATACGGGCCCCGCCCACACCTGCACGGGCACCACGCCCTGCGGCTGGCGAATCTCAATGTCGGAAACTACTGCTTGCTGTCCCATGAGCGCACGGGTTATTGGGGCCTCATCCAGTGGGTAGAGCGCATCGCTGCCTGCCTTGTACGCCGAGTAGACGTGCAGGTTGCTGTCGCCGTCCGGTCCATCCTCATCAGCGGTGAATTCAGGGGCTACGCCAGGGCCAAGTAGATTGCGTGCCACTTCGTTGGCGAACCAGGTCTCGCCCATCGCGTCCACGACCATCAAGCCGAGCGGCAGCGAGGACAGTAGCTCAATCAAACGAGCGTCATCCTGCGGCGTGGATACGCGCGGCAGGAGCGGGTCATCGGTACCGTCTAAGGCATTTACCGCGGGTCGAGCCACCGGCTCAGGAGTGGGTGCGACTTCGGTAGCATAGGCATGGGGCGTGTGCGCCCCGTTGGTCTTCTGCGCCGTAATGTCGCGGATTACCGTGATGAATTGGAGAGGCTTGCCGAGGCGGTCGCGCACCACCGATACCGATTGCAGGCCCCAGACCGTCAGGCCCTGCCGGGTGATGAAGCGCTTTTCAGAACGGTAGCTGGAAATCTCACCCGTAACCAGGCGCTTCGACATACGGGTATCCACGTCCACATCGCTACGGTGGGTGATGTTCTGGAGTGAAAGCTCTTTCAGCTCGCTTTCGTCGTAGCCCAGCAGCGTGCATAGCTCCGGGTTAGCACGCATGAAGCGTCCGTCGGGGCGAACCAGGGCGATGCCCACGGCTGCCTGTTGGAAGGTGAGCCAGAACTTGTAATCCTGGTTTTGCGTCGATTCTTCGGAAATGTCCATAAGCAGGCTGTGCATGCCTCCCTTGAAGTTACCTTTAGGATACGGCATGCAAGTCTCCGGGTGGGAGTGACCTTAGTCCTAATTCCCAATAAACTTTGTTCCCCCTCCGGCTTCGCTGTGGCCCAACAATGGTGCGACATTTGACGGCATGCAAAGCCCCACCCTGTCATTCTGAGTACCAGGCTAAGGAAGGAAAGTCAGCTAATACAGACACGTATGGTACCAGGCGACGCCCCGCGATTGAAATCGGGGGCTACACTCTGCAAAGTCCCTGCGGGACTGCCCATGTGCAGGAGGGCCACTCTTGAGAGAAGCAAGAGTGGAGAGAGTAAAGAGAGTAGGAGGGTAGAGGAGTCCCCTTGTGGGACTTGGTAAGGTGTAGCCCCCGATTTCAATTGCGGGGCGTCGCCTGGTACCTTATGTGGCTTCTCACACGCATGTAGCCATATTGGCTGACTTTCCTTCATTAGCATGGTACCGAGCGTAGCGAAGAATCTCGTCCCTTACCACCCAAATACCACCTTTCTTACAGCTACAGACTCTCGTAAGAAAGCCGAAGCATTGCCGCGTAGGACGAGATTTCTCACTACGCTCGAAATGACAACGAGCAGACTTGTGCAGGGGGGCGGATAATACTGTCTAATCTCTACAGATGCAGAAGGCTTGCAAACCACGATACTAGTGGTAGAATTGCAGCTATAGATATTAGGAAGAACCGGCAGTGCTCTTGATACGTAACTCAGTTAGGTTGAGAGACTTCCAAGCTCATAAATGCGGTAAGAAGAGCTGATCTTGGCAGGCATTATGGCTACTGAACTTATTACGCAACAAGAAAATATGGCTGAAGTCACTTTGTCGGTGCAGGGTATGACCTGCGCTTCTTGTGTCGCACGCGTGGAGAGGTCGCTCAAGAAGGTAGTGGGGGTTGAGGCGGCCAGCGTCAACCTTGCCACCGAGCGAGCACTGGTGCGGTACGACCCCTTGCAGGTGAGTGCCGCCGAGATGGTAGCGACCGTCGAGAAGGCAGGCTACAACGCCTCGCCCCGCACCGAGGAGAGCCTGGACGAAGCCGCCGAACTACAGGAAGACCGAGAGCGCCGGACCCGCCGCATAGAGTACGTGAAGCAGCGGGATATGCTCATCTTCAGCGTGATCTCCTCCATACCCGTGGTAATCACCGGCATGTTCTTCATGAGCAGCCCCCACGCGATCCACTTTCTGACCATCTTTGGCCTCATCGTCTGGTACGTGCCAGGCAACCAGTTCCACGCCCTCGCCCTGAAGAACCTGCGGCACCGCACCGCCGATATGAACACCCTGGTGAGCCTTGGCACCACCGCCGCCTCAATCTACTCTATCTACATCCTGGTGCGGGACGGACTGCGCGCCCAGACCTACTTTGAGGTCGCGGCGGTCATCATCACGCTGGTGCTGCTTGGACGCTTCCTGGAGGCGCGCGCTCGTGGCCGCACCTCGGAGGCCATTCGCAAGCTGGTAGGCCTGCAACCCCGCACCGCCACCGTGCTTCGCGGCGACGTTGAAGAGCAGGTGCCAGTCGGTTCGGTGCTCCCAGGCGACCTGCTGTTGGTGCGCCCAGGTGAGAAGGTGCCGGTGGACGGTGTAGTTGTAGACGGCGACTCGGCGGTGGACGAATCGATGCTGACCGGGGAGTCGATGCCCGTGGAGAAGCGGCCCGGTAGCACCGTCATTGGAGCGACCCTCAACGGCCAGGGCCTGCTCCGCTTCAGGGCCACGCGCGTGGGCCGCCAGACGGCACTCGCGCAAATCGTCAGGCTGGTGGAAGAGGCGCAAGGCTCCAAAGCCCCAATGCAGGCGCTGGCAGACAAGGTCGCGGGCGTGTTTGTGCCGGTGGTACTGGGCCTGGCGCTGCTTACCCTCCTGGGGTGGTCGCTGCTGGCGGGCGACCCGGTGCGCGGCCTCATCAACGCGGTGGCTGTGCTGGTGATTGCATGCCCCTGCGCGATGGGCCTCGCCACGCCGACGGCTATCATGGTGGGCACCGGGCGGGGCGCGGAAAAGGGGGTGCTGGTGAAAGGCGGCGCGGCCCTGGAACAGGCCAACCGAGTCACCACCGTTCTGCTCGATAAGACCGGCACGCTCACCCTGGGCAAACCCGCTCTCACCGACGCTATCAACCTCAACGGTCTATCCCGCGACGAGATGCTACATCTGGCCGCCGCCGCCGAAAGAGGCTCGGAGCACCCCCTTGGGAGGGCAGTCGCGGAAGGTGTCAGTGGTCCCCGCCCGTCAACCGTCTCAGCCTTCAGGAGCGTAACGGGCCAGGGTGTCACCGCCACCGTGGACGGCACGCGGGTACTCGTCGGCAAGCCCCAGTTACTAGACTCAGCCGGGGTGGACTTCTCGCCCGCGCTGCCGGAGATGGCAAGATTGGAGCGGCTCGGCAAGACTGCTATGCTTGTTTCGGCGGACGACAAGCTTGTGGGCCTACTGGCGGTGGCCGATACCCTAAAGCCCGAAGCCGCCGAAGCCGTGGCCCGCTTGAAGGCGCTCGGCATAGAGGTGGCGATGGTCACGGGGGACAACCGCCACACAGCCGAGGCAATAGCGGCACAGGTGGGCATCGACCGGGTGTTCGCTGAGGTGTCGCCCGCAGGCAAGGCCGAGGTGGTGCGCGCGCTTCAGGCCGAGGGCAAGGTAGTGGCGATGGTGGGCGATGGCATCAACGACGCTCCCGCCCTGGCAGCCGCCGACCTGGGGGTGGCAATAGGCACCGGCACCGACGTGGCTATCGCGGCCTCCGATATCACCCTTATGAGCGGCAACCTGCACGGTGTGGTTGAAGCAATAGAGTTGAGCCGCAAGACGGTGCGCACCATCCGCTGGAACCTCTTCTGGGCCTTCATCTACAACACCCTGGGCATCCCGCTGGCCGCCCTCGGCCTGCTGAACCCCATCTTCGCAGCCGCCGCGATGGCCTTCTCCTCCGTGTTCGTGGTGACTAACTCGCTGCGGCTGAGGAAAGCCGGAAACGTGAAACGTGAAACGTGATGGGGTTTGCTGAACAGGGTACGTGGATGCCACTGGCGGGTCGTACATGAACGCTATTCCCCTCTGTCATCCTGAGCGCAGCGAAGGATCTCAAGAAGGTGAGTAGGGACTCTGTTGATAGGGCGAACTATGCTGCCCCAGTTCGACCCTGGAGCAGGCCCAACATCTGAGATCCTTCGCTGCGCTCAGGATGACAGAAAGGGAGATGGCCCTGATACCCTAATGGAGTCCTATTCACGTACCATATACCACCTGCCGCATCACGTTTCACGTTTCACGTTTCAGCGTCTATCTTGTGAAGCATCAAGACGTTTGGCTCAACGTAGTGGCCCCGGTCTGCTGCCACGTCAATCGTGACGGGTTCAAGCGCGCCGGGAACTACGTACGTGCCGCTCTCAGGGAAGCGCATGTTGGCCCACTCCTCCCACTCGGCTACTGTGCCTGGGATGACCATCGAGCGTGGTGCCACCTTCAGGATGCGCGCGCCTAGCCGCCAGTGTACTCTCAGCCAGGGGTCGAAGGGCAAACCGTCATCGCGGGTCCAGGTGATATAGCGCTCCATCGGAGTAATAGGATAGCTCGGCTTCAGGTTGGGGCGCACGGGAGCGATGAGGGCCGTGAAGCCGCTCTCCTGGGCGAGCCGCCGCATCTGCTTGAGCATGGTGCTGCTGAGGCCCGAGCCTTGCCTGTCAGGCGCGACCGTGATGGAGAGGGCCGACAGGCAGTTGGGGGCCACGCCCGCCTCCTTGCCCTCAAAGCCCCGTAGGATCGCGCCATCCCAGCCATCCGGCAGACCGTCCAGGCTGCCATCCCACGCGAGGGGGATGGTGAAGGCGCTGGCTATCACCCTCTCGCCTTCCCGCCCCTGCTCACACAGCACCAGGATGTTGCCGGGGAAGTCTACGTAGAGCCGGTTCCAGTACAGGTTGGCGACGGTATCTTCAAGCATGAACCTCGGCCATACGACCGAGTCGATGCCCCATATCTGCGGGCGCAGGTCGGGCCGCTCGGCCATGCTATAGATGTTCTGCCCTGTTTCGTGCGTAGTCATCATCTTTTCCTCGGGGCTGGTATGATCCTTGCTTTATAAGTCATGGGGTTAATAGCGCATGCCTTCGGACCGGCCCGTGATTATACATTCATGGCCGGCGGGCGCGTCAAGCCTGCGCTGACGTATCTTACCCCCATCCGCAGTAGTACCTTGCCCACGAACCGCCTACTCACGCGGTCGAAGGTACTCTTCTGTCTTACCCCTTCTAACTCTAATGGGTGATATGGTGCCGCTTTGTGCTGCCTTACAATCATGAGGTCTGAGTGCGCCTGCTCCAAGGTCGATGCTTCAGGGTGAGGGGTGTCCGGACGGCCATGAGGCATAAGGAATAGCATAGAGGCCGGTATTGGTAAGGAAGAGGTTTGTAAAGCTGGTGTCAAGATTTCAGAGGCAGGGTTCGGTACTTGTGGGCGTCGGCATCGCGCTGGCGGGGCTTGCTATTGTGGCTGCGTTGCTGCTACGCGGCATGTACGCGCCGGACAACGAGCAGGCGGCGCAATCCCCCACCGTGCTGGCTGTCATGGCCGAGGAGACGGTAGTTATACCCGGCATGCCCGTCTGCTTGCCAACCTTCCCGGCAACCGACCCGGCCACTCCCCCAACGGCCGTACCAGCCACTCCGGAGCCTACCGCGACTGCCACTCCCGGCCCCGTGTTTGGGCTGGCCTGGTTCCACAAGCCGCCGGAAGACGGCACGACTCCTAAACAGATGGCGCAGGCCCACAGGTACGTCCACCTGACGAGCCTGGCCGACATTGAGTACCGCAACGAACTGCGGGACGCGGGGTACAAAGGCCCGGTTTACACCTATATCACGGCCAACGCGGTAGAAGGACCCGGCCCCTACACAGACGTGTCAGAGGAGTGCGAGGCGGGGTACAGGCCCCTCGATAACACCCTGGCGTGGGACACAGACGACTTCTGCAAGTACGTACACGCGCACGAGTCGTGGTTCTTGCACAACGGCGACGGCGAGCGCCTGGCGGGCGACTATTTTGGCTCCGGGCGCTGGACGTACCTGATGAACCCCGCCGACCCCGGTTGGCAGGCCTTCTCTCAAGAGCGCCTCGCTTTCATGCGCGACAAGTGGCACTACGACGGCGTGTGGCTGGACAACGTGGACCTGGACCTCGACCGCCCGAGGACCGACGTGAAGAACGCCGACGGGCAGGTGCGCGAGTATGCCAACGATGCCGAGTGGCGGGCAGGTATGGCGCGCTGGCTGGAAGGCGCTCGCCGCAAAGTCGGTGAGTGGCCCATGTGGGCGAACCTCGTGGGCGGCGGGTCCGGTGCCGACTCCTGGGACTCCTATGCGCCCTACCTCGATGGAGCTATGGACGAATCGTTCTCGGTGCGCTGGATAGATGAATGGCGCAGCTCGGAGCAGTGGCGCGGGCAGCTTGAGCGGGCTAGCCGCTGGCTGGTCTCGGGTAAGGGCCTGGTGATGGTGGGGCAGGGTCCGCGGGAGGACGAGGAGCGTCTGCGCTTCACCCTGGCGAGCTACATGCTGGTGGCCGAGGGAGAGCAGGCGTTCTTCCGCTACACCCGCTTCGACTCGTACTACAACGCCCTCTGGCTCTACCCCGAGTACGACACCGCCCGCCGGCTAGGCACACCCACCGGCACCCGCGAAGAGGTGGTACCAGGCGTGTGGCGGCGCAACTTCACCAACGGCACGGTGGAAGTAGACCTGAATGTCCATGAAGGTAGGATTGGGCTGAAATGAGAAACGGGGCTCTGAAACGTGAAACGTGGTTCTGAAACGTGAAACGTGAAACGTGATGCGGTTGGGGTCATTTGTTTAGCGAAACAGATACGGGGTACATAAAGCACCATTACAGGCACTATTACATTTCAAAGCTGGGGGAAAGATTGGCCGCTACGGGTAGCAAGATAAAAGATAGGCGAAAGCTGGCAGTGTTGTTTTGCATGGCTGTGGCTTTGCTTGGGCTAGGCTTCCCCGGCGTGGGCATGGCTGCTCAGGGTGAGGGCAAGACTCAGCCGCAAGGGGCGGTGAGCGCTAGGCCCGCCAATAGCCGCATCGCTGTCGAGAACGCCCTGCCCGGCACCAGCGAGTGGGCCGAGGTGGGCAACCATGACATGAGCAAGCTGTCGGCTTTCACGGGCGCTGTGAGCGTCAACGCAGGCGAGCCTATGAACGTCCATGTGAAGTCCACCGGCGCTACCCTATCCGCCAAGCTGTACCGGCTCGGCTATTACCAGGACCAGGGGGCGCGCCTCTACTGGGAGCAGACGAACATCGCTACGCCCTCGCAGCCCGCATGCACCCGCGACAAGGATACCGGGCTGGTGCAGTGCCCCTGGTCGTCTACGTTCGCCATTCCCACCGATGCCAATTGGATCAGCGGCATCTATCTGCTGCGCCTCGACTCCAACCAGGGCAATCGCTTCTTCGTCTACTTCATCGTTCGCAATGACGGTTACGCGGCGGACATACTGGCGATGGAGCCTACCAAGACGAACCAAGCATACAACCGCTACGGCTGCGAGAGCCTCTATTTCTCGGGCACGGCAAGCACCAGCAACAACCAGTGCGACGGAGTGGTCTCCAACGGCAACAGCAACAGGACGAGGGCCTACAAGGTGTCGTTCGACCGCCCGTACAAGGGTGGTGCGGGCACGGGCGGCCTCTTTACCCACGACATAGAGATGATACGCTGGTTGGAAGCCTCCGGCTACGACGTGACCTACATCAGCGACGTGGACCGGGCGGCCAACCCATCTATCCTGCTTGGGCACAAGGCTTACCTGGTCATGGGACATGACGAATACTGGACGTGGCAGGAGTTCGACGCTGTAGAAAACGCGGTGGCGAACGGCGTGAACGTGCTCTTCCTGTCGGCCAACGAGGCATACTGGCGCATTCGCATGGAGAGTTCCAGCCTGGGGCCTAACCGTGTGGTAGTGGGCTACAAGGACGCGACTGCCGATCCCATCAAGTCGGGGCCTGATGGTCCCACGGTGACCTTCCGCAACCTGAATCGCTCGGAGAACCGACTGCTTGGCACCGGCTACATGAGCTACTACGACGACGCGCTCTACAACATGCCGTGGCAGCCGACTGTGGACCCTGGCAAGTGGTACTGGGACTGTACGGGGCTGCGGACCGGCGATATCGTGAACAACATCGTGGGCGAAGAGTGGAACGCCATCCTGTACAACTACAACTCGGTCACGCCCGCGGGGATAGAGTTGCTGTCGGAGGGCGTAGCTTATAACGACCGGGGCGTGCCGTACCCGCAAAACACCACCATTTACACCGCGCCGAGCGGGGCTATGGTGTTCGCGGCGGGTAGCATCCACTGGTCGTGGGGCCTGATGGACCACTCGTACTCCAACCAGGTGTTCCAGTCGTACGCCCGGTCTAACGACGCTGATGCGCGCATCCAGCAACTGACGGCCAACATACTTGACAGGTTCGCGGGCTATTGGGACGGCGCGCCGAGGGGTTGCGAGGGGCAGGACTTCTACAAGACAGGCCCTCGCCCCACGCGCACTCCCATGCCGGTGCCTCCAACTGCTACCGGCACCCTGCCCACCATCCCGCCCACTCGCACTGGTACTCCTACCCCGCAGAATGGCGGCAACACCGCCACGCCTACCGGCACCAGCATCGCCACCAACACGAGCATTCTCGCTAATACCGCTACTGTCACTCGCACCCCGACCCAGACCCCGACACGAACCGCAACCCAAACACCTGTCCAGGGCACCGCATGTACGGTGACGTTCCCCGCTACCGACCTGCCCAAGGATATTCGCGACCTTAGCACTACCACCTCAGCTATTAGCGTAAACGCGACGGGAACAATGGCCCAGGTAGAGGTGCTCGGCCTCAGCATCGAGCACACTTATGCCAGCGACGTGACCGCGGTCCTTGTAAGCCCCCAGGGCACGCGGGTAGACCTGTTTGCGGCTGTGTGCGGCGCGGGCGCATGGATGGAGTCGAATACGGGCTTCGGCATAGCGCAATCGGCTGCGGGCGCGATGGGGTCTGTGTGCCCGCCCGGTCAGGCCACATACAAACCGGAAGAGGCGAGCCTCGCGGTCTTCGTCGGACAGCAGGCGCAAGGCACCTGGACACTGGAGGTGAGAGATGGAGGCCAATACGACGAGGGTAAGTTGCACGCCTGGCAACTGAGGGTCACGCTCAATAGCGCGAGTTGTGGGTCTGCACTCAGCGCCACGTCCACGAACACCGCTACCAGCACTGCCACCAACACTCAGCCGCCGACCAGCACCAGCACGGGTACCAGCACACCCACGTCCACAATAGCACCTAGCAGCACTAGAACCGCTACAGCGTCCGCAACGTATACATATCAACCGACTGATACACCTGTGCCTACATGGACAGCCACGCGAACAGCCTTACCAGCTAATACCGCTACCGCTACGCCGCAGCCTACCAGCACTGCTACTCGCACTCCATTGCCGACCAATACAGCCACTGTGGCTGTTCCCGCAAGTGCCACCGCCACACGCACCTCTACGTCCACCAACACGGTCCAACCGGCCGCCAACACGGCTACTCGGACCGCTACGAGGACCGCGACCGGCACCTCTACCTCAGTGGCAGCGAACACAGCCACGAGAACAGCGACGGTAACGAGGACCGGCACCGCTACTCGCACCCCTACGCGAACGGCTACGGGTACAGCGACACGCACCCCAACCGTTACCCGCACACCGACGAGGACGGCTACGGGCGTGGCTACGGGCGTGGCTACGCAGACACCGGCGACCAGCGGTAGTTGTGCGGCCACTTACGCCAGCGCGGACGTGCCGAGACCGCTAGCAGACCGGGGCACCACGTTCTCGGCCCTGACGGTAAATGACACCGGCACCGTGGCGCAGGTGGAGGTACGTGGCCTAAGCCTTGCTCATACATACGCCAGCGACATGACGGTGTTCCTTATCTCGCCGCAGGGCGCGCGTGTGGAGCTTTTCTCCCACAGGTGCGGCAGCAACGTCTGGACGCAGGCTAATACCGGCTTTAACTTGAAACAGGGCGCTACTACGGCGATGGGCGCCACATGCCCGCCCGGCAGCGGCACGTATCTACCCGTGGGCAACCTGGGGTTGATGGCGGGCCAGCAGGCGAAGGGCACGTGGAAGCTGGAGGTAAACGACACCGGGGCCTACGACCTCGGCACTCTCCATGCCTGGAACCTGTCGATAGTCTACAGCAACGTCCCCTGTCCGGTCGGCTCGCAGGCGCATGCGAACACCCCGGTGCCCACCGGCACCCCCAACACCACCTTTGGCGACGTAGCGCAGGAAGACGTATTCAAGCCGTACCTGGAATGGATGGCCTCGCGGGGCTACATCAGCGGCTATCCTTGCGGCGGTGATGCCGAACCCTGTCCGGGCACGTACTTCCGGCCGGCCGCCAGCGTCACCAGGGGGCAGCTACTAAAGATGGTGGTGAGCGCGACGGGCTGGGCTATGGACAACCCTAAAGACCCCACCTTCGCCGACGTAGCGCGTGACAGCGCCTTCTACATCTTCGTGGAGACGGCCGCGCGGCACGGCATCATCAACGGCTATCCATGCGGCAGCGAGGCCGAACCCTGCGACGTTGCGGGCCGCCCCTATTTCCGCGCAGGGAGCAACATCACGCGCGGGCAGTTGAGCAAGGTCATGGCCCTGGCGCTGGGCTTACCGGCCCCGGCGGCGGGCACCGAGACCTTCGCTGACGTGCCGGAGGGTAGCCCCTTCCACACGTACGTGGAGGCAATGTCCTCCAACCATATAGTGGGTGGCTACACCTGTGGGAATACAGGCGAGCCGTGCGACGATGCCCGGAGGCCCTACTTCCGGCCTTCAAGCAGCGCCACCCGAGGTCAGGTCGCCAAGTTCGTAGCGGTGGGCTACGGCGACAGGTAAAAACAATATCGCGAAGGTAAATAACCGTTGGAGGAGACATACAGGTTACCTCTTCCAACAAAAGAGTAGTAGGGCTATCACAAAGTACTGCTTGATATACCACGCTCACGGTAAAAGAGTTAACACCATCGGGTGATTTGGCTCTCGTGACGCGAGTTTACAATCAAGATACCGGCAATACTCCCTAGCTAATCGTGGGCGCTATACAACTTCGCATACGGCAGAGCAACCGTTCTGCTTAACTATCTACATGCCCGCGAGGGCGGGAACAGTCACGAGTGGTAACCCTGCGGGCGCGTCAGGGACCCTCCTGTCTCCTACGGGAAAGGGACCAGGCAAATGGCGCAAATACCAGATTTCTTTACTGACGAAAAGGGCATAGTAGGCGGTATCTATACCGCCCTCATAGGAGCTTCACGCACGAGGCCCGTCGCCAGGGCGATGGCCCCCACCACCGCGCGTACCCTCACCGACAGCGGGAGTCTCAGGACCGGCCCCCTGAAGCGGGGACTGGCGATTGGAGAGCGCAAGCTGTTGCAGGCGTTCGCCGACTGGTCGGTGCTGGTGACGGGCTGCTTCTTCATCCTGAGCATCAGCGAGCGGCTCTACTCGCGCAGCGCGATGGGCGTGAGCCTACTCGTGCTCACGATGCTCTGGTTCTTCTTCGCGGACGCTTTCGACGCCTACAGGGTGCCGACGATGCAGAGCCGCTTCTACACCGCCTACGCCGCCGCCAAGGTGGCCGTGGTGACCACTATCAGCTACACGCTGGTGGCCTGGTTCGTGGGGGGCGTCGT
Organism: Chloroflexia bacterium; assembly: GCA_036388595.1. Classification (GTDB taxonomy): domain Bacteria; phylum Chloroflexota; class Chloroflexia; order QHBQ01; family JADMIH01; genus JADMIH01. Next base: position 23,314 of record DASVRN010000061.1, read on the forward strand.
GCCCATCATCCGGCCCCGCATCAGCGAAACGCTGCTTATCGCCGCGCTCATGCTGCCCATAGCGGGGGTGCGCGTCCTGTTGAGCCTGGCGATGTCGCATGCCCCATTACGCAGGCGCGTGGTGGTGGTGGGTGCCAACCAGGACGGCTTCGAGATGGTCGAGGCGATCCGCCGCTACGATGGCAAGACTTACGAGTTCCTGGGCTACTTTGACGACGCACCGGAGCTTGTGCATGACAAGGCCCCCATCAGGCGCGAGAGCGTGCACCCCACCTCCGAGCTAATCGCCTTCAATGATATGTACGGCATCGACCAGGTGGTGCTCGCCAACCCGTTGCAGAACGTGGCGCTCCTGCATACCCTGTCACGGCTGCACGAGCAGGGCGCTCAAATCACCCCGATGTTCGCCATCTACCAGGACCTCACCGGGCGAGTGCCGGTGTCGCACCTGGGCAACGACTGGTACGTGGCCCTCCCGGCCAACGTGAAGAAGACGACCCGCACCTACCAGCTAATCAAGCGCGGGCTGGACATAGTAATGTCGCTGGGGATGCTCATCGTGGCCGCGCCCATCATCCCGCTGACCATGCTGGCGATCAAGCTTGACTCTCCGGGGCCGATCTTCTTCAAGCAGGTGCGCGTGGGCCAGGGCGGCAAGCTGTTCAAGATAGTCAAGTTTCGCTCCATGCGCCAGGATGCCGAGGCCGGGAGCGGCGCGGTGTGGGCCAGCAACGGCGACCCGCGAATAACCCGCATCGGGCGCTTCCTGCGCAAGAGCCGCATTGACGAGATACCGCAGTTGTGGAACATCGTGGTGGGCGACATGAGCTTCGTCGGCCCGCGCCCCGAACGCCCCGAGTTTGACGAGCAGTTGGAGCGCGAGATACCGTTCTACCTGGCGAGGCGGGCGGTGCGCCCAGGGCTTACCGGGTGGGCGCAGGTACAGTACCGCTATGGCAACACTATCACGGATACGTTGCGTAAGGTAGAATACGACCTGTACTACATCAAAAACGAGTCGCTATACCTCGACCTGCTAATCCTTCTGCGCACCGTGGCGGTGGTGCTAAAGCTCGGCGGCAACTAGGATCGATCTCGTTAGCAAGCCCCTTACCTGAGCCTGCCGTGAACACAATTATGAAACCAACAGTCAGCGCGGTCATAACCACATACAACTACGCCCGGTTCCTCCCACCGGCCATCGAGAGCGTGTTGGCTCAGACGCTGCCAGCCGACGAGATAATCGTGGTGGACGACGGCTCGACTGACGACACGGCGCAGGTGGTGGCTCGATATGCGGACCGGGGCGTGCGATACGTGCGCAAGGAGAACGGGGGCGGTAGCTCGGCACGCAACGCCGGGATTCTCGCCAGCACCTGCGATTTGATTGCGTTCCTGGACGGCGACGACCGCTGGCTGCCGCACAAGCTGGAGCGGCAGGTCGAGCAGATGGTGCGGCACGCTAATGTCGGGCTGGTGTCCGGCGGCGAGTGGCAGGTGGACGCGCGCGGCGAGCACCCCTATTTAGTGGCGCGGCAGCCTCTCGAAGCAGCCGGGGTCTACAAGCAGATGCTGGTGGAGAACTTCATCGGCAACACCTCCCTGGCGCTGGTGCGTCGCTCCGTATTCGACAAGGTGGGCATGTTCGATGAGAAAGTGCCGCTGGGCCACGACTGGGATATGTGGCTGCGCATCGCCAGAGAGTACCCCATCAGCGTGGTGGGCGAACCGCTCATTTACTATACGCGGCACTCCGGCAGCCTCTCGGCGGGCAAGATCGAGCAGCGGTACCGCTCGAATCGCGAGTTCCACCGCCGCTACATAGGGCAGCTTCCGTCGGCCTGGGACCGCGTTTGGATAATGATGGCCGCGCAAAGTATGAACCTCTATTACAACGCGGTGGGCCTGGCGGATGACCGTGGCAGGCGTTCCACCGCTTTTGGGCTGGCATTGCTGGCGCTGGTCACAGGACCGTTCTACAAGACCAGGCTGAAACTGGGCCTGGTACTGCGATCATTGTTCGGGGCGAAGATGATATGGCGCATTAGGCACACCCTGCGAACCAGGGTGTCGCACGGAACAAGAGGTATTTAGGACCGCACGCGAGGTATCACCCTCACGTGCAGCCACGCACACCGGAGCACTAATGGCCGCTATCCCCCAAGCCCAATACCAGCAGGCCACTCCCCCTACATCGGGGACTCTCGCCTCCCGCATGGCTGCCAGTGCAACCACATTACGCGTTGTCGAGGTGAACAGCCGCGCCGCTTTCATGCAGATTCAGGACGAGTGGAACGCCCTGGTCCGCGCCACCGACGACCAGCCCTTTTACAGGCACGAGTGGTTTCGCATTTGGCTGGACAACTTCGCAGCCGATGCCAGGTGGCGGATTCTGGTCGCACGCGACGGCGAGGGCAAGCTGGTTGGCGCGCTACCCCTCATCGAACAGCGGGGCATGGTGCTGGGAGCGCCCGCACGCTGCCTCTCCGCCGCGGCAAACGATCATACGCCCCGGTTCGACCTGATTGCCGAGGACCCGGAAGCAGTCGCAACCGCGTTCGTCGGGCACCTGAAGCACGACAGGAACTGGGACATCCTGCACCTGCCGTGCGTGCCGCCGGAGGGCCATGCCTGGCGCTTGTACGAGGCAGCTAACCATGCGGGCCACCCCACCGGCACCTGGCAGGCCGACAACTCGCCTTATTTCGCCCTGCCTGCCACGCACGAAGAGATGCAGAAGCAACTCGACACGAAGTTCAAGGCGAACCTGAGACGCAGGCACAAAAAACTGGCGGAGAAGGGACCTGTAACGGTCCAAAAGGCCTCCGGTAAGAGCGACCTGGCATACCACCTGGAGGAAGGCTTCGCGGTGGAGCAGAGCGGCTGGAAGGGGCGTGAGGGCACCGCTATGGCCCAGGACGGCCACGTGGCGGGCTTCTATTCGGAGCTTGCGCGGTTCGCGGCGCAGGACGGCAGCCTGGCGCTTTATTACCTGCGCGTGGATGGCAAAACTGTGGCGTTCCACTACGGGCTGACCTACGGCTCGACCTATTACCTGCTCAAACCAGGCTACGACGAGAGCGTGAAGGAGTGCAGCCCCGGCCAACTGCTTATGGACGAGGTGGTGAAGCAGTGCATTGAGGACGGCCTGACCGAGTTCGACTTCCTGGGGCCGGACATGACGTGGAAGCGGGACTGGGCGAGCGACAGCAGGCAGCACACCCGCCTCTACATTTTCCGTGACAGCCCATACGGCAGGTTCCTGCGCAATTACAAGTTCAACTGGTCCCGGCAGGTAAAGCACGCCATCACGTGGTTGGTTGATTCGGGCGCGGGGATTGGACTTGGATAGTCGTGTGAGGCGAAAAGAGTACTTTGTCCCGTCGCTGCCCACCCTCTGGCCCGGCATGCTCCTGCCTCGCGCTGGGCGGAAGGATGGGCGTAAGGGCGTCTTCCCCTTCGACAGCCCCTCGGCATCGTACTATTATTTCTCCCGTAACGCGCTCTGGGAGGCAATCAAGCTGCTCGGCCTATCGGGTGGTGAGGTCGTGGTCCCGGCCTACCACCACGGGGTGGAGATCGAGACGCTGGTGGCGGCCGGGGTGAAGCCGGTGTACTACCCGGTGGGCCGCAACTGGGACGTGAACCCCGCCGACGTAGAGGCGCTGATTGGACCTGACACCAGGGCGCTGTACCTCATACACTACGCGGGTTTTCCAGGCCCCACCCGGCAGATGAGGGCGCTGGCCGACCATTACAACCTGCCGCTCATCGAGGACTGCGCTTTGTCGCTCCTCTCGTCCGAAGGAAGCATGCCGCTGGGCAGCACGGGCGATGTGGCCTTCTACTCGATCTACAAGATGCTGCCGGTGCCGAACGGCGGGCTGATGGTGTTGAACGGCAAGCTTGCCGAGCGGGCAGCCGAGTTAGGGCGGATGGAGGCACCGCCATTTACCTCGACGGTCAGCCACATACTCTCCTCGCTTCTGCAAAACGTGGAGTTTCGCGGCGGGAAGGCCGGGCGGCTGGTGAGGCGGGGCGTGCGTCGGCTGGGCAAGCGCACCGTGGAAACAGCGGGGATTGAGCGAGTGACCACCGGCAGCGACCACTTCAACCCGGACGACGCGGGCCTGGGCATGAGCAATGTGAGCCACAACGTGCTGGCCGCGCTAAACATGACCGGCATCGTAGAGGTCAGGCGGCGCAACTACCGGTACCTGTTGCGGCAGTTGAGCGACGTAGGTCAGCCCCTGATGCCTCACCTCGGGGAAGGCGTGTGCCCGCTCTTCTATCCCATGATAGTGCGGAACAAGGAAGAGACCGTGCGGAAGCTGGAGGGCATGGGCATCGAAGCGATTGACTTCTGGCACTACTTCCACCCTTCCTGCGACTCGCAGCAGTTCCCCGCCGCCGCCTGGCTGCGCGAGCACGTGCTGGAAGTGCCCTGCCACCAGGACCTCACCCCGGCGCGCATGGCTTACGTGGCGCGTACGGTGCGAGAGGTAGTGTGTGGAGAACAAACAGGCCGGGCGGTGGGTGTATAGTATGATCACGATGGAACGTCCGATAACGATAGCCGACGAACTTGAGCGCACGCTGGCTCGTCCTCTCTCAGCCCTATCCGAACCCTTGCAGATGGGATTGGTCACCGACGTGCTAGCATTTGCTGCGCTGCGCCGCGAGTGGGGTGAACTGCTTGATAGAAGCAGAGCCAGCATATTCAACTCCTGGGAATGGCTCTACCCCTGGTACAGGCGGCTGGGCGCGGACCGGCAGCTATACATCCTGACAGCGCGTGATGAAGCTGGCAGTTTGGTGGGGCTGATGCCGCTCTGCGTGGAGAGCCGCCGGGCTATGGGACGCAAGCTGCGCCGCCTGACCTTCCTGGGGGAGACGCACGTCTGTGGCGACTACATGGACGTTGTGGCGTTGCCGGAACGGCACGAGGCGGTGGTGGAGGCGTTTGCCGGACATTTGCGGCGGTCGCAGGGCATGTGGGACGTGCTGGACCTGGCCGACATAGACAGCCAATCGCCCACGATAACCCTGTTGCAAAAGAACTTCTCAGCCCCTGAGTACGCGGCAGAGCTTCGACCCGGCTTCGTATGCCCCATTATGACGTTGCGGCCCGGAGAGACGTTCGAGGACTTTCTGCGTGGCTCTTCGCGCCGGGAGAACTATCGCCGCCGCAAGAAGCAGTTAGAGAAGCAGCCGGGCTTCAGCGTGGAGTGCATCGAGGACCCGGCGGAGCTTGCCCGGCCCTTCAGCGAGTTCCTGCGCCTGCACGCCATGCGTTGGTCGGGCGAGGGCGGCTCTGACGGCATCACAGGGCACGAGGTGGAGGCATTCCATCGGGACGCTACTACCTTGCTCGCCGAGCGGGGTAAGCTGCGGTTGTTCGTGATGAGTGTGGAGGGCAAGGCAGTGGCCTCGCTGTACGCCCTGCGACAGGGCGATACCTTCAGCTACTACCAGGCCGGGCGCGACCCTGAATGGCAAAACATGAGCGTGGGACTCGTGATGCTGGTTGAGACCTTCAAGCGGGCCATCGAGGAAGGGGCCGCTACCTACGACTTCCTGCGCGGCGAGGAGCCATACAAGGCCGATTGGAACAACGGACAGCGCACAATCGTTTGCCTCCGCATCTACCCACGCGGCGGAAGGGGCAGCAATCTTGGCAGGCAGGAGCGGCTGGTTGCCTCGACGCGGGGGTTGGTCAAACGGATGCTGCCCGCATCTATGTTGGAGCGAGCCAGGCGCTTGAAGAAGTAATCATATGTAGGGGCAGGTCCCCGTGCCTGCCCTGGGTGGAGATTAGCACATGGTACGCCTGCCACCGAGGGCAGGCACGGGGACCTGCCCCTACTCACGTACGTCTCTCATGGCGATCTATTAGCCAGCGGAAATCGGTTGAAGACACGCACTAGGCCCGGTGCCTACTTAACTCCCTCATGTAAAGCTGCTCCAACTTGCGCACCCAGGTCTCCATGCTGTAATGTGCGTGCGCCCACTCGCGTGCGGCTGTAGCCCTCTGCCTGGCTTTCTGCGGGTCGTCAAGGCAGCTTAGTATCGCATGGGCCAGGGCCTGTGGGTCTTCGGGAGGCACCAGCAGACCCGTGCGGCCGTCCTGCACCACCCCACCTACCCCTCCAACCTCTGTTGATACCACCGGGCAGGCGGAGGACATCGCTTCCAGCAGCGAGATGGGCAGACCCTCCCACAGCGAAGAAAGCACAAACACATCGCTTGCCGCCATTAGCTCAGGCACGTCGCTCCTGACCCCAGCCAGCACGAATTTGCCGGTTAGTCCCAGGTCCGCGACCTGTGCGTCTAACTCGTCCTTGAGATCACCCTGACCCACCACGGCAAAGCGCACCTCCGGCCGTTTGTCGATGACGAGTCTGGCCGCCTCCACGAGGTAGTTTAGGCCCTTCTGCGGCATCAAGCGCGCCACGTTCAGGACAAGCGGGGCCTCGCCGCTCACCGCAGGGTCGCCAAGCAGGTCGCGCTTTAGGGCTGTGCTGTCGAGTTCGGGCATGGGGCGGAAGCGGGTGGTATCTACCCCGTTGGGTATGGCGACAAAGCGGCTGGCGGGCAGGCCGTACCACCCCGCGATCTCCTCTCGCAAAGCGGGCGACACGACAATCAACCTGCTGCACCACAGCCGCGCCGACCACCTCTCCATCCAGCGCCTGCGAGCAGGCTCGTGGTCGAAGTCCTGGCGCGAATTGTGAACGGTGGAGACCACCGGAGTGCGGGTGATGAAACCAGCCACCCGCCCCATGATGTCCGAGGCGAGCAGGTGTGTATGTATTATGTCAATCTTATGCTTGCGTATGTAGCGGACGAGCGAGAGGAGCGTTGGCACATCGTAAGCGTTGCGCTGGTTCATGGCGACAACGGGCACGCCGAGGGCGCGAATCTCCGGGGCAAGGTCGGAGGGGTAATCCGGACGGAGGCCGCAGACGTGCAGATCGAACCGGCTGGCGTCTATAGAGGAGGCAAGGGTGAGCAGCAGCATCTCGGCCCCACCCGGCCCAAGCACGTCGATAATTTGGAGCACCCGCACCCTTCGCTTTCCAGGCATACTCAGTTTGTCCCTCCGCAGTTTTGGCTTGATTTCAGCGCGGGGCTAAGGGGCAGCAGCAACTCTTCAAGGCCAACTGTCCGCCCGGCGCGGAGTACTCTCAGCTTCGCCGTTAGCATGGCACCGGCAGCGTGTCCGTGCTCTGCACTTCCCCCGGTTCGCGGCGCGGCCACCGCTTTCGGCGTAGCAGGCCCCGCACCACAAGGTTGATTGCCACGTAAGCCGGACCGATTACGGGCACCACGAACGCTTTCATAATCTCAGGCGTGGTGTTGTTGCTCACCAGCAGGCGCGGCAGCCTGAGTGGGTCGCTGCCTGGCCCCGCCCTGCCCTGGTCAACGGTGGTCGCTGTTGCATAGCCTGCCGCGCGCACGGCCCACACCACACGACCATCGTAGTCGCCCTGCGGGTAGGCGAAGGAGCGCACCGGGGTGCCCAATCGCTCCTCCAGCAGCTTGCGGGGTGCGGTAAGCTCGTGCTCCAGCGCGGAAGGGCTGTACTGCGTCAGAAAGCCATGCGTGGCGGTATGCGCCCCTATCTCCACCCCCTGTGCGTGCAGGTGCTCTATCTGCTCCCAGGTGAGGATGGGCAACGAAGGCAATGCGCGCGGCCCATCGGTCCACCGGGTCATACGGCCTACCATGCCGGTGATTACGTAGACTGTGGACGAGAAGCCGTGGCGTTGCAACGTGGGCAAACCCACATCCGCGAAGTTGGCGAAGCCGTCATCGAAGGTGATAGCCACGGCACGTCGGGGGAAGGGGCGGCGAGACGATAGGTGCTCGACTACCTGCGACATGGTGAGGGTGCGGCAACCAAGCTCCGCAAGGGCCGACATTTGCGCCTGGAACAGCCTGGGAGCGACGGAGAGTGGCGTGCCCAAGTCATCGAGCGAATGGTAGCTCAGTATGGTAATGCCCCCACCGGGCAGTGGCTTGCCCGCGAAGTAGATAGCCCCGTAAAGGACTTGCATTATCGACCGTCTAAGAGACATGTGGGGTGGAAGCTACCCGCCTTAAAAATAGATGGGCGGCACACACTGCGCATACCGTCGTGCAACAGCCACTCGCCAGTATCTGCACGCGGCTGTGTTCCCAGCGATTGTATCACACGCACAGCATAGCGGCAATTACCCGTATGTGGCACCTGCGGTAGCCCGATAGGGTGATATGCGTGCGCGGCGCATGGGGTACAATGGTGGGGCACCACTTCGTACCTTCAAAGCTATCCTGTTGGCATTGATTGGGGAGAGCAGCACCCAAGTTCCCTTTTGTCATTCTGAACGCAGTGAAGAATCTCGTCCTTCACCAACCCTGTATCACCTTTCCTACAGCCACACAGCACCGCAAGAAAATGGGAAAATCCTGGTAGAGGAC
>DASVRN010000062.1:0-6504 GCA_036388595.1 Chloroflexia bacterium
CTTGGCGCGTCCTCCGCGTCTTTGCGTCTTGGCGTTTCAACCGCTTACATGTTCCTTCCCTCACCTTTGCCCTGTGGTATACTTGTTGGACTCCATTCAACATGTAGCGAGAAAACTTGTCCGGTGTCCGGCCATGTAAAGCAGGGTGTGGCGCATGCCCGATGCTACCAGAAAGCGGATAGCTGAGCTATTGAGACAGCAAGACGTGCCACTCGCTCGTGAAGCGGCCCGGCTTTTCCTTCAACATGGGGAGCTGGGCGCTCCTGCTGCTCGCGGGGTACGCGCTGAAGCCGACGAGGCGCAGGCAATCGTGGGAGATAGCTTCCAGCGGTTGACGAGTGTGGTAGCTCTCAGCCTACAGGTTGAGGAGCCTCGACTGTTGTCGGAGGAGCTACAATGGCTCGCGGAAACCCTTGGAGCGCGGTTCCAGGCCGACTCGCGGCCTCAACCGGATTTGCTAAGCCGCTCCTTCATCGGAGCATGCTCAACGTCACTGAGTAACGAAGAGTGCGACGTGCTAGCAGAGTGGTTCTCGCATGCGCGTTCCGGTGTGGCAGACATAGAACCTCTCCTGACAGACCCTAGAAATCGTTCCCGCAGTGAAAGCAGTACAGCACCGGACAACTAACGAAGCCCCGCAGTTGGCCCTCGAAGACGCGCAGGCTCTGAAGGACGCCATTGCTACACAGGCCCTCGCGTTAGGCTTCGACCTTGTGCGCTTTACCGGGGCGGGGCCTTTCCCCGAGGCCCAGCGTGCAATGGAAGAGCGGATCGAGGCAGGGCTGTATTCCGGCCTCTCCTGGTTCAACCTTGAGCGCGCGTCGGTGGCCGGAGACCCGCGCAACCTGATGCCCTCGGCGCTAACTATCGTGTCGCTGGGCATAAGCTATCTAAATGACGCAGAGATTATTGCTTCCACACCTGGCGAGCCAAGGGGAAGGGTAGCCCGCTATGCCTGGGGTCTCGATTACCACGAAGTCTTCAAGGAGAAGCTTTGGGCGCTGCACTCTTACGTGCAGGAGCAGCTTGGCAGGGACGTTGAGGCGCGCGCCCTGGTCGATACGGCCAGGATCGTGGACCGAGCGGTGGCGCAACGTGCCGGGCTGGGTTGGTATGGCAAGAATACCAACTTGCTCAACCGGGAGCGCGGTTCGTGGGTGCTGCTGGGCGAGTTGTTGCTGGACGTAGCACTCCCGCCCGACGAGCCGGTGAAGACCACTTGCGGGGCCTGCACGCGCTGTTTGCCTTCCTGCCCGACGGGCGCGTTGATTGCCCCCGGCGTGCTGGACAACAACCGCTGCATCTCATACTTGACCATAGAGCATAAGGGAGTCATTCCCCGCGAGCTGCGGCCCCTCATGGGCGACCTGGTATTTGGCTGCGATATTTGCCAGGATGTTTGCCCCGTGAACAGGAAAGCCACGCCCGGCAACCACAGGGAGTTCGCGCCCGAGCATGGCATCGGGCCAAGCCCCTCGCTGATTGCGCTACTTGAGATGAGCGAAGAGGAGTTTCGCACCCGGTTCAAGCACAGCCCGGTGAAGCGCGCCAAGCTCCAGGGCATGCAGCGTAACGCCGCCATTGCCCTGGGCAACATCGGGGACCCCTCTGCCGTACCCGCGTTGGTAGACGCTCTATGTGGGCCGTACGAACTAGTGCGCGGGCATGCGGCCTGGGCGTTGGGCCGTCTGGGAGGGGAATATGCGTTAGCTGCGCTCAGTTCGCGGGTGGGGCAAGAAGAGGTCGTCTGGGTGCGGGAGGAGATCGAGTCCGCCCTCATGGGGCTTTCCACCGGAGTTTAGAGGGAGGGAGCAGTGGCAAGTCCAGGTCGTCACATAGTGGCTGTGGTTTCCGCTGTGGGTGGGGCGCTGATATGCCTGCTGGTATTGCTGCCAGGCGTCGCCGCGGCGTCGTTCTGCTATCCTCATGGCGATACTCTGGAGAGTGCTCCCATTGTTTTCAGTGGTCGAGCAGTCAGCGTCAAGCTCGAAATTCGTGATAGGTCGGGTACGCTGGTCAACAAGCCAGCACCGAATACTTCGGTCGATCAAGAAGTGCAGTTCAGGGTGAGCGAGGTCTGGAGAGGGAGTGTGGGTGCTTCGGTCGTTGTCCGGTCCGGCGATCATGCCTCCCGGGATTGCGGAACCGGCGACTGCGGTTATACGTTCGAGGAAGGCAAGAGCTACCTGGTCTTCGCTTACCAGGGCGACTGGGGAACCGCACCCGCCGGATACACTTTCGCGGCAACGCCGTCAGCGCGGATCGTCACCGACAAGTGCTCCCGGACCGAACTTCTTTCGCGCGCAAGCGCCGACCTCGCGGCGTTGGGGCCGAGTGGCCTGCCTGTCAGCGGCTCTGGTCCATCCGGCGTGAGGGAAGTGTTGATTGTTCTCTCGCTGGTTGCCCTCACAGCAGCTGCGTTCGGTGTCAAGTTGCGTCGCGCCAGGTGACACCCGCCAGGTTCCCGGGTCTTTAGAGTTTGCAGATTCACCCTACCGGTGACTAGTTAGTAGAGCAGGAAATGTCAGACGAGAATCATAAGCAGCCATTCAGCTTTGAAGTAGATGCCAGGCTCGATACTCCGGTGGGGGTGGCGCGCGCCGGGAAGCTGAGCACCCCGCACGGCGAGATTCTGACCCCGGTGTTCATGCCGGTGGGTACGCAGGCCACTGTGAAATCGGTCTCACCCGACGAGCTAAAGGCCCTCAACGCGCAGATCATCCTGTCCAACACGTACCACCTTTACCTGCGGCCCGGTTCCGAGTTGATTGCCGAGTTTGGGGGCTTGCATGGGTTCATGGGCTGGGACCGGCCGATACTCACCGACAGCGGCGGCTTCCAGGTGTTCAGCCTGAGCCATAACAACAAGATTGACGACGAAGGTGTGACATTCAAGTCGCACCTGGATGGCTCCACGCACCGCTTCACGCCGGAGATGGTGATGCGGGTGGAGGAGGAGCTAGGCGCCGATATCATCATGGTGCTGGATGAATGCACGCCCTATCCATCCTCGCACGAGTACAATGAGAAGGCGCTAAGACGCACTCACTCCTGGGCCGAGCGGTGCCTTCGCGCCCACTCCAGACAGGACCAGGCACTGTTCGGCATCGTCCAGGGGAGCACGTACCTAGACCTGCGGAAAGAGAGCGCTCGCACCCTGGCCGAGCTTGATTTCCCCGGCTATGCGGTGGGCGGGTTGAGCGTAGGAGAGCCTAAGGACGAGATGCACGCCATGCTGGAAGAGACGGTGCCGCTGCTGCCTTCCACCAAGCCCAGATACCTCATGGGAGTCGGCTCGCCCGAAGATTTGGTGGAGTGCGTGGCGCGGGGGATAGATATGTTCGACTGCGTGCTCCCCACCCGCGTAGCCCGCAACGGCGCGCTGCTGACCAAAGATGGCCGCCTGCCCATCAAAAGCCCTCGTTTTGCACGTTTGCAACAACCGATAGAGCCTGATTGCGACTGCTACACATGCCACAATTTTACTCTTGGCTACTTGCATCATTTGTTTAGAGCCAAAGAACTGCTTGCTTACAGGCTCAATAGCATACATAATTTGCGCTTCCTGGCGCGTATGGCGGAGGACATGAGGGCTGCTATCCTGGCCGGTACCTTCAACTCGTACCGTGAGGAGTTCCTGGCGCGCTACAAGACCAGCGACCGAGAGCTTGCGGTCAAGCAGCGAGAGCTTTGGTTGCAGGCGCACGGTAGAACGGGCACGCGGGGCGCGAAGGCCGGGAGCTAAAGGGCTAAAGCTACGAGGCAGTAATTGCTACGGCATCCAGAAGGCTCTCCTCCTCCTCTTCGGCAACTGTTCTGGGATCAATTACTAGGCTGCCGTTGTCCACCCGCGCCACAACCGGCGTTGCCGCCTGCCGCAGCCGTGCGGCCCATTCGCCTACCTGCCGCGTAGACCCTGCCATCTCAACATGGGAACCCGGTGTGAATGACAGCAGGAAGGTCGGCAGCGTGTCGCCCGGAAGTGAGCCGCCTCCTACTGCTGACTGCCCTGGCTCGACCTTGCAATTGAGGCCACGGTTAGAAAGCTCATTAGCCCAGGCGGTTGCACGGGCGCGAAGTTGCTCAGGGTGGGCCGCGATCATTCGCCAGATTGGTATTTCGCGTTCGGCTTCTCCCTTCAGGTAGTGCAGCAGGGTGGCTTCGAGGGCGGCCAGGGTCAGCTTATCCACCCGGAGAGCGCGGGCAAGTGGGTGCTTGCGCAGGCGGGCTACTACGTCTGCCTTGCCCGCGATTATGCCGCACTGCGGACCTCCTAGCAGCTTGTCGCCGCTGAAGAGCACCAGGTCCGCTCCTGCCTGGAGGCTCGCCTGTACCTGGGGTTCGGGCGACAGGCCGTAGCGCGTGGTGTCCAAAAGCGCGCCGCTACCCACGTCGTCCAGCATGAGGAGGCCGTGCCGGTGAGCCAGCGCCGCCAGTTCGTCCGTGCCGGGTGAGGTGGTAAACCCGACCAGGCGGAAGTTGCTGGCGTGCACGCGTAGAAGCATGGACGTCTCGCCGGTAAGCGCGGCTTCGTAGTCGGACAGGTATGTGCGGTTGGTGGTGCCCACTTCCACCAGCCGTGCGCCGCTCTGCCTCATGATGTCGGGGATGCGGAAGCCGCCTCCGATCTCCACTAGCTGTCCTCTCGATACCACCACCTCTTTGCCCTGGCCCAGGGCCGCCAACGCGAGCACCAGGGCCGCCGCGTTGTTATTCACCACAAGCGCGTCCTCGCAGCCCGTTACGCGGCGAAGTACCTGCACCGCATGCACGTAGCGCGAGCCTCTCTGCCCCTCGTCCAGGTCGTATTCGAGATTGCCGTAGCGCGCCAGCTTAGCTATCGCTTCCACCGAGGCCCTGCTGAGGGGCGCGCGACCGAGGTTGGTGTGAATTATCACGCCCGTGGCATTGATGACGGGGCGCAGTCGTGGGGAGGCCATCAGGTGAGCGAGGGAAGCGGACCGTTCGGCTATATCATCGAGCGAAACGTCAAGGGGGGTGTCGCTGCTGAGTGCGGCGCGCAGGCGCTCCAGTTCCTGCCTTGTAGCCAGCACCAGCAGGTCGTGCGGCAACTCGGCTTTCGCGGCTTGCAGTGCCGGTTGGGAAAGCACCCTGTCTACCGAGGGTAGCGCCCTCATCATGCCTGTCTCTGGTGCTCCGGCGCGCCCACCGTTCGCCTGGGAAGGGCCGCTGCTGCTGTTGCCGGTGTGTTCTTCAACTTCCATAGCCGTATTGTACCACGGCAAAAAAAGAAGGGACCGGCTACCAAGCCGGTCCCTTCGAATCGTCCTTGTGACGCTTACGAGTCGCGCCGTAGCAGTGAAGGCGTGGCTGCCTGGGTGTAGAACGAGGCCACCGCCTGGCTGGCACCGTTTGTGTATCCCAGCGGGATTATTGAGGTGTTAGTCGCTGTGGCCGTGGCTGTAGCGGTAGCAGCAGTGGTTGCGGTAGCAGGTACTACCGTAGAGGTAGCCGCTGCTTCTTCCTGCTGCTGAGCGCCGTAGACGATCTTGGCAGCCTGGCGGCGAGTCACGTTGCCGTTCGGGCGGAAGTAAGGCTTGCCGCTGGTACCGCAAGGCTCGTTAGCGCCACCGCACGGATAGCCACCTATGATACCCCGGCGTGCAAGCCGCTCGACATACTGGTAGAAGGTGCTGTTTTCGGGCACATCCTGGAAGGTCTGGCCCTGAATCGACTCGTTGAAGTCGAACGCTTCAGAGACCATCTTCGAGATCTGGCCGCGGGTGACGTTTGCCAATGGGCGGAAGTAGGCGCGACCCTGACCGTCGCAGGGCTCGCCCGCACCACCGCAGGTATATCCACTGAGGGCACCCGCGTTGTAGGCGTACTCGATGTACTCATAGAAGGCGGTACCGGGTGCCACGTCCGTGAAGTGCGGGGCACCTTGCAGGTTAGCGGGTACCGTCGCGCCGAGGGCGATCACCTTGGCAAGCTGCTGCCTGGTTATCAGGTTGCTCGGCAGGAAGCAGTTGATCCAGCTAGCGTTCGGGCACGGCGGCGAGTTGCTGTAGCCGGAGAGTACACCCTGCTCGCTCAGCGCAAGCACCGCATCGTAGGAGGACTGGTCGCCATCCACACACAGGTCCTTGAACGGGTTGTTAGGGCACGGCGGGGGCTGCGGCGCGGGCGTAGGCGTAGCCGTGGGACCTACCCCAGCGCCGTCGATGGGGCTGAACTGGTAGTAGTTTTCCTTCTGGCTGTCGCCACGGTCCGAAGCAAACGCGGTGTGGATGTAGCCGGGGCCGTCATCCACGGTAGGCTCCTTCTGGTAGGACCTGCCGAAGTAGGGGTCAGCCGGGATCTGCACGTTTGAGAAGCTAGTGCCCTTGCCTACCGAATAGAACATGCGATAGTAGTCGATGGGGCTGCTGGTCTTGTCGCCCCACACGATGTGAGCGTTGCCACCGCGGTCAATAGCGAGGTCGGGATAGTACGAGTCGCCGCTGTTGATTACAACGCGCACGAGCGGCTGGCCTTCCCACC
>DASVRN010000063.1:0-16723 GCA_036388595.1 Chloroflexia bacterium
TACACTCTTAGGGACCTGTGCTAGGCTACTGCAACTGATCCGCGATCTATGGCCTCCTTCTTCCGAGGTCAGCCCGGCAGATGATGGAAGCACCGCCCAGGCGACGACCTGAAGGAGAGTGTTGCTATCTTGTATTGCAGATTGGAGTCGCCTCCCACTTGCGCGCCCACTCCCACAGCAGCTTACGCTCCACATAGAGGATGAACAGCGTGCGCAGCTCACGCGACAGCCCCTCCGGCACGAACGCCGACACATACAGCCTCAATGCGTACTCCGGCTCGTCGCCGTAAATCTCGTGGAAGGCGAGGCCGCCGCTGTGGCCAGGCTTGCCCTCGAAAGCCGCCCGGTGGAACTGCTGCCAGCGGTGCATGAGCGCGTTCTCGGCCGTCTCACCGATGTACACCAAGTCGTGGGAGAGTGGGTCTGCGTTACGTGGCGGCGCATCATCGAACAGCGCGAGCAGGTAGACGCCTGGAAGGTGGGCGTTCTTCACCAGGTTGCGGTCCTGCCACCCGGTCCAGGGTGTGAAGGTGATTGGAGGCTCTTTTATCACTGGCTGTCTCTGCTGACCACTCTCCGACTAAGGCCGCAACTCCTCCAATTTCCTCACCAGCACCTCGCGGGCCTCGTTGATGTCAATCTTGATCCTGTCCTTGGCCCTATCTCTCAAGTCGCGGAGCAGGACCAATAGAGCCTGCCTCCTGCCGTCCAGGTAATCGGCTACGGCTTCCGGGTTGTTAGCTATAACCTCGTCCACTAGCCTCTCCAATTCCGATACCGCAGCCGTTGGCTCCGGCGGTACGGGTGTGTCTGTAGGCAGCGGAGGTGGAGGTGGCGGTGGGGGTGGAGGTGGCGGCACCGGGGTGTCCGTGGGCGGAGGTGGAGGTACAGGTGTGTCAGTAGGGGGCGGTGGCAACGGTGTATCCGTAGGTGGAGGTGGCGGTACCGGCGTCTCCGTGGGTAGTGGAGGAACCGGTGTGTCGGTTGGGGGCGGCACCGGAGTCTCCGTAGGAGGCACTTCAGTAGGTGTCGGCGTCGGCGTATCGCTCGGCAACGCCGCCAGTACCGTGGGCGTAGACGTAGCGGAGGCAAGCGGTGCTAGCTGCATAAGAGCAGTAGGCGAAAAGGCGGGCGTTTGCGACACGTTATCTGCCGTAGGGGCGGACGCAGGTGGTATATTCCCCCCTGCCTGAGGCGAAAGGTTGCCCCGCATGACAATAAAGCCAACTAACGCTATGCCCACCAACGCGACAATGGCAGCGATAGCCAACCACGGCGCGCGTTTCCTCGTGGGTACGTTCAACGTCCGCACCCCGGCCACGTCACGCGCCACATAGGGCACAGCCACCCTGACAGGCGGCACACCAGGCGGTGATGTAGCCGGAGTTGCAGCCTGCAACGCGGTCTGCACTCCCGTAGGTGGCACAGTATCAAAACCACCACCGCTCGTAGGAGCCACCACCAGTGGCACCACGCTCGCAGCGGAAGCACTCGCCCCAATCGCCTTATGCGCATCCACCTGCACGGGTCCGCCAGTTGACACCTGCTGCGTGGGCTGGTTGTTTGCCTCGTTCACCCTATCCAGGTCCAGCGACAGCGCCTCAGCCAAGGGGTAACGGCCACCAGGCTCCTTCGCCAGGCAGCGCATCACCACGCTCTCCAGTGAAGGCGGCACGTCAGGCACCAATTCATGTAGCGGGCGAGGCTGCTCCCACACCTGCTTGTAAGCTATCGTGGTTGGGTTGTCGCCGGTAAAAGGCGGCGTGCCCGACAGCATCTCGTACATCACGCAGCCCAGTGCGTAGATATCCGAGGTGGGACCCACCTGCATGCCCGTCGCCTGCTCCGGTGAGAGGTAAGCGGCGGTGCCGAACGTCATCCCCGTCTGCGTGAGCGCCGCCCCGGACAGGGCTTTCACTATGCCGAAGTCGGTCAGCCGGGCGTTCCCCTGCCCATCTATCAAGATGTTCTGGGGCTTCACATCCCTATGTATCAACCCGCCATGATGGGCCACCGCCAGCGCGGCGCACACCTGCCTCGACAGCGCCACCACCTCGCCCGGCAGCAGCCTCCCGCGCTTCCACAGCACCGACTTGAGGTCCGGCCCCTCGACGTACTGCATGGCGATAAAGAGCGTGCCGTCCGGCCCCTCTCCCACATCGTAAATATCGACAATGTTGGGGTGCGCCAGCCCCGCGGCTGCCTTAGCCTCGGTCTCAAACCGCCTGCGCCAGGTAGGGTCGCTTACGTACTGCGGGCGCAGCAGCTTGAGCGCCACCACCCGGCCCAGCCGCTCGTCACGCGCTCGAAATACCTCCGCTGACCCTCCATCCCCGATCTTTTCGAGCAGCAGGTAACGCCCCGACAGCACATTGCCGGTCGAGGTGTGCGGCGCGGAGGCGGCGGGGTCGGGGTTGAAGGGGAAGGTGCTCATAAGATCGGGCGGGGGTGCAGCTAATGCGCTCCGCACCCTTTATAACGCCTGGAGACTGGACTTGTCACGGTGTGAAGTGTATTAGGCAACAAGCCAGGTCGCATGTTAGTCAAACAAAAAGCAGAATGTATGCGGAAAGCTACATTCTGCTTTGGTGTTGTCGTGAACGGTGACTACCTTGCCGTTACTGTTCCTTCAACAGTCACTGTACAGTAATCAAGGAAGCATTCCGTTTCCTGTATGGTGCCGCTAAAACTGACTTCTTGATCCTTGCTGAATTTCGCTGCATCATCAGTGGCGACGGGCACCTTAATCTCGTAGCTGGAAATCGCTTCCGCTGGTGGTTGTAAATCTATCTGGACTTCGAAATCGTCATTTAGAAAACCCTTCCTAACGTCTTCCACATAGCCACTCCCAGTGATGCTTGCCCCTCGGATAGAGGCCATATAAAGGTCCCACTGTGCATAGGTGATCTCTTTACGCTTCTGATTTATTTGCTCATGTGTGACCTCGGTCTGTTTCTCGAAAACAGGCTCTGTGAGGGTGCCCTCAGCAGTAAACGAACCATCTACCAGTTTCACATTGCAGTACGTCATGAAACATTCCAGGTCATCGATAGTGCCGGAAACGGTAACGGGCTGCGCTTTATTGAGCTTAGTGGCATCCGTCTCGGGAATAATTACTTCCAATTCGTAGGCGTCAAGTACTCCACTCGGCTTGTCCAAATCCACACGCAAGGCAGGTCGATCACCCATTAGCTCTTCGTCAACCTGGTGAACATAGCCCTTGGCTCCCTCAATGCGTTTGCCGATCAACTCCTTTTCGTAGGCCGGCCACTGTGCTTCTGTGAGTGTCTTTCGCTGATCAGCGATCTCCTGGTATGTAACCACCTCACCGCCCTGAGCCGCCGGTGTCTCAGCTTGAGGAGCAGTCGTATTGGCTGGTTCGACTACAGATGCCACAGTGTTTGTTGGACGGACTTCCTGTGCGACCGTCGGCTCCAAGTTCGCACGCGTCGTACTAGTAGGCTCAGGAGGAGCTTCAACTGTAATGGTCGCGGTTATTTGAATCGGTGTGGCGGCGGGCTCGCTCGTGCCACCACAACCTGCTAGCACTAATACAAGTACCCCACTAATCGCAATAGCTCGAAGTTTCACGTTGCTCCTCCGCTCACGATACAAAAACAAGTGTTTATTGACAAAAACGTCAAAAATAAAGGGCCGCTCAGCGTACCCATAAGCCATACCTATATGTCTGTTGCCATTAAGTTGCTGGGATCTTCAGTGCAGCTTCAGACTCAATCCCATTAGTATAAATAAAGGTACAAGTAGAAGGTCACGTTACGCACAATCTAAGAGTATGGAGCGGGAGACGAGTCTCGAACTCGCAACCTCAACCTTGGAAGGGTCGCGCTCTGCCAATTGAGCTACTCCCGCCTATTTACCCCATGATTATACCTGCATTCCCACTAACCAGCAAGGCCGACGAAACATAAAGCTGTTATTCAACCCCCCGTGCGCGCCTTGACACCCCTCCCCGCAATCTGGTAATATATGAGGCACGTATTTGTGCGTCCCTGGCGCATTCGTCTAGAGGCCTAGGACACCTCCCTCTCAAGGAGGAGACCAGGGGTTCGAATCCCCTATGCGCTACCTCGAAGCCCCTTAACCGGGGCTTTTTTGCTATATCAGTCCCGAGTACCGAGTGCCGAGTTCCGAGTAGGTGACATCGCAAGGGCTACTCGGAACTCGGCACTCGGTACTCGGGACTTCCCGGAACCGGAGCACACCATGCAAAAGGTCTCGTTTGGACGCCGCTTGCAGTACGGGTTCGACAGCGTCATGGCCCGCGGCACGCCCGCGCTGATAGGGCTGCTGGCCGCCGTCACCCTCGCCCTGGTCGGCATAGTCGCCATCTTCCTCTACTTCTCGGGGGCCGCCACCAACGAGGACGGCACCCCCATGACCATCATGGAGATACTGCGGGCGGGCACCAACCAGGCTTTCAACACGGGCGACGTGTGGAACCAGGGCGGACCGTGGCTCTTTGTGCTCTCGATGGTGATCGTGAGCCTGGGCGGCATGTTCATACTGAGCGCCCTCATCGGAATCCTCACCACCGCCATGGACGGGCGCATCAGCGAGCTGCGCAAAGGCCGCTCCATCGTGCTTGAGAAGGGGCACACCATCGTGCTCGGCTGGTCGCCCCAGGTCTTTCCCGTGCTGCAAGAGCTTGCCATTGCCAACTCCAACACTCGGCGGCCCTGCGTGGCGGTGCTGGCCGAGAAGGACAAGGTCGAGATGGAGGACGAGGTGAACGACAAGGTGCCCGACCTGGGCAACATGAAAGTCGTGTGCCGCACCGGCAACCCCATCGACCTCGTGGACCTCAACATCGTCAACCCGCAAGCCTCCCGCTCCATCGTGGTGCTCGCCCCCGAGAACGAAGACCCCGACTCCGAGGTCATCAAGAGCGTGCTCGCCATCACCAAGAACCCCAAACGCCGCGCCGAGCCTTACCACATAGTCGCCCAGATACGCGACGCCCGCAACATGGAAGCGGCCCGGCTGGTGGGCGGTGGCGAGACCCAGTTCATCGACGTGGGCGACGCCGTGGCCCGCCTCATCGCGCAGACCTGCCGCCAGGTCGGCCTCTCCACCGTCTACACCGATCTGCTCAGCTTTGAGGGCGACGAGATTTACGTCAAAGAGGAGCCTGCGCTGGCCGGTAGGAGCTTTGGCGAGGCGCTGTCCGCCTACGAGAAATGCACCGTGCTTGGTCTGCTACGCGGCGAACAGGTCAGGCTCAACCCACCGATGGACACCCGCATCAACCCCGGCGACCAGGTCATCGCCATAGCCGAGGACGACAACACCCTCACCCTCTCCGGCGAGCGCGGCATGGACCTCGATACCGGCGCGCTGCGGGACATAGTCACACACGAGCCTGTGCCGGAGCGCACCCTTATCCTGGGCTGGAACTGGCGAGGCACCAGGATCATCTGTGAGCTTGATAATTACGTGGCTCCCGGCTCGCTGGTAACTATTTTGTGCAACGTGCCCTCGGCCAGGGAAGAGGTGAACGCCTACTGCGAGCGCGTGCAGAACCAGACTCTAGAGGTGCACCTGGGCGACGCCACTAACCGCGAGCGCCTGAACGCCCTCAAGGTGGAGACTTACGACCACGTTATCGTACTAGCCTACAGCGACACCCTCGACCCGCAGCGCGCCGATGCCCGTACGCTCATCACCCTGCTGCACCTGCGCGACATACGCGAGAAGAGCGGTAAAGAGTTCTCCATCGTCAGCGAGATGCAGGACATCCGCAACAAAGACCTCGCCCAGGTAGCCCGCGCCGACGACCTGATTGTGAGCGACCGCCTCATCAGCCTCATGACGGCCCAGATCTGCGAGAACCGCCACCTCAAGGACGTCTTAGCCGACATCTTCAACGCGGGCGGCAACGAAATCTACATCAAGCCCGCCGGCGAGTACGTGCGCCCCGGCACCACGGTCGACTTCTACGCCGTAGTAGAGGCGGCCCGGCGGCTAGGCCAGGTAGCGATGGGCTACAGGCTCCACGACGACAGCGACAACCCCGACAAGAATTACGGCGTCGTCCTCAACCCGCACAAGAAAGAGCCGGTCAGGCTGGGCCTACAGGACAAAGTGATTGTGCTGGCGGAGAGCTAATGGGGTGGACGCTGGATGAGCGAGGTAATATCGTCTTTTACGCTATGTGGTTGTGCTAAGGTGGGATGTTGGTCCTGGCTTCCTATGTTGACGTTGTGGGGTCAGTTATCACAGGGTTCGATCATTCTCGACAGGAGACGCCCGTCGACTAAAGTCGAGGGCTACACAAGGCAAAGTCCCTGCGGGACTAAAGCACACTCGTAAGGTCTAATGAGGTGTATTAGACGAGCCAGTCTGCCCTGCGGCAGACTTTGCAAGGTGTAGCCCTCGACTTTAGTCGACGGGCGTCGGCTGGCGACTTGTAGCCTTCATGGTCATACTCTAGATCGCTCTTGGTAATAGTGACCGTGCTTGAAATTTATCAGACTACGTCTTGTAATTGACGGCTTTTACGCTTACAATGAAAGCCTTACAAGCAGCAATCCGGCCTATCTAGTGGGCTGGTTTTCGCTGCGCAAACGCCAGCTTCTCGCACCACAATCGTTGTGATGCACGGACCAGGGCGCATCGCAAGCGAGGGCATCCTATTACCAAGCTCTATTTACCGCCTGGGGAGGCATCATGAGAAAGGTCACATACGGGCAGCGGCTGCGCTACGGTTTCGACAACCTAATGTCGAAAGGTGCTATCGCAATGATAGGCATGCTGGCGCTGCTCTCATTAATAGCAGTCCTGATCTTTGCTATAGTCACCATAGTAATCCCCGATTTCGGGCCTGAGCCAGGAGAACCGAACGGCTTCATAGAGTCGTTCTGGAGAGCCTTGCTACGCACCCTGGATCCTGGCACTATGGGTGGAGACAAGGGTGGCTGGCCCTTCCTGCTTTCGATGCTAGGGGTCACCCTCGTGGGCCTCTTCATAGTCAGTACCCTCATCGGTGTGCTCTCCTCCGGCATCGACGCCAAGCTGGATGAGCTACGCAAGGGCCGCTCCTACGTGGTTGAGAGCAACCACACCCTCATACTCGGCTGGTCCGACCAGGTGTTCACCATCCTGTCGGAGCTTGCAATCGCCAACGCCAACCAGAAAAGCCCCCGCGTGGTGATCCTGGCCGACAAGGACAAGGTCGAGATGGAGACCGAGATACGAGAAAAGGTGCCCAACCTGGGCAAAATGCGCGTCATCTGCCGCAACGGCAACCCGATAGACCTGGACCATCTCGAAATCGTCAACCCGCAGGGCGCGAAGTCCATCATTGTGCTCTCCCCCGAAGGCGACGACCCGGACTCGCAGGTGATTAAGACGATCCTGGCGATCACCAACAACCCGAACCGCCGCCCCGTCACCGAGCCGTACCATATTGTGGCTGAGATTCACAGCGCCAAGAACCTGGAGGCCGCCCGACTGGTGGGCGGGGACGAGACGCAGTTGATAGACGTGGGCGACACCATCTCCCGCCTCGTTGTGCAGACCTGCCGCCAGTCGGGCCTTTCGGTGGTCTACACGGAGCTACTCGACTTCGACGGCGACGAGATATACACGACGGAAGAGCCAGGCCTGGTCGGTAAGACGTTCAGCGAGGCGCTGCTGGCATACCGCAAATCCGCGCTCATAGGCCTGCGCCGGGCCGACGGCGTGGTGCAGCTCAACCCGCCCATGGATACCGTCATCGCACCGGGCGACAGTATGATTGTGGTCACGGAAGACGACGACACCGCTAAGATATCGCAGGGCGTGGACTACCAGATAAACGAGGCAGCCATCCGCGTGGGCACGGTATCGGAGCCAAAGCCGGAGAACATCCTCATCCTGGGCTGGAACCGCCGTGGCCTACCCATCGTCTCAGAGCTTGACCATTACGTGATGACCGGCTCCACCGTGGCGGTTGTCGCTGACACCCCCGACTGCGTTGAGGAAGTCTCCCGCCGCGCGGCTACCATGACCAGTATCACCGTCACCTGTACTGAAGGTGACACCACCGACCGGCAGGTGCTGGACAACCTCGGCGTTGAGAACTACGACCACGTTATCGTGCTCTGCTCCGACGACATGGACCCGCAACGCGCCGACGCCCGCACGCTCATCACCTTGCTCCACCTGCGCGATATCGAGGCCAAATTGGGCGACAGGTTCTCCATCGTGAGCGAGATGCTGGACGACCGCAACCGCCAGCTTGCTGAGGTCACCAAGGCCGACGACTTCATAGTCAGCGACAAGCTCATCAGCTTGATGCTCTCCCAGATCTCCGAGAACAAGGACCTAGGGGCCGTGTTTGCCGACCTGTTCAACTCAGAAGGTTCGGAAATCTACCTGAAGCCCGCCTCCGACTACGTGAACCCCGGCCAACCGATCAACTTCTACACCGTAGTGGAGGCGGCCAGGCGGCGGGGCGAGATAGCGATGGGCTACCGCATCATGTCAAAGTCCGGCGACGCCAACGCGGGCTACGGCGTGACCCTCAACCCCGACAAAGCCGAAACCATCACCTTCTCCCCCGCCGACCGCATCGTAGTGCTGGCCGAAGCTTAGTTAGACGGAAACGCCAAGACGCCAAGACGCAGAGGACGCGCCAAGATTAGTATTGTTGTATATTAGTTGCGGTGAACGCAGCATTAACATGAATATGCTGCTTATATGCAATGAAACTATCACCCTCTTGGCGCGTCCTTGGCGTCTTTGCGTCTTGGCGTTTAGCTAACAAGGGGGTATAGGGAGAAGGCTGCGATATGAAGGTGAAGATACTGGGTGCGCACCAGGGGGAGAGCGACAAGATCAGGTTCACCTCCATACTGGTTGATGGGCGGCTGGTGATTGACGCCGGGGGGCTTACCGGGTCGCTCTCGCTGGAGGACCAGTTAGCCATAGACGCCGCCCTCATCACCCACCAGCATCACGACCACATCAAGGACCTGCCGGGCTTCATACACAACCGCTGGCACACCAAAGGCCTTGACCTCTACTGCATGGACCACACGCGGGCGGTGCTGGAAACCCACGTCTTCAACGACATCACCTGGCCCGCCATGACCCACTCTAGCGGCACTCGCCACCCGCTTGTCTTCCACAGCGCCCTATCAGGCCAGTACCTCAGCCTGCTCGACTATGAGGTGCTACCCATCGAAGTAAGCCATACCGTGCCGACCCAGGGCTACTTTATCTCGGATGGCGAGGCCTCCATGTTCTATACCGCCGACACAAGGGGCCACGGCGCTCCGAGTTGGGGCCATATTCGCCCCGACCTGCTTATAACCGAGACCACGATGGCGAGCGAATATGAGGAGTTCGCCTACAGGTTCGGGCATTTGACCCCACTCTCTCTAGGCGAAGAGCTACGCGCCTATCACTCGCTGCAAGGCTACTTCCCCCGCGTCGTCTGCATCCACCTCAACCCCTACCACGAAGACCGCATTCGCGAGGAAATCGCCGCACTGGCAAAGGAACTGGGCACGTCTATAGAATTGGGGTACGAGGGAATGGAGATAGAAGTCTGAAACGTGGTTCTGAAACGTGAAACGTGAAACGTGATGCGGCTATGGTGGCCTGGTACACGAAATAGAGAATGGCGGCTCAACTAACACGAGCCGCCATTCTCTATTTACAGGACTATATTACCCTAACCGCATCACGTTTCACGTTTCACGTTTCAGAACCACGTTTTAGGCCTAAATCACGGCTTTGCGCACCGCGGACGAAATCCAGTCCATCAGGATGACCACGATGGCGATGATCCAGATGGCCGTGCCTGCTTCGGACCACCTGAGCAGGTTGATGTACTGGATCAGGATAAAGCCGATACCACCGCCACCCACGATGCCTATAACCGTGGACATACGCACGTTGATGTCCCAGCGGTACATCGTGAACGACAGGAACTGCGGGATGAACTGCGGCACGACGGCGTACATAATCACCTGCAAGCGGTTGGCACCTGTGGCCGTGAGCGCCTCTACCGGGCCGGGGTCGATGGACTCTATGGCCTCCGAGTAGAGCTTACCGAGCGAGGCGATAGAGTGCACCACCAGCGCCAGCATACCCGCGAACGGACCGAGGCCCACTGTGGCGGCGAAAATCACCGCCCAGATTACCACCTCAATCGAGCGCAATATGTTGAGCACGGTACGGGTGATATAGTACACGCCGTTGCCCAGTATGGTATGCGACATGAGGTTGCGCGAGGCCAGGAAGCTGAGCGGGATGCTGAGTACCACCGCGAAGGTCGTGCCCATCAGCGCCAGGAAGACCGTCTCCACGATCTTCTCCCACGATAGCCGCAACGCCTCACTGGGATACGGGCTGCCGACACCCCAGGTCTGCCGTAGCGCTAGCGTGTTGGCGAAGCCCGACGTGCTGATCACTCGCTCCGGGTCGCTAGGCACGTTCACCCTGACCTCGAAGTTACCCTGTCCGTCACTGGTAAACGCGCCTAGTGTCTGCACCGAAGCGCTCTGCCCGGTGCTACGCCACAGTACCTGCCCTGGGGTGTTGGGCCGCCAGCCGGTGCCGCTGACCGTTACTTCCTGCCCCGGCATTACAGTGTCGGACGACACCCTACCCCCGGCATTGTACGTAGGGGTACCGGGAGGAAGGTCCACGGGGTTTTCACCCGCCATGATCGAGGGTATGAGCACCTCCGAGGACTCGTAAGGTACCGCATTCACCTCAACGTCCGAGCCAGAGACGGGCATCTGTAGCTCGACCGTACTGATATCAGAGCTTATCAGTGCGGGGTTTAACACTTCACCGATAAAGCGACCTATGTCGCCCGACTTCGCTGCCAGCAAACCGGGGTTGATCTCCGATACCCGCCAGCCGATGATGTGGGACACTATCAGCACAACGGTCAGCACCAAAGCGAACCACGAGCGCAGGAAGAAGGGCTTTTGCTGCTTGTAAACGGTGGGCGCGCCTGGAGGGATCGGGGCTATGGGCCTGTCTATCGTTGCCATTAGAACCTCCCTCCCGCGGCGATGTCGACTGCGCCGCTGGTCGCTTCCTCAAGCCTTCCCCTGTCGGGGCCGATCTCCACTTCCACGGCGTCCTCACCATAGATGTCGCGGAACTTCTTCTCGTCAATCTCGAGGGCCGGGCCGTCGAAAACTATATGCCCGCCTTCGCCATCGTTGCGGAGCGCGATCACGCGGTCGGCGTAACGGCGGGCCAGCGAAAGGAAGTGCAGGTTGCACAGCACGGTCAGGCCGTCTTCCTTGTTGATCTGCTCCAGGTACTTCATCACCGAATGGGAGGTGGCGGGGTCGAGGGAGGCCACCGGCTCGTCGGCGAGCATCAGCTTCGGCTCCTGCATGAGCGCCCTGGCGATTGCC
The DNA here is from genome assembly GCA_036388595.1 of Chloroflexia bacterium. Lineage (GTDB taxonomy): Bacteria > Chloroflexota > Chloroflexia > QHBQ01 > JADMIH01 > JADMIH01. Next base: position 11,388 of record DASVRN010000063.1, read on the forward strand.
ACGCGCTGCTGCTGTCCGCCCGATAGCTGGTCGGCGCGCGAGTACGCCTTCTGGGGGATACCCACACGCTCCAGGTTGCGAAACGCCATCTGGTAGTCCTCCGCCGAGAAGCGGTGGAACAGGGTGGGCAGCGTGGACCTGTAACCGAGGCGGCCCGATAGCACGTTGGTCATAACCGACGAACGCTTGACTAGGTTGAACTGCTGGAAAATCATGCCTATCTTCAGCCGGAGGCGGCGCAACTCCGCGGTAGACGCGGCGGTAACCTCGTCGTTATCCAGCCATATCTTGCCCGCGCTCGGCTTGATGAGGCCGTTGATGCACCTGAGTAAAGTGGACTTGCCTGACCCCGACAGGCCGATGATGACCACGAACTGCCCGTCCGGTATCTGTAGATCGACCTTGTGCAGGGCCTTGGTCCCGTCCTCGTAGATCTTGCTAACCCCTTCGATCCTTAGCATAACCCCTCCCGTGCTAAAGCCGCCAACTACGCTGTCGAACTATGTCACTTACGACCGTCAATGGGTGGTTTAGGCACCCATTCAATCCGCCATATCATACCACAAAACGGCGAATTGCGGTCCATACTTGGCGAAGTTGCCAATCGCGGCTTGTTGGCAACCAGTAGACGCCTTGACTATAATGACATGCACCGGGCAAACGCACCCCGCCCGCAAGTCAAAGACGATTGGAGACACCGATGCGCCACATCAGCCTGGTAATACCCGCCATATCCTGCAACCATTGCAAGGACACCGTAGAGACTACCCTCAAGCAGTTCGAAGGCGTGCAGGAAGCCATAGTGGACGTAGCGAACAGCGTCTGATTTGGGAATTAGGATTTCGGATTTAGAAGAACTCCGAACAAATCCGAAATCCTAATTCCTAATTCCTAAATCCCAAATCTCCCACGTGTTCTAGCTCGTGTTCGAGGGCGCGGCGGACGGCTTTGGCGAGGGTCCAGGGTTCGTCGGGGCGAGAGGTCCAGGTAGGCAGGATTATGCGGCCGCGTTCCTCCTGGGGGACGGAGCGGGCGTGGCGCAGGAATATCTCTCTTATAGCTGTCAGGCGCTCGCGCGCGTCCGCGGGTTCGGTGTCCGTGAGCGGCTCTCTATCGGCCAGCGGACCTGCCACGCGGTTGATGTAGCCGTATTCGGCCTCGGCTATGTGGCGCAGGGTGTCCCACATGGTGCGGTCCGGCGATATTCTGCGCTGCCGTAGCTCCTCGTCGCTCAGTCGCTCTATTCGGGACAGCAGTTCCGCCCGGCTGTAGCCAAGCCAGCGTAGGGTGCGCTCCAGCTTCTCGTCGTTCCAGGCCTCTTTGTCGAACTCGAACAAGGCCGCATAGCTGCCTCCCACCGTTGGCGGGGCCTCATGAAGCACGTCGGCTACGTACAGGTCGGCGATGTTGGGCCGCGAGACGTGGGCTTCCGGCACCAGCGGCTCCTTCTGTCTCTTGAGCCACGCCAGGAAGCGCGTAATCGTACCCGGCACCGCCTGCACCGCCTTCGCAGCCGACGACCCCACGGCAAAACACCCCGGCAACTCCGCCACATGCGCCATAGCTATGCTACGCCCTTCCTCGACGTACACACGATATGGGGGCTTGCGGTGGATGATGAATGACATGGTTCTGAAACGTGAAACGTGAAACGTGATGCGGTTTGCTATACAGTGTACAGCAAGTTCGGCTGTTTCATGCTAGGGACCAAAACTTCCCTCTGTCATCCTGAGCGTAGCGAAGGATCTAAGATGCTGCCCTAAGAGATACGCTGAACCTTCAGCACCAGCCCCCACACGTCCCCAGCATCCATACACCATTTTCTTGAGATCCTTCGCTACGCTCAGGATGACAGGGGGGAATATGGTTCCGTAAGAGAAACGGGCTGATAGCTGCGTATCTGCTTAGAGGGTGAAGTCACCTTTTACTCTCCACGAGATAGACCTTCAGGCCGTTGTCAATGAGGGTGTCATACAACCTCTGCGCCTCAGAAGCGGCGGACTGTGGGTAGAGAGTGTAGAGTGTCGGGCCGCTGCCGGAGAGGTACACGTTAGGGGCACCGGCGTCCAGCATCTGCCTGCGTACCCGTTCGAGACCGGGGAAGACCTGGAAGGCGGCACGCTTGAAGGAGTTGAACAGGGGCACCGAGCTTATGTCGCCGCCCCGTTGCAGGACTGACAACACTTCGCGGGTCCTGGTGCCGTCGCCCAGGTCTTCGGGCGCGAGGCTGGCGTATAGCTGCCGGGTCTTGCCTGGAATGTGGTAGGGCTGAGAGACCAGCACAGCCAAGAACAGAAGTAGAGGTGCAAGCGACGTGACCTGCTCGCCTCTGCCCTCCACCAGCGCGGTAGGCCCGCCAAAGAAGAACGGCACGTCCGAGCCGAGCGTGCTCCCCAACCGCGACAGTTCCTCACGCGACAGGTCGAGACCCCACAGCCGCGACAGGCCCAGCAGCGTAGCCGCCGCGTCGCTGCTCCCTCCCCCCAACCCGGCGGCGCTAGGGATGCGCTTGTCCAGGGTGATATGAGCGCCCTTACCGGTACCGGAAGCCTGCCGCAACAGGTAGGCGGCACGTAGCACGAGGTTGTTCTCACCTTCCGCCAGCATGGCCGGGTCGTCGCTGAACAGTCGTACGTTGTCAGCCGGGGAGAAGGTGAGCCTGTCGTGCAGGTCCACAAGCTGCATCACCGACACGAGGTTGTGATAGCCGTCCGGGCGCTTGCCCGTGACCTCTAGGCCGAGGTTTATCTTGGCGTAGGCAGGTAGCTCTGGCATCACGGCTGCCGGGTGAGTTCGCTTACCGTCCGTTCGAGGCGCGCCCACTCGCCCAGCGTGAGGGTCTCGGCCCGCCGCGTGGGTTCGATACCCGCTTTTTGCAGGCTCTCAATCACCTCACTTTTGGGCAACCCTAGCCCTGATGTGAGGGTGTTGGCGAGTTGCTTCCTACGCTGACCGAACCCCGCCTGCGCCAGCCTGAAGAACGCCGCCTCGCTACTTACATCTACAGGGCTTTCCCCCTCGCCATATACGTCTATCCGCACCACGGCGGAATCGACCTTGGGGGGCGGGTTGAACGCGCCGGGCGGCACCTTGAACATGATCTTCGGTCTGCCGTAGAACTGCACCGACACCGCCAGCAGGCTCATCTCCGGGGGCTTGGCTACCATGCGGTCGGCTACCTCTTTCTGCACCATGACGGTGAGCGACCGGGGCTTGTGCTCGGTTTCGAGGAAGTGGCGCAGGATGGCCGAGGTGATGTAATAGGGAAGGTTAGCCACCAGCTTGTACGGGCGGCCTTGCGAAAGCTCCTGGGGGGGCACGTCCAGCACGTCGGCGTGCACGAAACTCACGTGGGGCATGGCCGCGAACCGTTCTCTCAGCACCGGCAGCAGGTCGTCGTCCAACTCCACCGCCACCAGCCTGCCGCGCTCAGGGTCGAGCCTGCGCGCCAACTCCTCGGTGAGCACCCCAAGCCCCGGCCCAACCTCCACCACGACATCGTTCGGCTCTATAGCAGCCGCGACCGCGATCCTGGGCGGCACCGAGCGGTCCTTGAGAAAGTGCTGCCCCAGCGACTTGCGAGGACGATGGTAGGAGAGTGATGAGGACTGAGGACTGAGGACTGAGTTGTCACTTTCAGTGCCAGGCTCATCTTTCATGCCGGAGTGCTCCCTTTAAGCAGCTATCCACTCAGTCCTCAGTCCTCAGTCCTCAGTCCTCAGTCCTCAGTCCTCAGTCCTCAGTCCTCAGTCCTCAGTCCTCAGTCCTCAGTCCTCAGTCCTCAGTCCTCAGTCCTCAGTCCTCAGTCCTCAGTCCTCAGTCCTCATCACTCTCAATGTCGCCGTCACTGTCCTTGCGCGGGGGCTTGGCGTCGCGGACGCTGCGGAGGAGGCCGGAGGGGTTGTAGACGGAACCGGGGGTTTCCGGCTGGGGAGCGGGCCTGTTGTACAGGCCGGTGGTGATGCTGCCTGCACGGTCCGTCCGCCGCTGTCGTACGTCATCGAGTATGCCTTCGAGCGCGGACAACTGGCGCATCACCAGCCACTCCTCAATCGTGTCGGCCTCCGAACCGATCATCTCGTCACGGCGCTCCAACGCCTCGAAGCGGCTGGGTAGCTCGCTCAGGGCCGAGTCGATGGAACGCACTCGCTCTTCAAGCTGGTTGAAGCGGCTCATGGTGCGGTCGGTACGCTGGTCGTGAAGCTGGCGAATTTCTCCCACCTGGGACTCAAGCTGCAAGCGCACCACCTCCAGCCGCTCCTGCTGGGCGATGTACTGCTCGTTAGCCATAGTCTCAATTCGCTGGAGGTCGTCAGTCAGCGTCTCCTCGACCTCATGGATGGGCTGTAGCTGCTCCTCTATCCTCTCGATGCGCTCGCCAAGCTGCTTGCGCACGTCGTCCACCCGTTGCGAGCGGGCCGCTATCTCCCCGAATTGCTGTCGTAGGGTCTCGAACAGCTCTTGCAACTCGACACCCTGGCGGCGCAGGCGCTGCTCTTCTATGCGCTGCAACTCACCGATATGCAACGCTTCCTTGCGCACGTCAGCGATAGTGGCCTCAAGCTCATGCATAACATCCGTCAGGTGCTTGTAGGCTTCGGCGGCCTGCGAGATGTGGGAATTGACCTCACGTATCTGGCGGTGCAACTCGTCAATCTGGCGCTGCACCCCCGCCTCCTTGTCCCGGTCGGCCTTGCGCGCCTCAGCAAGCTCACCTATCTGGGAGCGCAGGTCGCGGATCTGCTTGTCGGGGGCCTCGATGCGGGTGGCAAGCTCGGCAACCTGGGCCTTGGTGCGACCCTCGTCAATCTGGCGGGCGTGCAGGGCCTGGGCTACGTCCTGGGTGAGGCGGTCCTGGGCAATTTGTAGTTGGCTTACTTTGCCCTCGTTCTGCTTGTACAGCTCCTCGAACCACTGCTGCCGGGCCAGGTTTTCCCGTAGCTGCCGCCGCAGTTCGTCCAACTGCTGCTGTATGGTATAGAACTGGGCCTCGTCTCGTTTGCGCTGGTCTTCATCCCGCGACGATTTGAGCATATCCACTGTGTGTCACTCCTGTGTCTGAAACGTGAAACGTGAAACGTGATGCGGTTTGCTAAGTAGGGTTCGTGGATGTGAGATAGTTACTATGCCCGGGTAACTCTACCTCTCTGTCATCCTAAGCGCAGAGAAGGATCTCAAATGCTACTCTTGCCGCGATGTTGAATCTCTAGCACCCTGTCTTTGCTGCTCAAAGTTCAGCAACATCCCTACTCACCTTCTTGAGATCCTTCGCTACGCTCAGGATGACAGGGGGAGTAGGGTCCCGTAGCAGGAGCAAGCTCCTATTCACGGACCAA